>CAZQEV010000244.1:0-2470 GCA_964592135.1 uncultured Syntrophomonadaceae bacterium
CCACTGACCCCCGGCCAAAATAAAGAAGAACCCACCGTTCTCTACAGTTTAACGCTGCTGCCTGCTGCAATATCTCGTCTCCAGCAGGGAGATTCAGCAGGTTTTTTAGGGTGCAGCCGTGAAGCCCCTGCTGATGCGGATCGGAGTGCGCCCGCCCTTGCCGCCACGTCGCCCAGAGGGTGAAGCCCCTGCTGATGCGGATCGGAGGGATGATCTACGGGAACCCTTGTAATAATTCCAAGGTTGTGATAATTTTAAAAAGAATTGTTGTTGTGCGACATAATAGGCGACAAATGCGTATCGGGCTTGAAAAAGAGGTATCAAAGCCCTGACCTGAAAAAAATGCGAGGGGATCCTGTTGAGTGGAGTAAATCTGCCAAAAACTAGAAGAGGGTGGGAAACATTAGAAAGAATCCTCTTTGCTGCAGAGAAATATTTTGGAGAGAAGGGCTACTATAATACTTCAATTACCGATATTTGTGCTTTAGCCGGGATTGCCCCCGGCACTTTTTACATATATTTTCCTGATAAGATAGGTGTTTTTCGTTATCTTGTGAGAGATCTAAGTAAGAACCTGCGCAGGGAGATTGCTAAAAAAGTAGAAGGAAGCAAGAATCGGTTGGAAGCTGAGCGAACGGGATTTAAAACATTTTTTGACTATATTGCCGAACATCCCAGCCTCTATAAAATTATATGGCAGGCTCAGATGGTTGATGAGGAGATTTTTAAAGAGTACTATGGTTATATCGGGCGGCAGTATGTTAAAAGGTTGGGTGAATCACAGGAAAAAGGGGAAGTGGTAAATATTGACCCCGAGGTTTTAACGTACTGTTTTATGGGGATAACAAATTTTGTTGGGCTCCGCTGGGTAATATGGGAAAATGAAAAGATCCCCGAAGATGTGCTTCAAGATGTAATGAGATTTGTCAAAGAAGGCGCCTTTAAGTGATAGTGCCCCGCGGTTCTTAAAAAACAAAAGCGAAGATAAATCAGAAGTGCATATCCAAACTGCATCGCTGTTCAGGTGCAGTTTTTATTTTGCAGGCAAAAGCGGAGTCAGGAGCATGTCCAGATTAGAAAAAGTTAAGAAGAATTGAGCAAGGGAGGAAGATAGGGATTTTAAAAAGTAGTTGACAGATTAAAAATATGTGGTATATTCTATATTAAACATGAAAGATGGTTCAGGTGTTATGTTTGAATCAGTTCTCCACAGGATAACGATATTCTAACGAGAGGAGGCAGGTCATGAGGATAGTGGGGATTAGCGGCAGTCCCAGGGAGAAGGGGAATACAGAATACCTCGTTGATTTCCTGCTGGGTAAGCTTGCTTCGAAGGGAATTGACACGGAGCTGATCACACTTTTTGACAAATCCATTGCGCCTTGTAAAGGTTGTTATCACTGTGTGGCCAACAAGGACTGCATCACAGAAGATGACTTCCAGGAAATATTTAAAAAAATGTGCAGTGCCGATGGTTTGATTATCGGAAGCCCGGTCCATCACGCGGGCATATCGGCCCAGTTGAAAGGTCTGCTGGACCGCACAGGATTTGTTTCCCGGTGGATCGGCAGCGAGATGAAAGGAGTGGGCGAGGCTTACCAGTGGAAAGGAACAGCCCTGTCGCGTAAAATATTGGCGCCAGTCACTGTCAGCAGGAGAACGGGCCATACCTTTGCCCTGGCTCAGTTGCTGCTGTGGGGTACGGTCAATGATTTGATTATTGTCAGCGCTGATTATTGGCCCATGGTTGTTGCCGGAAAGGGCGGCGCTGTTGATGCCGAAACCGATCAGGAAGGAATCACGATCATGGAGCACCTGGCAGAAAACATCCTTTTCTTGCTTGGAAAACTGGGGAAATAATACAAGGGGGAAATGCCGATGAATGAGAACTGGGTGGGCAATTATTCAAAAAGCAGGGCTATCCTCACCCCGGATAGGGAAGCCGTTTATGATCTGGATAGAGAGCGCCGCTATACATACCGCGATCTCGATAGAAGGGCTGACATTCTGGCTAATTATCTAGTCAAGGAGTTCGGAATCAAAAGAAACGACAGGGTGGCCTTTCTGGCCCGCAACTGCATCGGGTTGATCGATGCCTATTATGCCACCGGTAAAATCGGAGCCATCCTTGTTCCTTACAACATTAGGTTGTCGACAAGGGAACTGGTCCAGTTAATCCAAAGTGAGGAACCTGAGGTTCTTTTTTATGAGGATGTTTTTGGGGACAGGATCACTTCATTAAAAGAACAAACAGCTATCCGGCACTATGTGATTATAACTGATGCTGAAAAAGGTGGAGACACCCCTTATGATGTGATCTTTTCCAGCGGGGAAGCCGAACCCGGATGCTGTCCGGGCCTGACGCTGGATGATATTCATCTGCTGCTGCACACCGGCGGAACGACAGGACTGCCAAAAGCGGCGATGCTCTCGCACCGCGCTATGTTGTTCAATTCTTTTAATGAAATTG
>CAZQEV010000245.1:0-2455 GCA_964592135.1 uncultured Syntrophomonadaceae bacterium
GGAAGGGAAGGAAGAACATATGTCATTTTACCGGCAGCTTACCGATGCCGCCCGGCGGAACGACAGCCTGCTCTGTGTCGGCCTGGATCCCCGCGCCGATATGCTCAGCCCGGGGGAAGGGCTTTTTGATTTTAACAGGCGGATCATCGATGCCACCAGTGATCTGGTCTGCGCCTACAAGCCGAACTCGGCTTTCTACGAAGCTGCCGGTGTAAAGGGCCTGGAGGCGCTGCACCGGACCATCGCTTATATCCATGAGACGACCTGCGTTCCGGTGATCCTGGATGCAAAGCGGAGCGATATCGGTTCGACGGCGGAAGCCTATGCCCGCGCCGCCTTCGAAACCTGGGGCGCCGACGCCCTCACCGTCAACCCCTACCTGGGCGGCGATTCCGTCGCTCCCTTCACCGGATACAAAGACCGGGGCGTCTTTCTCCTCTGCTACACTTCAAACCCGGGAGCCGCCGATTTTCAGGCTTTGCCCTGCCCTGTGCGCCCGCTCTATGAGTTCATCGCCTGGCGGGCGGCGGTATGGAATACGGGGCTCGTGGCCGGGGCGACGCGACCCGAAGCCCTGGCCGCAATCCGCGCCCTTGCGCCAGAGGCCTGGATCCTGCTGCCGGGCGTGGGAGCCCAGGGGGGCGATCTGGAAGCCTCTGTGACCGCAGGGCGACGCGAAGACGGCCTGGGCATCATCGTGAACTCCTCCCGCGGCATTATCTATGCCGGCGACCCCCGCCGGGCCGCCCTGGAGCTGCGCCGCCGCATCAGAGATGCTTTATCGATGCCGCCTCTTGAGGCGCCCGATCCGAAAAAGGAACTCGTCCTGGCGCTGTTCGACATCGGCGCCGTCAAGTTCGGCGATTTTACACTGACCTCGGGTCAAAAGTCGCCCCTGTACATCGACCTGCGCCTGCTGGCTTCTCATCCCGCCGTGCTGCGGCGGGTCTCCCGGGCCTACGCCGGGCTTATCGCGAAGCTTTTGCAGGTTGAAACCTGGCCGCTTCAGGCCAGACCTGATGGCAATTCGCAGGATCATCTTTCTGAAATCCGGCTGGCGGCAATCCCTTACGCAGCTCTACCCATCGGCGCAGCAGTGGCTCTGGAAACAGGCCTGCCGCTGATCTATCCGCGCAAGGAAGTGAAAAGCTACGGTACGGGGCTGGCGGTGGAGGGATCGTACCGCCGGGGCAACCGGGCCATAGTCCTGGATGATCTGATCACAACGGGCGGCAGCAAGCTGGCGGCCATTGCCCCCCTTAAAGAGGCCGGGCTGGTTGTGGAGGATGTTGTCGTGCTCATCGATCGCGAACAGGGCGGCCGCCGGGAACTCCAGGCGGCGGGCTACCGCCTTCACGCCCTGCTGCAACTGCGGGAGATTGTGACACTGCTGGCGGAGGAGGGGCGCATCGGCCCCGGTACAGTGCGCCAGGTGGAGGAGTTTCTGGACCGCCAGTAGCTGAACCGGTCCCGATGTGTCCCGGCCGGATCAGCATTTAATCCAGGCGGGGCATGATCTAGGCTGTGATCACGGTGCCGATTTTTCCTTCCGCCCCGGACAGCGCATTTTCCAGCGAGGTGATCACGGCCCTCTTGCCTCCACCCTCGACAAAACGGATCGCCGCCAGAACTTTGGGCCCCATGCTGCCCGCTTTGAAGTGCCCCTGCTCATAATATGCTTTCAGTTCAACCAGGTTCACCTGCTCAAGTTTCTCTTCCCGGGAGGTCCGGTAATTCACAGCCACATTAGCCACATCGGTGAGGAGCAACAGGGTCTCTGCGCCTGTTTCCCGGGCTATCACCTGTGCCCCCAGATCCTTGTCGATAACTGAGTCTATTCCGCTGAGAATTCCCTCTGCACCTTTGACTACGGGAATCCCACCGCCCCCGGAGACGATCACAACAACCTCTGCGGCAATAAGGACCTTGACGGCATCAATTTCTGCGCAGCCCTGCGGTTCCGGGGAGGGGACCACCCTTCTCCAGCCCCTGCCGCTGTCCTCTTTCCAGGTTTCCCCTTTTTCCGCCGCCATCTTCTGCGCCTCCACCTCACTGTAAAAACTTCCGATGGGCTTCGTAGGATCTTTGAAAGCAGGGCTTGAGGGATCCACAAGCGACTGGCAGATAAGCGTAACCACTGTCTTCCGACAGCCGGCTTTAAGCAGTTCGTTGTAGAGTGCCTGCTGGATCATGTAGCCGATCTGCCCCTGCGACATGGCTCCGCACAGAAAAAGAGGCATCTCCGGTATGCCGGCCCGGAGACCGATTTCCTGTTGCTGGAATAACCTGCCTACCTGCGGGCCGTTGCCGTGTGTAACCACCAGCCGCTTGCCTTTTAAAATCAGCTCTGCCAGCTGTGCGGCGGTCATGCGGACATTTTCCATCTGCTCCGCATAAGTGCCCTTCTGGCCCGGCCTCAGGATGGCATTGCCGCCCAGGGCTGCGACAATCGTCT
>CAZQEV010000246.1:0-2451 GCA_964592135.1 uncultured Syntrophomonadaceae bacterium
GTCAGCGCTCGCATCGACAGAGGCGGCGTTAACACTCTCACCTATACCGAAGCGAAGCTAATTGTCAAAGTCAGCGAAAGCGGCGGCGGCGCCATGAGCAAGGAAGATGCCCTTGATGCTGTGTATGCCGCTTTCGACAGCCTGCTGACCCGGGCTTACGGGAAAGAGAGCTTCGAGGCGATTAAAGCGGCCCGCGACGCGGGCGTCGGCGCCATCCAGGCCGCAAGCGGCGGTTTCGAGGCCCTGAGCCAACAGGCCATCGCTGATATCGAGGACGCGGCTCAAAAGTATGACGTTGATGCGGCCCTGGCTGCCCTGGTTCCGGACCCCGCCGGCTACGCTTCCGTAAGTATGGAAGACTACGGCGTCCGCACCGGCGAAAGCGGCCTTCTTTTCCCTCGCCCCTTGGGAGCCATCATTCCGGCAATAAATGTCCCCTTCAACCAGGGTGACAACATGGGCGATGTCACTTTGCGGCTTCTGGAAGCCCTGGGGATAGTACCCCACTACAACTATCACAGTGAGTACGGCTCTCTCTACCTCTCGGGCATCGGGGATTTCTACCTGCCCAACGGTCAATACGTGGAAAACTTCGGCGAATTTATGTCCGGCCAGAACTCCGGCTGGATGGTTTCTTTAAACGACTGGTTCATCAACATGGGGGTTTCGTACTTCGAGATGGCAGATGGGGATGAGGTCCGCTGGCAGAACACCTGCCGGCTGGGCCGGGATATCGGGGCTGCCCTGCAAAGCGCAGAGCTGGCGGATCTGTTGTTTATCGGCAGCCCCGGTATCCTCAGCCCCGGTTTCCAAAACGGCGTTACCGAGTACACCTACACCATCCCGGATTCGGTCACTGCCCTGAGCCTGGAGGCGCGACCGGTATCCTCCATGGCTGAAGCTGCCTACGAATCCGGTGGGATCAGCTACCAGGCTCGGGAAGAAATCCCCGTGGCCGACGGGACGGTTATCGAGATTACCTGCCGCTATATTGAAAATGATGTTACCCTGGAGGAGCAAAGGCTGACCGTCACCGTGCAAACGGTGGCTATAACCTCGGAAATGGTCATCGCCCTCATCGACGCCCTGCCGGAGCTGGAGGCGCTGACTCTGGCGGACCGGGCGCAGGTGGAATATGCCCGCTGGGCCTACAACGCTCTAATCCCCGTGCATAGGGCATTGGTTACTAACCTGGATAAACTGGAAGCGGCGGAAGCCGGGATTGCTCGACTGGCGGCGGAGCTGCTGCAAGAGCAGGTCGGCAATGCTTTGTCCGGGGTGCTCGGCTATATCCGGGACCAGGGTCTCATCTCCGACTGGTTCGTGGTGGGGCACGCCAACTCCGGGGAACCGATCCCGTCCGGATACGTATCTGCCTTGATTCAGGAAGTCACAGACTGTTTCAGGAATATCGTCAACACCAGTGATGAACGGGTCACCGATCACCAGCGCAGGGTTCTGGCGATAGTGGCTGCCGGGGGGGACCCGCGCAATTTCAACGGATATGACTTAATCGAGCGTATTTGCAATTTTCACATCCCGGCATTGAATCGCGATGTCACTTTCCAAGGATTAAACGGTGTTATTTTCGCCCTTGTCGCTTTGGACAGTAAGGGCTACGAAGTGCCCGCCGGTGCGCGCTATGACCGGGACTGGCTGCTCGAGTACCTTCTTACCCATCAAAACGCAGACGGCGGTTGGGATCTGAGCGTTTCGGGCACTAGCGATCCTGATATCACGTCCATGGCCCTGATTGCTTTAGCTCCTTACCATGACCGGTCTGGGGTCTTAAATGCGGTAAACGCCGGTGCTGCCTGGCTATCGGAAAATCAGAACGCAAAAGGCTGTTACACAACCCCTGTCTGGGGTGGTGAGAGCAGTGAATCTATCTCTCAGGCGATCATTGCCCTGTGCGCCAACGGGATCGATCCTACCAGCCCGGCCTATACCAAGAATGGCATCAATCTGGTCCAGGCGCTGCTGGCTTTCCAAAGAGGAGACGGCGCCATCCGCCATACCGACGATGACAGTGGAGTGGTCGGCATGGCCACAGAACAGGGGTATCAGGCCCTTCTAGCTTACGAAAAATTCATGCGTATGGGTGGTCAATACAACGGAGGTCGATGCTCTATTTATCACATGGCGGAGATTGACTACCGCGACGTCCTCCCCCCGGCCATAAGCACCGATCTAAAAGATATCACGGTTGACCGGTCTGATCTTAGCTTTATCGCTACGGCGCACGACTACGAGGACGGAAAAGTTGATGTTGACGTGTTGCTTAACGGAAAAGCGGTCAGCGGCAGCGGGGGTAGATTCCAGGTTGCTTTACAGACGGGTCGCAACAGCATCGTTCTGAAGGCAGTGGATCGGGCAGGAAACGCCGCAATTCTGACTTTCACCATTGTCTACACACTCCCCATAAAGATCGTTCCCGGTGCACCGGGCCGG
>CAZQEV010000247.1:0-2421 GCA_964592135.1 uncultured Syntrophomonadaceae bacterium
GACTGGTCGCAGCCAATCCACAAAATTGATCAGCAGCTATATAAAAAGTATGGGCTTGATCAAAATGAAATTGATTTCATCGAATCACACGTAAAGGAGATGGGGTAATGGTTAGCACGCGGATCAAAACAATAGATCAAACCAGTCCGACCATTTACGCTTACACCACTCCAAATGATGCCTCAAAAAAGGGCTGGGTCAAGATCGGCTATACAGATCGCGATGCTGAGACGCGCATTAAAGAGCAAACGCAAACTTCCGATACAAAGTATGAGCTGCTCTGGACACACGATGCAAGATTTGACGGCGGTGAATATTTTACTGATAGTGACTTCCATTGGTACTTGATGCAGTGCGGTATTGAACGGGGCAAATTTCAGCATTCGGGCAGGCTGTCTGAGTGGTTTAATTTCGGCGAGGGGAAGGAGAAGCAAGCTGAAGAGCTGTTTAAGAAATTCGTATTCAAAGACTACAGTCAGATACAATCTCCCGCCCGGGGGACGCAGTACCAGCTCCGGGAGGAGCAGGCTGATGCTGTTGAGCGTACACTGGCCTATATGAAAACAGGGCGGGAGCCGGCGAGCTTTCTCTGGAACGCAAAGCCGCGTTTTGGGAAGACCCTTGCGACTTATGATTTTGTCCGCAAGGGCGGGTTCAAACGTGTCCTGATCGTCACCAATCGTCCAGCAATTGCCAACTCCTGGTATGACGATTTTGTTAAATTTATCAAATGGCAAGAGCCCGATATGCATTTTATCTCTGATACCGATTCCCTCAAGAGCTCAGGAGCGCTATCACGGGAAGATTACAAAAAACTCCTCTCACACATAACCAATAAGGATAACATCAAGCAAATAGCTTTTGTGAGCCTGCAGGATTTGAAGGGAGCGATCTCCTTTGGCGGTTACATTGAGAAGCTCGAGTGGGTCGCCGGAACCAATTGGGATCTGCTCGTCGTAGATGAGGCGCACGAGGGGGTGGACACATCTAAGACCGATTGGGCCTTTTCAAGGATAGTCAGGAAATTCACACTGCACATGTCCGGGACCCCCTTTAAGGCCATTGCCGGCAGCAAATTCAGCGCGGAGCAAATATACAACTGGTCATATGCCGACGAACAGGAAATAAAGAAAAACTGGGACTACAACAGGGGCGGCAATCCATATGAGCCGCTGCCCCAGTTGAACATGTTTACATTCCAGCTCTCCGCGATGATTGAGGAGAGACTTCTTGAAGGACAGACCATAGGGGAAACCACTTATGATTTTGCTTTTGATCTCAATGAGTTTTTCTCTGTTGAAGAAGGCAAGACAACCTTCAAGCATGAGAAGCATGTCAAAAAGTGGTTGGAGAGGCTGACCAAAAACGAAAAGTATCCATTTTCGACTCCGGCCCTGCGAAAGGAGCTGAAGCACACGTTCTGGCTCCTCGACAGGGTTGCCGCCGCAAAGGCTTTGGCAAAGCTGCTCGGTGATGATGCGGCGTTTATGCACCACAAGATAATAATTGCTGCCGGCGACGGCAGGGACCTCGCCGAGGAATCGGAGGATTTCGTCGCAAATGAAAAGAGCTACGATAAGGTGCGCAAAGCCATCGCTGAAAACGAATACACAATCACGATCAGCGTGGGGCAGCTTACCACCGGTGTGACCATACCCGAATGGACAGCGGTGATGATGCTGAGCAATGTCGCCAGCCCGGCTCTGTATATGCAGGCCGCATTCCGCTCGCAGAACCCTTACCATTACGAGAAAAACGGCAAATACTATAAAAAAGAAAACGCCTATATTTTCGACTTTGCCCCTGACCGCACCCTGGTGATGTTCGATGAATTTGCCAACAAGCTCGTCGGTGACGGCAGCGTCAGCGATAAGGATCGCCCGGAAAATATCAAAAGGCTGCTCAATTTCTTTCCGGTAATCGGTGAGGATGAACAGGGCGTCATGGTGCCTTTGGACGCAACACAGGTGCTCACAATTCCCAGAACCATATTGGCGACAGAGGTGGTCAAGCGAGGCTTTATGAGCAACTTGTTATTTGCCAATATTTCCGGGATCTTTGCTTTACCCAGAGAGATCGTCGACGGTATTTTGAGCGAACTCCCTGTTGAAAAGCAAGGGAGAAAGGATACTGCCGCATCCGCTGTTGATTTGACAGGAATAGAGGTCGACGAAGACGGCAACGTGGTGGTGCCGCCTGAGACTGTGATAAACAAACAAAAGGAACTGTTTGGCGGCAAAGTGTATGATATCTCGCCGGTAACGGATGCCATTGGACAGACCTTCGCGGATGTTCCATCACAATCTCCTGTTCCACAGAGCGTCACTGCTAAGATTATTGATGCTGCCATGGATTTGGCGAAGCCAATCATCGTGGACACGGTCAAGACCGGTTTTGATTTGACAAATGCGCAAGCCGCTA
>CAZQEV010000248.1:0-2418 GCA_964592135.1 uncultured Syntrophomonadaceae bacterium
ACTGGGGCTGTGCATCGTCGGGGTGATAATTGCAGGCATGGCCGGCCTTTTCAACAGCACACCGGAGATAAGCGGGGTTGTCACCGGCGCTGATCTGGTCGTGCCGGATGATTACCCCAACATTCAAAGGGCGATCGATCATGCCGGGGCGGGCCAGGTCATTATCGTCAGGCCGGGCACCTACCACGAAAATATAGATTTTATGGGCAAAGAGATTATATTGCAGAGCATGGATCCCCACGATCCGGCTGTAGTTGACTCTACCATCATCAACGGGGGTTCCGGGGGGACTGTGGTCACCTTTCAAAGCGGAGAAAGCCCCCGCGCCGAATTGAGCGGCTTTACGATTACCGGAGGCAGCGGGACCTGGAAGCAATTCAGAATAGTCTCCTACGACGGCGAAACGATGCTGTTCAAACGGCAGTACGGCGGCGGTATTTTAGTTACAGGCGGCAGCTCCCCGACTATAACCCGAAATGTAATAACAGAAAATATAGTCGAAAATGTGAGATCCAGGGAGCTGGGAATTGGCGGGGGTATTGCTGTTTTGGATAGTTCTGCGCCGCTTATTGAAGGCAACAGAATCGCTCAAAACATCTCTGAAGGTTACGGCGGCGGTATCGCTGTCTGGTACAGGTCAAACCCGACAATCAGGAATAATATTATCGAGGATAACAGGGCTGCCGATATTGGTGGTGGGATCCTGGTCGCAATGATGTCTGCTCCGGTTATTACCGGCAACCGGATAAACAGTAACAGTTCAGACTCCAGCGGAGGCCTTTATATTGCGCACATGTCCGAAGCAACAGTAAAAGACAATCACATCAGTTTCAATAATGCCAACCTGGGAGCGGGGATATTCGTCTGGCGGACCAATGCCGTCCTGATCAGCGATAACATCATTGCTAACAACAAAGCCCAAAAAAATGGCGGTGGTATTCTGATCGGCAACAGGGCTTCGGCGACAGTGCAGAACAACACCTTTGAAAATAATGTCGCCTTCATAAGAGGCGGCGCTGTTTGGGTGGGCAAGGATTCCCAAATCCTGTCCAGTGATAATGTTGCCCGGGGGAATTCGCCGGACGATATCTATCATGAATAACACCTGCCCGCGGCAGGCCGGCGGGTAGCTGATCAAAGATGATCAGAAATGAAAGACAGATCTGATTCAAACAAATCGACAGGCGGCCAACAGTTGACTGTTCTGGATGGTCAGCCTCGCTATTGAGCCCGGTGTAGTCGATTACCGGGAGGTGTCCGGGTCGAGCGTTGGGGGGAAGGAAGGACATGCTAAAATGCCCTGTCTGCGGCACAAGTTCAGCCGGGGAGACTAACTTTTGTGTCAAATGCGGCTATGCCCTCCAGGGAGCTACAGGCCGGCTTGATCCCGATACACTGCTGGGAAATCGTTACGCGGTCATGGGGTTGCTGGGACGTGGCGGCATGGGTGCTGTTTACAAAGCAATGGACCTCCGGCTGGACAATATCCTTGTCGCAATTAAGGAGATGAGCACAGCTGCGCTGGGACCGGGCAAAGTGGAAAATGCTCTGGAGGCATTTAAGCGGGAAGCCTCAATGTTGATTGAGCTCCGCCATCCATCCCTGCCCCGGGTAACAGATTTCTTTTCAGCGGGCGGAGACCGCTGGTACCTGGTAATGGACTATATAGAGGGAGAAACGCTGGAGGCGGTCGTCCGGAGACAGGGCAGGGTTCCTGAAAAGGAGCTGATTAACTGGACGCTTCAGCTGTGCGCTGTGCTGGGTTACCTGCACGAGCGGGAGCCTCCGGTGATCTTCCGTGATGTAAAACCGGCTAATATAATGTTGACAGCGGGAAACAAAATAAAACTAATTGATTTCGGTATTGCCCGCCATTTCAACCCGGGCGCCGCCTCTGATACTGTATACTTTGCCTCTCTTGGTTTCGCACCGCCGGAGCAGTTTGGTAGCGATCAAACGGATCATCGTTCAGATATATTTTCCCTGGGTGTAACTCTGCATTATCTATTAACCGGCATTGATCCTGCCGGTAATCCCTTTAATTTCGAGCCGCCCGAAAATAAAGCCGTTGTATCTGAAGGTTTCAGCAGGCTGATCATGCAGATGCTGGAGTTGGATCCTGAGGCCCGCCCCCAGGGGGTCGCTGAAATTACAAACAAACTGCGGCAGGTCCGGGCCGGTGCCGGCGGCGGATCATCTGCTGCTGCCGTTATCCCTGCTCAAGAAGCAGTTTCCCCGGCAGGGACAGAACTGGTTTCTGCAGGTAATGCCGCATCCGTAGCTGCAAGTCAGAAAATAGATGTTAACGGTCAATCAGCGGAAACCTGTAAAATGGCGAACGGTAAATCCAGGTTTATGCGGACAAACCAGGCGGACAGGCGGCTGAAGCTGTTTGTGATTTTTGTTGTTGCAGCGCTG
>CAZQEV010000249.1:0-2417 GCA_964592135.1 uncultured Syntrophomonadaceae bacterium
TTTTCCAACAGATCCCTGCTTTAAGAGCAAAACAGCGGTAGCCCAAAGGGATCTGTTATGTTATGATCACTCAAACAGTGGAATGTGTGATAAAACATGACCACTGGTGAAGGAGTCGACCATGCCGACAATTATGACCGTATTCGGCACCAGGCCGGAAGCGATCAAAATGGCGCCGCTGATCCGGATCCTTAAAAGGACCGCCGGGATCAGGGCGCTAACTGCGGTAACGGCCCAGCACCGCGAGATGCTGGATCAGGTCCTGTCACTTTTTGAGATCAAACCGGAATACGACCTTGACCTGATGAGCCCCCGGCAAACGCTCACGGAGATCACCTGCCGCGCCCTATCAGGGCTGGAAGAGATCCTGACCGGGGTCAAACCCGATCTCATCCTTGTGCACGGCGACACCACCACCACCTTTGCCGCCGCCCTGGCCGCTTTCTACAGGGGCGTCTCTGTGGGCCACGTTGAGGCGGGGCTGCGCACATTCAACAAGAGGAGCCCCTTCCCCGAAGAGCTGAACCGCCGCCTCACCGGCTCCCTGGCGGACCTGCATTTCGCCCCCACCGGCCGGGCCCGGGAGAACCTGCTGCACGAGGGCGTCCCGGAAGAATCGATCTTCGTCACAGGCAATACGGTCATCGATGCCCTGCAGACTACGGTGCGCCCTGATTTTACCTTCCCCGAACCCCTTTTAAACCAGATCGACTTCAGCCGCCCGGTGCTGCTTGCCGAAGTGCACCGCCGCGAAAGCTGGGGCAAACCGCTGGAAGCAATCTGCCGCGCCTTCAGGCGCCTCGTTGACGATCTGCAACTGCCCCTCATCTTCCCCGTTCACCGCAACCCCGTGGTGCGGGAAACGGTGGAGCGGCTGCTGGGCGGCCACAGCAGTATCCACCTGCTGGAGCCCCTGGACACCGCCTCCTTTCACAACCTCATACAGCGCTGCCGCCTGGTGCTGACCGATTCGGGCGGGATCCAGGAAGAAGCCCCCTCACTGGGATGCCCCGTCCTGGTGCTGCGCGAGATCACCGAGCGCCCCGAGGCGGTAGAGGCCGGCACAGTCAAGGTTGTGGGCACCGCCGAAGAAGAGATCTACAGCACCGCCAGGCGCCTGCTGGAGGAGCCCAAAGCTTACGCCGCCATGGCCCGGGCGGTCAACCCCTACGGTGACGGCCGCGCCTCCCGGAGGATTCAACAGGCGATCCTCTATCATTTCAACCTCCTTCTGGAGCGCCCTCCGGACTTCAACCCTGTAGATCCTTCTCTGAACTCAAAATGACATTTAACCCCAAAGTTACTTACACCGGTGCCAGGCACCGCTGTAAGTAGTCGGTTACCCCTTTTTTTCACCGGCGACAAGGGTATAGACGAGCTTCTCCAGGAATTCCTTGTAATCCTGAGAGGTGACTTTCCCGGCGCCCGCACGGGACAGGAGAACACCGCGGTGCTTTTCCAGGGCGATGGCGCCGTCGCGCAGACGTTTCCGGACAGTCTTCCTTGTATAATGACAGGGCAGCGTGTGCTCCCCCGGTAACACGATAACGGAACGGCATTCACCCTGCTCTTTTACCTGCCGCAGATCGATCACAGCAGCGGGATTCAAATAGCTGTGGCAGCCGTCGTTCTTACCCACCGCCACCCTTGTCTTTAGCGGCACCAGGACCAGGTCAGGCGCCAGGGGCAGCGGCAGCCCCTGGCTGTAATGAAAATATTCTTCCTGATTCCTGCGGGCCGCCTCCAGATCAACGCTCAAATGCCTGGCCAGGCGGCGCAGGTTCCACTTCACAGTGCGGTGATCCTCGAAAAGCTTTCCGCTTTCAGTAAAGATCAGGGTGGCATTGCCGCCTTCATAATTGTAGAAAGGGACCAGGGCCGCCAGGCAATCCTTCCAGCTCTCCATGAGAACACCTCATTTTCTTCATCAATTGGCGAAAACACCGCCGGTTTTCCGGACGGGCATCCTACCTCTATTGACGCTGCCGCCGCTGCTTCGCACTGCAACTCCATAAACTCCCGAAGTTGCTTCACCTGGTGCCTGGCACCGAGTGAAGTAACTTTGTTATTATTTTACAGGGATATGGGTGCTTTGTCTGATTAAGAATAAGGGTAAACCAATGCCGGGAGGTTGTGTTGATGTCTATGATTCCCCGTGAGCCGCTCCGTTATCTTGAAGGAGCCCGCCGTGAGATGGAGCGTCTTTTCGGTTCTACCCTTTTCCGCGAGGAGCCCAGAATCGACATTTATGAAAAAGACGGTGAAGTGATCGCTTCCTGTGAAATGCCCGGGCTGCAGAACAAGGAGGACCTTCGCATCGAAATCGATGAGAACATCCTCAGCTTGAGCGGCGCGATCAAGCGCGAACATGAGATCCGCGATGAAAATGTGCACCGCCAGGAGCGCTACTGGGGCAG
>CAZQEV010000250.1:0-2404 GCA_964592135.1 uncultured Syntrophomonadaceae bacterium
TCCGCCGCCCATAAAGCCAGCTTTCGGGAGCCGCTTGCCGGTTCCGACAAGCAGTCCACCTCCTTAAGAGAGAGTTAAGATCTATCCTGATATTCAGTGTAGCTGCTGCCGATGACCACAGTGACATCAATCACCGCCTCAGGGTTATACTGGTGCAGCATGGATGACCCCGGGATGTAGAGAGCCACCGCCCTGGCTTTGTCCACGATTTCGCCCAGGGCGATTACCTGCGACTCTACATAGTCAAAATGGTCAGCATTACCTTTTTTTACCACCTGAAAGCCTTCCTCCTCAAGCAGGGCGGCGACTTCCGTGGCCAGACCGTCGATACCACTGCCGTTCAGGACCTCTACCTTGACTTCAGAGGGGATCACCAGGTAGCCCTCGTTGATAAGACGCACTATCTCTTCCAGTGATTCCTCATCGGAGATCCAGTAAAGACAGCCGTCAATGACCCCTTCTTTCCCCGGCAGGATCAGCATCTTCATCTCGGCGAACTTGTATTCGCCCAATTCATCGCGCAGGTGCGTCAACTCGCGCCAGGAAAGGTCCGTCTCCAGGAAAGGAGAAAGTGTTTTGATCATCCCCGGCCAGCGCCATATCCTTTTCTGCTCCATTCTTTTCCACAGCTCTGAGAGGACCTGCTGCTGTCTTTTCAGCTGCTCCCAGGGCGGTTCGCGGTAATCCGCTGTTAAAAAGTAGCGGTACAGCTCAAATCCCTTCAGCAGTTCCTCCTCCTGGGGTATCAAGGAGCCTTCTTCTTCCCCGCCGGGAAAAACGCTGCTTTTCACCCCGCCCAGGTAATCACCGAGGGCGGCTATCCCCTGGTAGTTGAGGATTGCATAATGGTGTACCGGAATACCGGTAAGTTCCTGCACCATTTCCAGATAAACAGGAAGATCGAGATAGCGGTAAGCCTGGCCTATAGGCTCGGGGCCACGATCCTTTGTTTCAACCAGGGTGTTCCCGGGGATGAAAAGCAGACTGATAACCTGATTGAGGGTGTCATGATGAACCAGCAGCAATCTTTCCACATAAGGGTTTGCACCCCAGTAATCGATCCCGCAGATAAGGTAAACCCGCTCATCGCCGCCCCTTTGCAAACGCAGGGCCTGTGCCCAACCGGCATCATTATGAAAAGAATGAAAAATCGAAATGAGATTATATGAGAACACTACAGCCAGGATAAGCAGCATCAGCGCAATGATAAACAGCAGCATTTTGCGCTTGCGCTTAGATGTTTTCTTCGGCTTCTGCAGCAGGTAAGACCTGCTGTAGTGCATCTTTTAGCCTCCGTTCTCCCTGAAGCTGGATAGTAAACTGTTGCGAAATTGAACTGAGCGGGGATGGAGCAGCATGCCCCGGTTAATTACAGAGCGGATTGTCTGATCCACCGCCACCAGCAGAGCAGCTTCAAGGCCGGCAAAGGCAATCTCCCGCAGCTTCTCCACCCCCTCAAAATCCCGCCCCGGCTCAATCAAATCAGCCAGATAGAGAACCCTTTCAAGCAGCGTCATTCTGTCACACCCGGTAGTATGATAGGCCACCGCCTTGATCACTGCAGCGTCGGTAAGCCCCAGATCAGACTGCAACAGGACAGCCCCCACCGGGGCGTGCAATAACCGTTTTTCCGCCAGAGTAATCCTATCCAGGCGTAGACCGTGCAACTCTGCTTTTTGACAAAGCTCATTCCGACTGTAAGCCTTTCCATAGTCGTGAAGCAACCCGGCCAGGTAAGCACGCTGCCTGTCTGCCCGGTAATGGTCGGCAAGGGCTGCGGCTGTTTCAGCCACCCCCAGGGAATGCCGGTAGAGCTTCGGACCCAGATGCCCTTCAATTAGTTTCCGGTAGTGCTCTATTTTCATGCGTTATTTCCTGCGCCTGCCACGCAAGCGCCAAATCCTGCTGCGTTATACTATCCGGAAAATTGCGTCATTTAAAAACGATTTTAAAAAGCATCAAGAATCTTCCCGGGGTTTCGCCTCGTTCACCACAATTTTCCTACCGTCGAGCTCCGCGCCATTCGTCTTCTCCATGATCTCTTCCATCTCGTCCTCATTAACTTCGACAAACCCATACCCTCTGGACCGGCCTGTTGACCTTTCGGTGATAATCCGGCAGCCCAGCACCTGGCCATACTGGCCAAAAAACTCCTCCAGCTGGCTTTCAGTGGTGCTCCAGGGGATATTCCCCACATACAGCGTTTTTACCATCAAGCTGTCACCTCCAAGAATATTATAACCTATTTCCGCAGTTAACAAACTATTTTTTATAAAGACCGTGTTTTTTGATATACTGTTCCACCGGTTCCGGTGTCAGGTACTTGATCGTTTTCCCAAGGGCCGCCCGCTTCCGAATAAATGTGGATGATATGGCCAGGGCCGGGATCTCCAGCAGGTGTATT
>CAZQEV010000251.1:0-2395 GCA_964592135.1 uncultured Syntrophomonadaceae bacterium
CTTCTTTTTTTTAAGGTATCTCCATTTGTTCACCCACCTGTTAAATACCAGGTTTAGATCTTTTCTATGGTTGTATTTAGCCGTATTAATTTCGTCTAGTGATATTTTTGAATGTCCTTCTTTTTATCACCTCACATTCTGTTGAAATTTCCTTGTTTCTTTGTTATGATAATTCCAGGATATAAAGATACAGGGAAATGTGCATTCTACTTCTCGATTTGACATATACTATAAAGGAGGTTTGAACAATGCCTACAGACATTCTGGAGCGTGATATTATGAGTCGCAAAATAATCAACGTTTCAAAGAAGCGTCAAATTACGATACCCTTACAATTCTATAAACATCTTGCTCTTGGCAGCGAAGTTGAATGTCTCCTAGAGAATGGCAGGATTATTATTCAGCCCCTTCATCGAGGACCTAGTGAATTTTCCGTTGAAATTTTAAAGGATCTGGTTTCCAAAGGATATTCCGGCGATGAATTAATTCAACAATTTGAAACACAAAGCAAAAACATAAAAATAGCCGTTGCCAACATGCTTGGGGAAGCAGACGCTATTGCAGCCGGCAAGAAGCCTGCGGTTAGTTTCGAAGAACTCTTTGGCTCGGAGGACTGATTATGTATGAGCTGCTTTTCAGTCCTCAGGCTGAACGCTTCTTTAAGAAATTAAAAGATATACCTTTAAAAGAAGCTTATAAAACAGCCCTACTTAAATTAAAGGAAAATCCTTATATTGGTCAGCCAAAACGTGAGGACTTGGCAGGCATCTACGGTTTAGATGTAAAATATAAGGGTGTCAACTATGAAATCGCTTATACCATTAGAGAAGTCAATGGAAAAAAAGTTGTAGTTCTTCTTGCCGGGACCCGGGAAAACTTTTACCAACAACTGAAACGTTATATTAAATAGCTCTCAAAATAGGGCTGTCTGTCTTTAAATTCCCGTTAGGGCGACGATCCGGCGACTGTCGCCCAATTTACATTCTAAAACAGTAAGACGGGGTTCCGCCGTTGAAGGCGCAACCCCTTGTTCTGTATGCGTATGGCGGAGAGAGGGGGATTCGAACCCCCGAACGGCGTAAACCGTTACACGATTTCGAGTCGTGCGCCTTCAACCGGACTCGGCCATCTCTCCGCTCTCTATTATACCAACAGCGCCCTCTTTGTAAAGAGCACGCACTCAGGATCCTCAGGATCTGCGATCCCGGAAGAATTCCTGTAAGATTGCCGCACAGGCGCTCTCCAGAACCCCGCCGGTCACGATCAGGCGGTGGTTCAACCGCTCATCCTGCACAATATGATAAAGAGTTCCGCAGGCTCCTCCCTTGGGATCGGCAGCCCCATAAACCAGCCGCTCTACCCGCGCCTGCACCAGGGCGCCGGCACACATGGGACAGGGCTCCAGGGTCACATAGAGAGTGCAGCCCGGCAGACGCCAGCCGCCCAGGGCCCGCCCCCCTTCGCGCAGGGCCAGAATCTCTGCATGAGCGGTGGGATCTTTCAGCCCTTCACAGCGGTTCCGGCAGGCGGCAATCACCTTGCCGTCCCTGACCAAGACCGCTCCCACGGGTACCTCACCGCAAGAGAACGCTTCCCGGGCCTGCGCCAGGGCCAGCTCCATATAAAACAGATCATTTTTTTCACGGCCTCTATTCATGATGCTATTATAGACCATTTCGATCAACCTGTAACACGTGCAGAGGTTTGGATAGGGGAAAAACTGCCCAACCGGGATAAGTGCCATCACTTGTTCATAGGAGCAGCCATTTATGCTACTCCCTGATTTCCTTGCAGTGCTGCAGGTGAATACTTATATGCCCGACTCCCAGTATCACCACCGAAAGGATAAGCCAGATCACCTTCCCGTAAATGCCCAGGAGAAAAAAGGCGGCAACGGGCAGCGCGGCGCCGGCCACGGGCACACCGCAAAAACTGCTGTAGAAGTGCGCCATGGTCTTGCTGCTTCCAAAATACCTGATCCACCATCCCTCGTACATGAGCATAAGTACGACTGCGGCAACAAGCCACAGCGACCATGTCGACCACGGGCGCAGGTTGAAGTCCTTGAAACAAAGGGCTGTACAGGAAACAAGGATCTGCCCGACGCGTTCAAAGATCAAGAGCACCCTGTTCTCGCCGGCAGGGCTGTAACCCCCGGGCCGGTGTCTCAGCCAGATCAGGTTGGGGATGAACAGCATCAGTAAGAATATCAGCCCTGTATACGAAAACCCCAGGCGCCCCATTGCCGGCCACTCCTAGTCAATCTTTTTGAAAACCACCATTTCTTCCTTGAGCGAAATTTTCTCGACTTGATACCCGTACAGGGTCAGCTCTTTTTTATATTTTAAAAAGGAATGATCCAGCCCGACCCCGGCGATCCTGCCAATCTCGCCAA
>CAZQEV010000252.1:0-2361 GCA_964592135.1 uncultured Syntrophomonadaceae bacterium
TTGACCTCCGGCAAGGAGGCGGGATCTGTACCTTCCAGACCCGTGCCGGCCGGGGCACACCTCTCCAGGCCTCTGGCTCTGTTACTATTTTTCACCGCTCATCTCGATAAGTCCCCGGGTTTCCAGGATCGGTTCAATAAAGAGGATCCCTTTGCCGGGCTTATCCAGCTCTAGCTCATGGAACAATGCCTGCACCACTTTATCAATGAGAGCATCTGCTGTGAGGATGATTACGAGTTCTTTTTCCGGTTCGATCTCCACACCAAACAATTTTGTGGCAATCTCCGCACCGGCGCCGCGTCCGTGTAAAATTGTGCCGCCTCGAACCCCGGCTTCGCGGGCTATGTCCATTACATCCTCTCCCATGCCGCGATCAACAATCACATTCAGCTTCTTAAACATAATTTCCACCTCCGCGCCCTCTGCTCTATTCCTGACATAGCACTTTCGATCCCTTCCCCGCTCCAAAAGGCCCGCTGCCTTCATGGCCGGAGTAATATAAGCAATGCCATGACCGGGTTTTTTCAATTGGAGCTCATCATCAAGATAGTCCAGCACCTCTTCCGCCTGATCTTTTTTTAACAAATAACTGACAATCTCTTTTTTCTGGTTTTTTATCCCCAACAAGTTTAAAACAGCGCTATCGACCGTTCCCTTACCCATCACTACCATCCCGCCGCGGATGCCTTTCTCTTTAGCGAGGCGGATACATTTATGGCTTTGATTCTCGCTGAGAATTAATGTTAACACCCGCGCTTCACTGAAGGCCGGATCTTCCATTAACCTCTCCATCGTTACCTCCTCCATTCATTCCCTCTACAGAAAGCGCAGCTTTCGACGCCTTGCGTGTTTTGGCTTGATAGAGCGCACCCAGCAGCTCTATCGCGATGATCGGCATCATGGCTACAATGGCAATCATGCCAAATCCATCCACCACCAGATCGGCTGAAGGAACCTGGGCGGCAACCCCTTGAACAAAGGCCAGCGAAAAAGTCGCAGTCATGGGCCCGGAAGCAACCCCACCTGCATCAAAGGCCATGCCCACAAACAAGTCAGGTACAAAGTAGGCTAAACCCACGGCAAGCCCAAACCCGGGCAGTAAATACATCCACAAATGCAGGTCAGGTATGAAGATCCGCAAAGTGGACATAAAAATAGAGAGCCCCACTGCTATGGATAGAAAGATAAGGACGAGAATTCGATTGACAGATCCTCCGGTGACATCTTCAACCTGATGAGTTAAAACAAGGACAGCAGGCTCGGCCAATACCGTTGTCAGCCCGAGAAGCAGGGCGACAAGCAGGACTGGAATAATGGAGTCCATTTTTGCGAGATTTATGCCCATCTGCATACCCACTGCCATAAAACCACCGTTGACACCCAGTAAAAACACGACGAGCCCCAAAAATGTTAAAAACAGTCCTCTCGAAATATCGATAACCCGTCTTTTTTTATGCTTGAATGAAAATATTTGAAACAAAATATATGCGATAACAATCGGCAGGAGCGAAAGGAATGCCCCCCGGGCAACAGACAGCAGCCTGGAGCCGTATATATCCAGCAGGTTCGCACCGGTGATAGTTTCCTGCGGCAATGAACCGCTCAGCCTGTGAACTCCAAATAGAAGACCTGTAATCAGAACTCCCAAAATGGCACCAGTCGAAGCAATACCGACCAGTCCAAAGCTATCCGCTTCGCCAACCTTGCTATCCCTCTTCAATGACGAGACACCGGCAGCCAGGGCCATCATGAAAGGGACGGTGACAGCGCCTGTCGTTGCTCCGGAAGCATCAAATGCAATGGCGATAAAATCAGGTGAAGAGAAAAGTGAAAGTATAAGGATTAAACCATATGCCGCCGCAAAGGCGTACTTTAAACGAACACCTTTCAGTATACGCAGCAGCCCCAGAGTCATCATGATGCCAATCCCCATTGAGACAACAGCAACCATAAGCGTGTGTCCAAGCTGGCCCGAAGTAACGCTGTCCACCTGACCGGCAAGAATATGCAGATCCGGTTCCGCATAGGAAATAAAAAACCCGAGAACCAGGCAGATGGTGATGATCACGGCAAAGCTCTTCGAAAGCGTCAGAGTATCTCCGATACCATGTCCAATAGGCTCCAGTCCCTGGTCAATACCGAAGAGGAATACTGTCAAACCCACAATTACCAACGCTGAACCCAGTAAAAAAGCATAGAGCATATTCATCTCTAAAGGACATATCGTAAGATGGAGTATAATTACGATTGCCGTAATGGGCAAAACAGATATCAGGACTTCTTTAAATTTGTCTTTCAGAGCCTCCAAAGGCACACCTCTATTAAAGACATTTCTTTTGAATTATACCACATTGATGGGGG
>CAZQEV010000253.1:0-2359 GCA_964592135.1 uncultured Syntrophomonadaceae bacterium
TCCAGTATTATTTCATCTGTTACATTCCCGCTACTTGCTGCAAAATAGCCCCTCGCCCACAAATGCTGACCCCAAAATTGCTTGTTCAGATGCTTATATTCCATCAGCAGCTTTCTTGAACTATAACCCTTTATATACTGAACCAACTTGCTTGCCGACAAATTCGGAGGTGCTGACACTAATAGATGCACATGATCTTTTGACACATGACCCGCCAATATTTCCACATTGTTATTCTTGCATACCAACCTGATTATATGCCTCACTCGTAACGAAATATTTCCTACAAACACTGGCTTCCTATACTTGGTTATCCATACAAGATGATACTTCAAATCATATGCCGCATGCGGTGTCTTCCTATATCCTCGCACCTTCTTCACCTCTAGAAAAGTATCCCTATTCCCAGAGATGACAATTCTTATTTTTTGTTGACCTGAAAGGTGTCGGCTGAAGCCGAGTGATTTAACCCATTTTACAGCATTAATGGGGGTGAGGTAGACAACTTTCCATATAACGCTCCTGAAAGCAGCTCGATGCATTTTCCTCTGGGAAACCATTCAACAGGCATAGACCGGTCCCTCCATAGCCCAACTGTGTGTTTAACCCTGAGTTAACACGGCGCCAGGTACCGTGTTAACTAGTAAGCTAGATATCAATGCCCAGCCAGGCTTTTACAGCCAGGCCGATGACAAAGGAGATGGCCGCCACCCCCAGACTGATGCCTGCCATCTCGGCGAAACGCCTGCCAAAGTGTAAATCCTTGGCCACGCTGATGTAATAGTTGAAAAAGAAGATAATCAAAATAACCGTCAGCAGCATGGTCACCAGAGCAGCAACATAGGCCTGCCTCGGAAACAACAGGTACGGCAGCACCAGCAGCACCACCGTAGCCAGGTAGGCCGCCCCTGTATAGAGACTGGATTTAAAGGCCTTTGGGTTCCCGTCGGCCTTTTCGGCAAGGTAATTGGATGAGGCCATCGATAAGGTTGCCGATACACCAGTGATGATGCCCGATAGGGCTACGAGTCGTGTGTTGGTCATGGCGAAAGTGAGCCCTGCGAGAACGCCCGTCAGTTCTACGAGCGCGTCGTTCAGGCCCAGCACCATGGCACCCACATACTGTAAACGCTCCTCATCAAGCATGGCGGCCAGCTGTCCTTCATGTCTTTGCTCGTCTTCGATAATCCCTGCTGCTTCAGGAATTTCCCGGAGAAGCTGTTCATATTTTTTGCCAGTGGTATACTCACCCTTTTCCATCAACCTGATCACAAAAGTGTAACCCATCAACACGCCAAGCAGACCATACCAGAAAATATGCAGGCGCTTTGGCTTCACCTCCCGCCCTGTATACTTTCTCCAGATGGAGGCATGCTCCACCTCCTCAGCGGCAATGCGTTCCAACACTGCCCTGTTCTGTGGATCTGTTTCGCGCTCTGCCATGCGTTGGTAAATCACATGATCCGTCACCTCTGACTGCTGGTAGCGCAAAAGCATCTTTTTGGTTTGCTCTGTCAGCTGTAATCCCATTTGTGTACCTCCATAGTGTGATCAGGATCGGACAGGAAACGATTAAAATGTTACAGGACTACTGGCTTAAATGCTGGAAGGGTAAAGCACCGCATCCTCTTCCAGAAAGTTATGCCCTGAAACCGCCTTTTTCCTGTACATAGTATCCCACATGCAATGATCAACTCTCCTTAATATCTAAGTTCTGTCTGATAAAGTATCGCTGTTTATAATTATAGCATAGCATAATTTTCCCAGATTCTCCATGCGGCACGAAGGGAAAAAGGCGGCTAACTCCTGAAAAGAAAAACCCCGGAGATGTTAGGTTCCGGGGTAAGCTGGTGCGCCCGGCAGGATTTGAACCTGCGACCTCCTGATTCGTAGTCAGTTACTCTATCCGGACTGAGCTACGGGCGCATGTGGCGGAGAGAGAGGGATTCGAACCCTCGAAGCAGGCTTTTACCCACTTAATCGCTTAGCAGGCGACCGCCTTCAACCTCTCGGCCATCTCTCCGTGCTGCCTCTATTTTGGCGGAGGGGGTGGGATTCGAACCCACGGCCCTTTCGGGTCACCGGTTTTCAAGACCGGCTCCTTCAACCGCTCGGACACCCCTCCCGCGGGCGGTTATTCAAAGTAAATTCAGTATAGCAAAGCTATGCGCCGCTGTCAATCACATACAACACCGCCGCCTCCCTGCCTCCCCAGGCGCTCCCCAGGCCGGGCAGGCCCGCGCTAGTCGCGCCCCCGGGTCAGATAATCTGTAAATGCCTCTTCAGAAAGGTTCCAATCATATTTAAGGATCTGATTGGGAGCTTTTGGGTGACAAATAATGCTGGAACCGCTGAAGGC
>CAZQEV010000254.1:0-2341 GCA_964592135.1 uncultured Syntrophomonadaceae bacterium
CTACACCGCAAAAATAATCATCCCCGCTGATAAAGATAAATAAACTATCCTTTGCCATTTTGTAAGGTACTGTTCCCTCAACTTTTAAACACTCCTTTAATAAAGATTGGTTGCAAAGCCAACTTTCTTTACTAACGGTCTTGTAACATTTGCAATAAGTATCGAATTGCCTGTTCAAGATGTTAATATAAATAGCAATAATCATGCCATAATTCATGAGGATTAATCCATTGCAAATAACAGCTGCCCAGTTCGTCTTTATAGATAATAATGTTTGAACATCATTCAAATCGACTCTTTGGAGAAATAGAAGCCAGGAATTTACACTAATCTTTGTTGCAACATGTGTTTCATTTTCTTAGTATGTTTAAACGACGTTTTGATATGAAACGGGATTAACACGGAATTATATTCTAATTTTTATGGTTAAAGATATTTACTTAAGCAATAATTATCCTTACATCGCAGTATGTTTAAGTTGTAGTTTTTTTTGAGGGCTTTTGAACATTTTCGATACTATGGTCCTAATCTCGAGTGAACTTCAGGTGGTGTCATTGTAGGCCCAAAATGTCTTTACCATATTGACAGCCAACCATTATTGTTGGCAGGTTTTTTGCATGAGACAGATGGAGGAGAGATATTTTATCTTAGTCATACTGATTCAAATGTTAAGTGCGAAACAGACTACAACACGCCATGTAAGGAGGTTGTACGTGAAGGGAAAGAGGTGACCACACACAAATATTAACCGATATTTTTTAACTGCAAAAACAAGTAATTATAGATTGTTATTAACGTAGTATTTAAATATGTAATGGTCGAGGAGAAAAAATAACCATGAAACTTGAACAAGTAAACATTAACATGGATCGTGTTAAATCCCGCTTGGAGGAATTATCGCTTATAGGTAAACAGCCCGACAATAGCACAACAAGGCTTTCTTATTCTGAGGAATGGAAGGAAGCTGTTAATTTAGCAACGAGTTGGATGCACGACATCGGAATGGAAACAGAAATTGATGCTGTAGGTAATCTTTTCGGATGCTATGAAGGAATTGATTCTTCGATGCCGGCGATAATGACAGGTTCTCATATTGACACTGTCCCAGGTGGCGGCCCTTTAGACGGAGCTCTTGGGGTTATTGCAGGGATTGAAGTGGCCAATATGTGGAAAGACGTTAATTTTAAACCAAACAGGCCGCTTAAGGTTATTGCAACGATTGAAGAAGAATCATCTCTGTTCGGAATAGGCTGTTTTGGGAGTAGGATGATGGTTGGTACTATTAATCCTACTGTAATTGCCAACTTGAAAGATAAAAAAGGTAAGACCTTCAACGAGCATTTAGAGAGCGTACAACTTGATCCCAATAATTTAGAAAAAGCAATTATAGATAATAAAAGCATCAAATCTTTTTTAGAACTTCATATAGAACAAGGAAGCATTCTCGATGATTTGAAAAAGCCAATAGGCATAGTATCCAAAGTGGTCGGTATTAAAAGAATCAGCTTTCGTTTTCTCGGTAAGGTTAACCACGGAAACACGCCTATGCATAAAAGGTCGGATGCTCTGGTGGCAGCCTCTAAATTCGCTTTATGGGTCAATGAAAAAGCGGTAGCCTCAAAAACCGATTTTGTTGCCACAATTGGTAAGATGAGCGTCTTGCCGGGTCAGCAAAATATTATACCGGGGCAAGTTGATTTTACCTTAGAGATACGCAGCGCTTCGCTGCCTTGCATTGAAAAGGTTAACGCTTGTATTGCTGAGTTTATAAAAGATATCGAAAAAGAATACAATGTTGATTGCATAATTCTTCAAGAACGGTTTGTTGAACCGCAAGATATGGATCCAGGTATAATCCGCTTACTAAACGATCTTGCCATGAACAACAAAATGGATCCGGTAGAAATGGTCAGCTGGGCAGGACATGATGCTAAAATCATATCTTCAGTAATACCGACTGGAATGATTTTTGTTCCCAGTGTGGGTGGAATAAGCCATTCGCCTCATGAGTTTACGCATTGGGAGGATATCGAAATAGGCATCGAGTTACTATACCGTTCGTTATTGTATCTGGCGCAGTCGGAGTAGTAGACAATCTGTACGAAAAAGAGATCACCATTAAATAAATCTGACAGAGTGATAAATCACCATTGTCAAACAATACCGTGATGTACTTATGGTTATTTATAGCAACACTTATAGACTAAGTCGCTATAGCCTTGAACAACCTTTTTAAAAGTTTCGCTGGGTTTTCTTTGTAAATAATTTGTCTTTTTATCTATAATCTGCGAAGAGCGTTTTTTGGGAGCCGGTTAAACGGTGTTAGTGGGACCGCCCGCGC
>CAZQEV010000255.1:0-2333 GCA_964592135.1 uncultured Syntrophomonadaceae bacterium
AGCAAGAAACAGGAAAATGGAAGCACGAAATGACATGCAGCGAGTTAACATAAATTAAGGATAGGAACAGTAACAAGATAGAGGTAAGGATAAAGCATGTCCGAAGGAAGCAAAGAGCCACCAAAAGATTTTTTTTTGCTTCTGATTTCTTGCCTCTTGCATCTTGAAAGGAAGGAGGGAAGAGAATGAGCCGTTATGTTTCACTGGAAAATGTCAGGAATATAGGTATTGCAGCTCATATTGATGCCGGTAAAACTACGACAACGGAAAGAATACTGTTTTACAGCGGACGGTTGCACAAGCTGGGCGAGGTTCACGAGGGCACTGCGACTATGGACTGGATGGCGCAGGAGCAGGAGCGAGGTATCACCATTACCTCAGCGGCGACGACCTGTATGTGGTATGATGCACGGATAAATATTATAGACACGCCCGGACACGTGGACTTTACCGTGGAGGTGGAGCGATCCATGCGTGTTCTCGACGGGGTGGTGGCTATTTTTTGTGCCAAGGGCGGAGTGGAACCCCAGTCCGAGACAGTCTGGCGCCAGGCGGACCGCTATCATGTCCCCCGGATTGCTTATATCAACAAGATGGATATTGTGGGAGCGGACTTTTTCAATGTGCTCAGGCAGTTAAAGGATAAGCTCCAGGCACAGGCGCTTCCGCTGCAGTTGCCTATCGGCGCGGAAGGTAAGTTTACCGGTGTTGTCGACCTGATCAGGCAGCGGGCGATTATCTATGAAGATGATCTGGGAATACACAGCCGTGAAGTGGAGATTCCCGAGGCGATGCGCGAACAGGCCGCCGACTTCAGAGAGCAGATTCTGGAAGTTGCAGCAGAGCACGATGACGATCTTATGGAAAAATATTTTAACGGTCAGGAGATTACTGCTGGAGAGTGTTACCGTGCCCTGCGCAAGGCCACGATCCACCATGCTCTGGTCCCGGTATTCTGCGGCTCTTCGTACCGTAACAGGGGCGTTCAGCCGCTGCTGGATGCGGTGGTGACTCTTCTTCCCTCCCCCATAGATGTAGGTGCGGTAAAGGGTTTTGATTTTAAAACCGGGCGGGAGGATTTTCGCCTTCCTTCCGAAGAGGCTCCATTTTCGGCGCTGATCTTTAAAATTATGGTTGATCCTTTTCTCGGCAAGCTGGCTTTTGCCCGTGTCTACTCGGGTCGGTTGAAACAGGGGTCAGTGGTTTTCAATGCAGCCCGCGCTAAACGGCAGCGCATCAGCCGCCTGCTGAGAATGCATGCCAATTATCGTGAAGAGGTAGAGGAGACTCTGGCGGGTGATATTATAGCTTTTGCCGGCCCCAAAGAGATTGGCACCGGTGATACCCTCTGCTATCTTGAACAACCGATCATACTGGAAGCGATTCAGTTTCCGGAACCGGTTATCTCCGTGGCTATTGAGCCCAAAACCAAGGCGGATCAGGACAAAATGAGTCTGTCACTGCAGCACCTGGCTGAAGAGGATCCCACATTTCATATGCATACGGATGACGACACAGGGCAGACGATCATTTCAGGCATGGGAGAACTGCATCTGGAGGTGATCGTAGACCGGCTGCTGCGGGAATTTAAGGTCCGGGCCAACGTGGGGAAACCGCAGGTGGCCTACAAGGAGACGATCAACGGCCGGGCCCGGGTTGAAGGGCGCTTTATCCGTCAAACCGGCGGAAGGGGGCAGTACGGCCATGTGGTGATCGAGGTTGCGCCTGCGGAGCCGGGACAGAGTTTTATCTTTTCGAATGAAATTGTCGGCGGCGCTATTCCGAAAGAGTTTATTCCTTCTGTGGAGAGCGGACTGCGTGAGGCTATGCACAACGGTGTCCTGGCCGGTTATCCCGTGACAGATGTGGAGGTGAAGCTCCTGGATGGTTCTTACCATCCCGTGGATTCATCGGAGCTGGCGTTTAAAATTGCCGCGTCCCAGGCGCTGAAGAAAGCTTTTGTCCGGGCCCAGCCCGTATTGCTGGAGCCCATTATGAAAGTGGAGGTATCTGCCCCTGCAGAATACCTTGGCGATATACTCGGTGATTTTACCGGCCGGCGCGGCCGGATCATGGGTACGGATCACAAGGGGCCGATCCACGTTGTCAGGGGAATTGCACCGCTTTCAGATATGTTCGGCTATACCACTGCTCTGCGTTCCCTGACCCAGGGACGCGGTGTTTTTACCATGGAATTTAACCGCTATGATGAGCTGCCGCAAAATATTGCTCAAAAAATAATAACACAAAGTGTAGCCTATTAATTTTACGGAGGTGTTTTTAGTTGGCGAAGAAAAAGTATGAGCGGACCAAGCCCCATGTGAACATTGGGA
>CAZQEV010000256.1:0-2308 GCA_964592135.1 uncultured Syntrophomonadaceae bacterium
GGCATTCCCCGGGAGATCATGCCCGGGGAGAGGCGTGTTGCCGCCATTCCGGAAACTGTGGAGAAACTTGTTGCCGGTGGTGCAGCGGTGCTGGTGGAGAAGGGCGCCGGGGAGGGCGCCTTTATCTCAGATGATGATTACCGTGGCGCGGGCGCCCGCATTGTGGAGGATGTTGCTATTTTGTATGCCCAGTCAAGTGTAGTGCTCAAGGCGAAAGAACCGCTGTTCAACTCCGAAAAAAACAAACATGAGGTGGAGATGATGCCGCGGGGACAGGTTCTGGTCACATTTCTGCATCCTGCCGCTCCGGCCAACCATGACATGGTGAACAAACTTGTGGAGCAGGGGGTGACGGGGCTGACCCTGGACGGCATCCCCCGGATCTCGCGGGCGCAATCCATGGATGCCCTGACCTCCATGAGCACCGTAGCGGGCTACAAGTCAGTGCTCATGGCCGCCAACCGCATTGCCGGCTTCCTGCCCATGATCGGCTCGGCGGTGGGGATGCTCAAACCGGCAAATGTGCTTGTTCTGGGCGCCGGTGTGGCCGGCCTGCAGGCTGTAGCCACGGCCAAAAGGCTCGGCGCCGTGGTCACCGCCGTCGACATCCGGCCCGATGCGGCGGAGCATGCCAAGAGCCTGGGCGCGAAGGTTGTCGACACCGGGGTGCCTGCCGATGTGGCCATGGGCGAAGGTGGTTACGCAAAGCACCTGCCGCAGGAATGGCTGCTCAAAGAGCGGGAAGCCATCGCCGAAACCGTGGCCGCCTCGAATATCATTGTAGCCATGGCCCTTGTCCCCGGCAAGCTGGCGCCCATACTGCTCACCGAAAAAATGGTCCAGGCCATGACCCCGGGTTCGGCTATCATCGATGTGGCTGTTGACCAGGGCGGCAACTGCGAGCTGACCGTGGGCGGCGAGATCATCGAGAGATACGGCGTGAGCATTGAAGGCACCAAAAACATCCCCGGCCTGATCCCGGCCAGCTCCACGCTCATGCTTGCCAGAAACATCTACAACTACATCGCCTATTTCATCAAGGAGGGGCGCATAGAACTGGATCTGGAAGATGAGATCATCGCCTCCTCCATCGTCAGTAAAGACGGTGTGCTTCTGCACGCCGGGGCCAAAGAAGCAATGGGCCTTAAATAAACTTATTCGGGAAAGGTCGGAGGCATAGAGATGAACCCCCTTTTGTTGATTGCCGTTTTTGTCGTTGCCGCCCTGCTGGGATACAAGGTGATTAAAGAGGTGCCCTCGCTGCTGCACACCCCTCTCATGTCCGGCACAAATGCTATTTCGGGTGTGACCATCCTGGGCTCCCTTGTCTCCACCGCTGCGGCGGTGGCGGCCGGCAGCCGCCTTCTCGGTTTCCTGGCCATCGTGCTGGCCTCGATCAACCTTGTGGGCGGTTTTGTGGTTACAGACCGGATGCTTAAGCTGTTCAAACAATAGAGAGGAGGACCATCCATGCAGCAACATATCTATATCGCTGTTTCCATCATTTTGGGTGCGCTGGTCCTCCTGGGCATCAGGTGGATGAGCTCGCCCAAAAGCGCCGTCCGGGGGAACCGCCTCAGCGCCCTGAGCATGCTCGCCGCGGTAATCCTGGTCCTGTGGTCCCAGGATATTATCAGCCTGCCCCTGCTCTGGGCGGCCGCAGCACTGGGCGGCCTGATCGGCTATTTCCTCGCTGTAAAGGCCACCATGCTGAAGATGCCCCAGATGGTAGCCCTGCTCAACGGCCTGGGCGGCGGCGCCTCGGCCCTGGTGGCGCTCATCGAAATACTGGAGAAATATGCGGCCATGGAGCTTTTCAACCAGGTCACGAGCCAGCTGGCGCTCATCGTCGGCGGTGTCACCTTGAGCGGCAGCATCGTCGCCGCTTTGAAGCTTGACCGGCGCATCGCCCAGCAGCCGGTGATCTTAAAAGGGCACCGGTTTTGGACCAACGGGACTGTTGTGCTGATGCCGGCCCTGGCGGCAGCCGCTTTTTTCACGGGAGTAGTTCCGGCCGCAGTGCTCTCCATCGCCGTTGTTCTCTTTGCCCTGCTCTACGGGATCCTCTTTGCCATCCGCGTCGGCGGCGCCGATATGCCCATCACCATCTCTCTGCTCAACTCCTTTTCCGGGCTGGCGGGCGCCATCTGCGGCTTCACCATAGGCGAGCCCTTGCTCGTGGCCGTGGGCGCCATCGTGGGTGCTTCGGGCCTGATCCTGACGCAGATTATGTGCCGCGCCATGAACCGCTCGCTGGCCAATGTCTTCAGCGGCTCCATCGCCAGGTACAGAGCAGCGGAGGCTGAAG
>CAZQEV010000257.1:0-2302 GCA_964592135.1 uncultured Syntrophomonadaceae bacterium
TCAGATGAGAGAAGGTGCCTTCAGAGTGATTCCTGTTAAGGTAAAAGAGGTGGTTCTAGACTCCGTGCAAAACCCGCTGCTCCTGCTGGTGGATATGGAGGATACGATGGTTCTGCCTATCGGGATCGGTTTCTGGGAAGCCCAGGCCATTGTTCTGAAGCTGCAAGGGCACATACCGCCTCGTCCAATGACCCATGATCTTTTTAAATCCTTCTGTGATTCCCTCGGTGTAACTGTGGAGAAGGTTGTGGTAAACGATATCAAGGAAAGCACCTTTTATGCCGATATTTATCTGACTACAGCAGAAGGGGAACTCCTGGTTGATGCCCGTCCCAGCGACGCAGTGGCATTATCTTTAACCGTGGGCTGCCCGATTTTTATCGGTAAGAAAGTGATTCCCTATACCGTTTCAATTAAGGATCTTATTGAAGAGCAATCCACTGAACCCACCGGGTTCGGTGATTCTGAAGACAGTGGCGGCCCCCTGGTACACTGATTGGATCATACACTGACCTCAAGGAAGTGGTTCTGGTCCGGGTAGCTGTCTGTATCCTGGAGATTCATATTCCTGAAGCAGCCTCCCTGAAAAAAAAGAGACAGGTTCTCCAGAGCCTGATTAAGCGGCTGCGCAACAGGTTCAACATCTCTATTGCTGAAGTGGGGTGCAATGATCTGTGGCAGCGTTCCGAGTTGGGCGTTGCTGCGATTTGCCGGAACAGCGGCAGTGCCCATCGGGTTATGGAGCAGGTTAACTCGTTCATTGAACAGGAGAGCAACATCGACATTATCTCTTCAAAGGTTGAAATATATTAGTATTGGTGTATATTAAGACATCACCCTAACTGTAAGGCTATGATCAGGATAACGGAACTGGCCCGAAAAGAGGCCGCCGGAATTGTGCAAAAAGGCGATACCGCCGTTGACGCCACTGCCGGCAATGGTCGGGATACACTCTTTCTGACGCAGCTGGTCGGACCCTGCGGTAAAGTTTATACTTTTGACATCCAGCAGGAGGCGCTTCGGAGAACAGCGGCGCTGCTGAAGCAAAACGATCTGCACAGGAGAGCTACATTGATTCATGACGGTCATGAATCAATGGCATCTCACGTTTGTGGACCGGTAGCGGCGGTGATGTTCAATTTGGGTTACCTTCCCGGGGGCGACCGCACCATCGTGTCCCGCCCGGAAACCACTTTGCAGGGCCTTGAGTCAGCTTTGCAACTCTTGAAGCCCGGTGGTGTCGTGACCCTGGTGCTCTATCCGGGACATGAACCGGGAGTGAAAGAGAAAAAGGCGCTGCTCGATTACTGCCACGGTTTGGACAGCGCTGCTTTTGGGGTGCTCTATACAAGATTGCTCAACCGCGGCGGATCTCCACCGGAACTGCTGACAGTAAAAAAGGCCGCTGCTGCTCAGGGGTGCTGCGGGGTGGTAGAATAACAGGCGGCGATAACAAACAGGTAGAAGGAGACTGGACAAGCAGGTGACTTCCCGAAACGTATCTAAAACAGTGATAAAAAGATTGCCTGTATACCTGCGCATCCTCGACAATCTGATCCGTCGGGATGTGGAGATAGTATCCTCCAGGGAACTTAGTTTTGAATCGGGTTTTTCCGCCGAGCAGATCCGCAAAGATCTTGCCTACTTTGGTGCTTTCGGAACCCGCGGGACCGGTTACAATGCCAGTTATTTGCGAGAGAAGCTGCTGAAAATTATTGGCCTGGATCAGAAAACAAAGGTTATCGTCATCGGGGCGGGACACCTCGGCACCGCTTTGACCCGCTATAATGCTCTGAAGAATCCTTACGTTGACATTGTTGCCGCTTTTGATCGCGATCCGCGTGTCATCGGTGTAAGGATAAATGGGATCGAGGTGCTGCCCTTTGAGCGGGTGGCTGAAATCATCGAGGAGCATAATATTAAAGTGGCGTTAATCACGGTGACCGCGGATATGGCTCAGGAAGTTGTCGATGAGGTGGTTAAGCATGGGGTGACGGCAATCCTGAATTTTGCCCCAGCAAAACTCCATGCACCGGAAGGGGTGCATATCCATAATTCCGATCTGACCATCGAACTGCAAAGTCTGATCTATTACAGCACCGCCGGGGAGGAACGTCTTTCCCGGCTACAGCATGAGACAGAAGACGCCAAATCGCAGAAGATGCTCAACCTGGAATAGGGGCAGACCGCTGTAGGCAAACTGTTTATTTCTACCTGCGGAACAGCTTTTTTCTGCAGGCGAATACAGTTTTCGGTTATAGCCGGGCAGAACAAAAACTCCCGTTTTTAGGGCGGTTTTAGT
>CAZQEV010000258.1:0-2268 GCA_964592135.1 uncultured Syntrophomonadaceae bacterium
GCATTATTCCCCTGATGCAAAGGTCTAGTCATTTCCTCAATAAAATATTTCTCGGGAATAGCATCGTCCCGCTTCGGGAGGCATCTGTGATATGGGTAGCAGTATTTACAGCTCTCAAGCATTGGAACCGGGGCTCCGGCATCCCCGTTCCGGGATCAGGCCGGAGCCCGGGCCTTATGCTTCTACTCTTTATGCTTCTCCGCCCTCTTCCTTTTCCGCTTCCCTTTCCTCTTTCATCTCCTTCTCCTCTTTCCGCTGTCCCGCCGGCAGCAGTCCCTTTTCTGTTTCCGCAGCGGGGCTTGTCGGGAAACCCGGAGGAGGCGCAGCTGCACCCCCGGCCGGCGCCGGAGAGAAGGTGCCGAAGCGGGTGGCCAGGGCCGCTCCCACCGCCAGGATAAAGAGGAGCAGGGAGAAGAAGGAGCCGGCCAGCGGAACCAGGCTGATGGCGCCGAGGATGAGCACGCCGAGAGCTATCGCCCCCATAGGATTCACCATGCCGGTGGATACGGCGCCGGCAACCTTTTCACCCACAAAGCGGGACAGGGCCGTATAGCCCAGGATACCGGCCAGCGCCAGCACCAGCAACTCTACAAAGATCAGAGGAATGCCGATAAGCGTAATCGCCAGGAGAATCGCAAGCGGCACGGCCAGGACCAGGGCGAGCAGCCCCCAGCCGATTACCGGGCCCGGCCGGGTGAAAATAATCTCACCGGCGGATTGAACATGTCTGGGGAAAAGAGCGAATGTAAGTGCAGCCATGGCGAAAAGCACCACCATGTTCAGTATGCCCCTGGCCACATGCCCCGACCAGCCGGCCCAGGGTATGGAGTGGGAAATACGCCACTCTCCCGGCGACAGTTTGATATTACTGAAAGCACGGCTCATGCCGTCGAAAACATTCTCCAGGATACCTCCCACCTCTTCGAAGTTATCGAGGCCGCGGAAGCGGTATCCGCCGGAGCTAAAAAGCCTCTCGATCTCCGCTTCGCTGAGCTCCTCCTCCACCACGATGGAGCCTTTCCGGGCGCCCTGGGCAACCTTGACCAGACCCTTTTCCACATAAACCCTTCCACCCACTTCACTTTCAGACCCCAGCTCAACGATGCCGCGGGAGAGGTTGACATCACCCAGGACCGTCCCGGTGATGATCACGTTCTTTCCCTGGCTGGTCACATTCCCCAGTACCTCCCCGGGGATGCGCAGTTCGCCCAGGCCGCTGCTCACATCACCGCCAACACTGCCCCTGATGCGCACCGCCCCCAGATCAGCATTTACATCGCCGCCCACCGTTCCCTCCACGATCACCTCGCCCATGCGCGCCACCACGTCGCCGCTCACACTGCCCAGGATGAGCACCTGGCCCATGTTGGCCTCCACGTTACCGTTGACCTCCCCGTGAACGGTGACCTGGCCCATATTGCTGTCCACATCTCCATTGACAGTGCCAAGGATCTCAATTTCGCCCATATTCAGGGTAATGTTACCGTTCACCGTGGTGCCGCGGCCAATCTCCAGGCTCCCTGCAGCCTTGTTGATATCCCCCTCAATCACCTTTCCGCCGGCGGCGGCGCCTCCCGCAAAAAGCAGCAGGGCCAACAAAAAGAGCAGAGCCCACTTCGTTTTTTTCACCTTTACCATCCCCCCACTGTTTTTAATTTCCCCAGCACTGCTATCTCCAGCAAAACAATGAGCACGGCCGCTCCGAGCACGCAGACCGGGTTAAAACTCTGTCCGAAACCGATTATCCTGAAAAGAGTGTCCATGAGCAGGCTGCAGCTGCGGGTGATGCCCACGCTCAACCACCAGTTCAGGTAGCCGGGGTCCAGCAGCAGCGCAGCCAGGGCGGCTGCAGCAAAGAGCAGCACTGCCACAAGCCCCGCCGGAAAGGGAGCAGCATGACTGCTGCGCGCCTTTGCGATGAGCCTGCCGGCAAAACCGGGAGCGGGGACGGCATCACAGCGCAGGCAATGGGCCAGCTCTGCCGCCTCCTTGATCTCACTGTACACCGCCCGGCAGGCGGGGCAGCACTCAAGGTGCGCCCTGTAGTGCGCTTCCTCTTCTTCGCCATCCACCACAGCCTGCCAGGTCAGCGGGCCGGGACATTTTTTCACCGGTTATACTCCCCCTTTTGCAGCGCCTCGCGCAGCATGATCCGGCCCCGGTAGAGCCTGTTTTTCACCAGGCTGAGGTTAAGACCGAGAACGGCGCCTATTTCCGCGTAACTCAACTCATTGACATGTTTCAGGATCAAGACCTCCCGGTAGATGG
>CAZQEV010000259.1:0-2255 GCA_964592135.1 uncultured Syntrophomonadaceae bacterium
GCAAGACTTAATAGGGAAGCCGGTAAAAATCCGGCGCGGTCCCGCCACTGTAAGTGGGAGCCCCCTTACAAAGCCACTGGCCTCCGGGCCGGGAAGGCAAGGGCAGGCGATGAACACGAGTCAGGAGACCTGCCTGAAGACAGCGCAAGTCCCTTCGGTCGAAAGGGTAGAGCGTCTGAAAGCCGCGTGATCTGCCCGCGGTTTTTTAATGCTTAGGTTCGGCCTTGCTCAACCGGGGACCGGGCTTTTTTTATAGCCCGACAAAATCTCTTACAGGAGGGTTTAAAGATGAAGAGTTGTCGGAAGAGGTGGTTTTTACTGCTGGGTGCGGCCCTGCTGCTTGCTGCAGTCCTGACCGGCTGCACGAAGGAAGAGGCTCCGCCGGAGATCGCTGAGATTACCCTGACAGACCTGATGGACCGGGAGGTGATCATCAACGGTGAGGTGGAAAGAATCGTCTCCATTTCCCCCAGCAATACCGAGGTTGTGTTTGCCCTGGGGTTGGGGGACAGGGTGGTCGGGGTTACCGACTACTGCAATTATCCGGCTGAGGCGGCGGAGAAAGAGAAGGTGGGCGGCTTTTCCGACCCCAACATTGAAATTATCCTGACCCTGGAGCCGGACCTGGTCCTGGCCGGCAGCCTGCACGAGGAAGTGGTGACCCAGCTGGAAGAGAGGGATATTCCTGTCCTGGTCATGGAGCCGCAAACCATAGATCAGGTCTTTGCAGCTATCCGTCTCGTTGGGACCGCGGCAGGGGTGAAAGAGGAGGCAGAAACCCTTGTTCACGAAATAGAGCAGCAGATCGACAGTGTTCAGAATAAACTGGCTGCCCTCAAGGACGATGATAAGGTTTCGGTCTATTATGAGCTCTGGTATGATCCTCCGATGAGCATTGGCAACCGCACCTTTATTCACGAGGTGATCACCGCGGCGGGAGGCAAAAACATATTTGCCGATGTAGAGGACAACTATCCCACCGTCAGCTCGGAGGCGGTGGCCGACAAAAATCCCCGGGTGATCCTCTACCCCGACGATCACGGTACCGCCGAAATGGTGGTGGGCCAATATTATGACCGGCCGGGCTGGACTGAAATAGCTGCGCTGAAAGACGAACGGATTTACGGCGTCGACTCTGATCTCTTTAATCGTCCCGGTCCGCGGGTAGGCGGGGCCATTCAAGATGCCGCCGCTCTCTTCTACCCGGAGTTGTTCAAATAGCGGCAGACGGGTAAGGTACATTTCTGTTAACCGGAGGAGACACCTTTGGAGAAGAATGGAAGGGAAGAAAACAAACTAAAAGCACTGATCTATCCGGCCTTGCTGCTGGTGCTTATGGTCGCTGCAGCGATAGCTATAGGTATCGGGGCGGTGCCCTTTACGCTGAGGGAGATCGGCGCCGTATTCCTGGGGTTGTTTGGCGCACCGTGCGGGATGAGTATAGACCCGGTGAAAAAAGATATCCTGCTAAATATGCGGATGCCCCGGGTCGTTCTGGCCGGCGCCGTGGGCGCCGCATTGGCCACAGCCGGGGCGGCGTTTCAGGGGCTCTTCCGCAATCCCATGGCTGATGCATATGTGATCGGTGTCTCCTCCGGGGCCGCTCTCGGCGCTGTTGCCGCCATGATCGCGGGCCTGCCTATGGCCTGGGGAGGCGTCGGTGCGGTACCCCTGTTTGCTTTTGCCGGCGGCGCCGTCACTCTGATCCTGGTCTACCAGATGGCCCGGGTGGGTAAGGAGGTGCCGGTGATGCCGTTACTGCTTGCCGGGATCGCCGTCAGCGCCTTTCTCTCTGCGCTCGTTTCCTTGCTCACCTATTTTGCCGATGACAGGCTGCACCAGGTTGTATTCTGGATCATGGGCGGCCTCGGCGGCGCCAACTGGACAAAAGTTAAAATCATGGCGCCCTACGCCTTGTTGGGGTTTGGCTGTGTTTATTATTACTGCCGCGAGCTGAATGCCATGCTCTTCGGTGAAGAGACCGCCCACAACCTGGGCATCGATATCGAAAAGGTGAAGAAGGTTCTCCTGGCGGGTTCTTCCCTGATGGTAGCGGCGGCGGTATCTACGAGCGGCGTTATCGGCTTCGTCGGGCTGGTGGTGCCCCACTTTATCCGAATCTTGATAGGGCCCGACCATCGCCATCTCCTGCCTGCCTCCGCCCTTTTGGGGGCGGCGCTGCTCATAGTCACCGATACGCTGGGCCGGACGATTATCGCACCGCGGGAGCTGCCGGTTGGCATCATCACCGCCCT
>CAZQEV010000260.1:0-2247 GCA_964592135.1 uncultured Syntrophomonadaceae bacterium
AGCGATTTAAAATGAGCAGACAATCAACTATGGGCCAATGTTACCTTTGCCAGGGTAGGTTTTCTAAAAGAGGGATGAGCAAGCATTTAAAGTCCTGCACCGTTAATCACTCCGCCTTCGCTGGTACAATAATAAAAGAGATGACAGCGAAAGAAAAGGCAAAAATCCAGGATTGCTTGCATGTACGGGTAGAAGGTCGTCACCTGCCCGAATACTGGATGCACCTGGAGGTCCCGGCCTCTGCAACCCTGTACGACCTGGATCTGTTCCTGCGCGATATCTGGCTGGAATGCTGCGGCCACTTAAGCCTGTTCACCATTAACGGCCAAGGTTATAGCGTGGAGCCAGATGATGAATTTTATGATAAGAGCATGGATGTCCCCCTGGACAGGGTTGTGAGTGTAGGCGAGTATTTTACCTATGAATATGATTTCGGCAGCACCACCGAGCTGACCTTAAGGCTGATGGGAAAAATAAAAAAATGTCTCTCCGGCGAAAAGATTTCCGTCCTGGCTCGCAATGAGCAGCCACAGTATCGCTGCAGTTACTGCGAGAATATAGCAGTACAGATCTGTTCGGAGTGCCAGTGGGACAGCGGAGGATGGCTGTGCGAAAAATGCGCTGCAGAGCATGAATGCGATGGAGATATGCTTCTTCCGGTGGTGAATTCTCCGCGAGTGGGCATTTGTGCTTATATGGGGTAGCAAACAGTTGCTGATCGCGAATATGACCGGATTCTAAACATACTTGCTGTTTATGGCCAGTTCATCTTCCTTAAAAAATTTGTTGTTAAGCCCGTCCATAACAACCTTAATCCATAAAATTTGTTCAACACTTCGGGCGAAAGAGCCCGTAAAATGAGAGACCGCGGCGGGAACCGCGGTCTCTTAAATGTGAGAGCTTTAAAACTACAACTGGTTTTGTACGCGTAAAACAACATTACTCATGGGGTAGGCCGAGCAGACATGGACAAAACCATCGTCCAGGTCGCTTGCCCGCACACCAAGGCCTTCGGGACGGTACCAGATTTCACCTTTTTCCAGAAGGCTGCGGCACCAGCCGCATTCACCGCTGCGGCAGCGCGAGTCCACGGCATAGCCCGCCCGCTCCAGGGCAACCAGCAGGGTTTCATCGGCACGGCATTCAAGCTCCACCTCTGTGATCCCATATCTGAACGCCAGTTTGTAGGTCTTCCCGGCCTTTTCCCGGGGAAATTCCGGGTGAGCTGTGATATCATCGCTCTCGCCGTAAGCCTCCTGGCGGCGGAACCGTTGAATTATGCCCAGATCATCGAGCTGCTTGTTAACGTGGCTATACATCGCCTGCGGACCGCACATGAAGAAGCTTTTACCGTCTGTACTCCCCAGCGCCCTCTTGATCAAACCGGCGCTCAGGAAGCCTGTTTCTCCTTCCCAGCCAGGATCGGGTTCGGAAAGCACATGGATCACCCTGATCCTGCCGCTGCTTCGTGCAACCAGGGAATCAAGCTCTTCTTGGAATATTATATCGCTTTGGTTACGGCTGCCGTAAAGGATGGTGAGTTTCTCCGGACGTCCGCTGCCTTCAAACATATCCAGGGCAATGGAGCGGAAAGGGGTAATGCCGCTGCCGCCGGCGAGCGCCACCACATGTTTCTGGTCGCGAATGCCATGATACCACATCTCGCCAAAAGCACCGTCACAACGGATCACTGTGCCCGGTTTCCACTTTTCAGAGATATATTCGCTGGTATAACCGCCGTTCTTTTTCTTCAGCGTGATCTCCAGGTAGCCTCTTCCACCGGAGTCGCGCGGTGACGAGGAAATGGTGTAGGGACGGGTGCAGCTGCGCCCGTCTATTTCAAACTTGATGGAGATGTATTGACCGGCATAGAAAAAGGGCAGTTTATATCCTTCTGCCGCTTTTATCCTGTAAGTCCGCGTCGTCGATGTCTCCTCTTTGATCGCCTCGATGACAGCTTCAAAGACACCGGGATGAAACTCCCTGGCGAATTCTGCGACCGGATCACTTCCATCAACGAAGGGTTTTCCGCTGTCTATCCAGTCGTTGCGCCGGGGAATAAGCCTGGCAAACTGGATGAGATCGCGAATTTTGCCTTTAACTTTGATATTCGACATCACTGCACCCCCCGCAATTCTGTGATTGCATCATCGGCTACACGGATACCGGCGCTGATAACGCTTGAATAGCCCACTGTTCTAAATGTGCCGCCGCCGACAAAGTCAATGCCTTTTAAGAACCGCTCTT
>CAZQEV010000261.1:0-2244 GCA_964592135.1 uncultured Syntrophomonadaceae bacterium
GCATTGGACCAGTCTCCCTCCACCTTCACTCTTCCGGGGGAAATATATTTTTGCCCCCCCTTGATCCCGTAGCCCCCCTCCCAGGCCTGCACAGCTGCGCCGAAGCGGCGCAGCGAGGCCAGCGTCATCTCCACGTAAGCCGATGATTCAAGCCTGCCGGCGATGGTAATGGTGCTGTCACCGGAAAGCAGCGGCAGCGCCAGCAGCAGCCCGGTGATATACTGCGAGCTCACATTGCCGGGGAGTTTAAAATCCCCGGAACCGAGCCTGCCGGTAATGGTCAAGGGCAGCCTCTCCTGTGAAAAGGCAACCCCCCCCTTTTTCATGGCCGCCACAAGGTCGCCCAGGGGCCTCCCGGGCAGCCGCCCGGCGCCGCTGAAGCTCCCGCCGCCGCAGAGCGCGGCGACCACAGGGAGGAGGAAGCGCAGCGTGGAGCCGCTTTCCCCGCAGTGGAGCTGCGGTGAAGGGGGCGCTTCCGCCGGCGGTGTCACCGTGATAACAGTGCCGGAGCAGCCGATCCTTGCGCCCAGGGCCTGAAGGCATAAGAGGGTGCTCTCAATATCTCCCGAGCTCTGCGGAAGAACGACTTCCGTAGGCTTATCAGCCAGGGCGGCCAGGATAAGCAGCCTGTGCGCATCAGACTTTGAAGGAATCGCCTCCACCGTGCCCCTGAGAGGGCGCGGCTCGATCCGCAGATCCCTCATAACGGCTCCAGTCCGGCATCGATTATGCCTTGCAGCTCTCCTACCGCAATCTTCCAGAGAATGCAGTCCCCGATTTCACGCGGCAGCACCAGCGTGATCTCCTCTCCCGCCCTTTTCTTGTCGGCCAGCGCCGCCGCGACCAGCCCGGCGGCGGTAAAGGTTGTTGTCACGGGGAGAGAGTTTTCCAGCAGTGTTTTTTCGATGCGGGCGGCGCAGGCGGCGCTGCAGCGGCCAAGACGCACGGCGGCGCGGGCGATGACAGCCATGCCCGCAGCCACGGCATGGCCGTGGCTGATCCTGTAGCCGCTCAGCTTCTCAATGGCATGGCCCACCGTATGGCCCAGGTTCAAGAGGCGCCGCGGGCCGGACTCGAGCTCATCGGCTTCGACGATACGGCCCTTGTAAGCAACGCAGCGGGTCACAATTTCAGGGAGTTTATCTTTGGCGCCGCCCGATTCAAAAATTGAAAAAAGCTCCTCTCCCGCCAGGATGCCTGTCTTGACGGCTTCAGCCGCACCGTCTGCCAGAATGTGAGGCGGCAGGGAAGCAAAGCAGCCGGTGTCGCAGATCACCGCTTCCGGCTGCAGGAAGAGACCCGCCAGATTTTTGCCCGCCTCCAGGTTGACGGCGGTCTTTCCGCCCACGGAGGAGTCCACCGCCGCCAGCAGGGTGGTGGGCAGCTGCAGGTAGCGAATGCCGCGCAGGTAGCATCCGGCGGCAAACCCGGCGATATCGCCGGCAACGCCGCCGCCCAGCGCCGCCAGGCAGTCGGTGCGGGTGAATTTTTCCCCGGCCAGAAATTCGAGAATGCGGGTCAGGGTACCCATACTTTTCGACCTCTCCCCGGCGGGAAAAGCAAAATGGCTGACCCCGAAGCCGGCGCCGGCGAGGCTTTCGGACGCCCGGGCCAGGTAGAGTGTTTCAACAACGGTGTCTGTGATGACGGCGATGCGGCAGGGCTCCAGGAGGGCGCCGGCAATGGCGCCGCAGTAATCAAGGAGGCCGCTCCCCACGGTGACATGGTACCCTTTTCCAACGTTTATGTGTACTGTCGCGGTATTCATCAGTTCCCCCCGGCCTGCATCTTCTTCTCGCAGCCTTCCTCTAACAGCAAACGCAGCTTTTCGCGGTCACCTTTACGCAGCGCGGCAAGATAGTCGCCCAGATTTTCCATGAGCAGCTCCAGCTGCCCGGCCAAAAAATCGGCATTACCGGCCATCAGCTCCGCCCACATCTCCGGATCCAGCCTGGCCACCCTGGTCAGATCGCGGTAGCTGCCTGCGGAGAAACCGCGGCGGCGCTGCGCCTCCGGTGATTTCACATAGGCGCTGGAGACGATATGGGCAAGCTGCGATGTATAGGCGATGATTTTATCGTGCTCCGCGGGCGTGGTAATGGTCAGCCCGGCGAAACCGATGCCGGTAAAGAAGGCTTTCAGCTTCTCCAGCAAGGAGAGCCCTGCATTTTCACCGGGGGTGAGGATCATGAAGGCGCCGTCAAAGAGGCTCTCCGAGGAGTGGGCGAAACCCCACTTCTCTTT
>CAZQEV010000262.1:0-2242 GCA_964592135.1 uncultured Syntrophomonadaceae bacterium
CCCTGCGGGCGATAACCTGATCATAATCGATAGTCAGATCCAGATCTAAATAGTAGTAACCGTCGGCGCTTCGGTTGATAAATTGGCCATCTGTAACTTGGCGCAAATTGCTCAGGACCAATTCAATCTCATCCACAGCCTCGAGCATCTTATTTTCCGGCAGGAGCAACAGGGTGTTGGCCAACTCCTCCACGGTGGCCCCGTTGCTGGTGCTTTTGCCGTAAAGCTTCAGCACTGCCAGCGCCTTGATCAGGTGGCGGGCTGTCTCCTGGTGACGCTGTTCCAACAGATCGATCTTGCTGTCCAGCGTCTCCACCGCATTGACCACAGGGGCAACCCCCTCCAGATTTTTCACGGTATGCCGCGAGCAGATCTCATCGTAGATGAGATCATAGGTGATCAGATGGGGAAACTCCCGGTCGAGAATTTTACCTACTTCATCAACAGTGAACTGGATAATCCCCCGTTTCTCAAAGTAGGGCAGCTCGCTGAAGATCTGGATGACATAAGGGTGCAGGGGAAAGAGGTTAATATATTCATCTAGATTGGAGCGCAGGGCGGGAAAATACTGCAGGTGTTCATTAAAAAGTTTTTCCAGCTCCAGGCGCTGCTCCGCTGTCTTGTTCAAAACCCGCCGGGAGATAACGCGCTTGATATCCTCGCGCCTGATGGTGATCACCTCAAAACGCTCAGCCACACGGCCGATGCTATCAGCCTCATCCACATACTTGGGATTGCTGAAAACATGCTCCTGCATGGCACCGATAAACATAAAGTCACAAGACTGGGCCACCTGGCCCAAAACGCGCATAAACTGCACATCGCGGTTAATTTTTTCTTTGTCCTTCTGCTTGAGAAAGTCGGATATCTCATCAACAACCACCACCAGACCTCGGGTGGGCTCTGCCGCCTTTACCTGGCCAAGGATGGTGAGAATATTTTTCTTGTGATCAATTACACGAGCTTCAGGCAATTCTATCTGGATACCATAGTTTGCAGCAAGCTGTATGGCAATTATGTCGTAAAAATAAGCGCTGAGCTCAACATCATTGGGCTGTAGCTCCCAAAAGACCACGGCAAAATCGCGGGAAAGCGCTTCTGCTGCCAGACGCACCTTCTCGTTCCGGATTGAGCTGCGCAGCTCCTTGTCGGAAAGAATGGAGATGATAAACGCCAGTAGGTGGGATTTGCCGGAACCGTAGCCGCCAACAATTTGCGCTGCTTTGTGCGTGCTGTCATTGATATTCTGGAGCAAATTGAACAGATGGTCCTCCATGGTGGGAGTAATCACATATTTCTCCACCATGTTCTTCCTATCGGAGAGGGCGTCGATATCGATGACATCTTTAATTCTTTCAAAGTTGAGCAGTTCGCTGATTTTCCTAGACATCGACATCCTCCATTCTGACGCTGATTAGCTCCCCGACATCCATCTCGGTATAGTCAGGGCGGCCATGCTGGGAATAAACCAAACGATTGCCGGACAGCTGCCCCTCCATGATCACAATGATTTCCCTGCTCCGAGCGCGGTATTTGAATGCGCTGATGGGGTTCATCTTGCCGAAATCGGGTGAGTAGAGGATGTTGGGATTATAGAAGATGACCTTGTCGGGCAGCGAAAGTACCCACTTTTTGATCTCACCGGCTATCCTGAGCTTAATTTTATCCATCGGCACATTGCTCATCAGCCGCAAGGCGTTGCGGTTGACATTGAAGGCTTCCCATCCTTCATCCTTGAGAGCATTGATAATTTTATGCGGGTCGTTGCTGTTATCAACGATAACCAGCAACTGGTAATGGTTGGCCCGATTATGTTCCAGCAGCTCTAAAAGTTTCATAGTGCAACCTCCCCTGTAAATCTATTGGGAATGTTGGCCTATTTCGCTATTGTGAACCAGGATTCCTTTTTTATTTGCTCATTTCGGCTATTAAAGTAAACGGTGACGTATTTCCGGAATTTTCGTGAACCCTTCTATTGACATGATTTTGCTGAAATGGTGATCCTTCTGTTAATGCCATCGAAGCGGCCTGGAGACTATGTTCATCGAAGATGACAGCCAGGCGACCTGACTTATACAGTCACATGCTTTCCACTAGATAGTTTCCGGTTCATGCTCTCTTTTGGATAAGGTCTGATAGTTCTCCAAATGGATAATGGAGACTGCGGTTTGGATCTCACCACTGCGAAGCGCCGCCTTTATACATATGGTAGTGTCCACGTCAACTGAGGCTGAGCTGCAAT
>CAZQEV010000263.1:0-2221 GCA_964592135.1 uncultured Syntrophomonadaceae bacterium
AAAAGAATTCGCTTAAGATGCTCTCCAGGGAGCCCATGATCAGTCCACCGGCAATGAGCCAGAATATGACGAAGATGATGCTCAAAATCAAGGATGCCCTTGCAAAGTTCTTTCGGTTAAGATTGACGGTGGAACCAAAGCTCCACACAAAGAGCAGGATAATGTTCACGATAGGAATAGCCAGCAGCAGAAACATGCCTATGTACTGCCCCACGCCCAACGGTTCTCTTTCGTACTGCATCCGGGCTTCATGTAGAGACTGGGAGGGATAAGGCTGCGGGGGCGTGTAAGAGGTTGTTTGAACGGCCGGCCCGGGACCCGGAGGGGGTGGAGGCGGTGACTGGGATACAGGCCCATAAGCAGGCGGTGGCGGCGGCGCACCCTGAACAGAGGGTCCGTAATCCGGGGGGGGCGGGGGCGGAGTATAGGATTGTCCTGTCGTTACAACAGGCCCGCCCTCAACTTTGGCACCGCAAGAAACACAGAACTGTGAATTTCCGGCAAGAGCGGCTCCACATTTTTCACAATACATCGCTTTCAACTCCCATCACATATATTTCTACACTTCATGGCTGTAACTTCGAGACCAACCTTTTTATTACCTTCAAAAATCAGCTGTGCAGTTCATGGATCCGCCGGATGGAGATCTATTCCAAATCAGGCTTAAATATATCGAACAGTTGAGCTATGCCATGATCATATTCGCTATAATCTTACTGCAAACCTTGTTTTATATCAATATGACAAATTTAGACTGGGAATCCGGGAGGCCCTACTGCAGCAGCAGTCCGCTTGTTACCCTTCCTTCCCCCCGGGGTCTCTTCTCTTTTTCCCGGGCCAGGTAACAAAGATGGCGCCGGCCAGCACCGCGGCGCCTCCGGCAATCTGGGCCGCCGTAAGCCGTTCCTGGAACAGGAGCATAGCGCCAAGAACGGTAAATAGCGGTTCGCTCATGCTCAGAATTGAAGCCTGGGCCGGACCGAGGAGCTCCAGACCCCGAAAAAAGGCGAGGATGGCAACTACTGTGGAGAAGAGGGCCAGCCCGGCAATGGGACCCCAGGCCGCTGCCCGAAAAGAGAAGTTCAGGGGCTCCGTGAAGAAACTCGTTGCAAAGACGCCCACCCCGGCGAAAGCAGTGATAAAGGTAGTGGCGGTAAATGGGGCCACCTCTTTGATCACCCTGTGGCCGAGGATAATATAGACGGAATAGACAACCGCTGCGCCCAGGGCCAGGAGGATCCCGGTGCTGTTGATTTGCCCGTAAGCGGCGCCTAAAATGAGCATCACTCCGGCGAAGGAGATGCCGACGGAAGCAATGGTGCGCGGTTCCGGTTTTTGACGCTCGATGAGGCAGTCCGCAAGGACAACGAGAATGGGATAGATGTAAAGCAGAAGCGCGGCCAATGAGGGAGCGATATGACGGACCGCCGTAAAATAAAAAGTCGACTGCAGCGTATAGCAGATACCGCCCAGCAGAAAAAGATGGAACAGTTCGGCAGGCCGCAGCCTGGCGCCGGCGCGGTGGCGGCGGGAGGTAAAAGTATAGCCCAGCAGAAGAAGCGTGGCCACAGCAAAGCGGATCAGCAGCAGGGTGGAGACATTGATCCCGGACCGGTAAGCGTAAAGGGCAAAAAGCGGCATGGTCCCGAAACCGCATGCCGAAAGTACCACGAGAAGCGCACCCTTGATCTGTTTATAGATGGAGGTTCACCCGCCCCCTGCTGTATGGTTTTTCATCGCTGTGACATCCTCCAGTAAACCACCGGCAAGCGCCTCCGTGCATGCCCGGTCACTGTTTCAGATGCTGTGATGCAATTTGAGAGCAGGAGGTGAATTTTTCTGAGAACCGCCCGCATCAGATAATCATTCGCCGGCCGCATATGTATTCCTTTTATTGCAGCGCTTCGCTTTTTTATTTATAGAATTCGTGGGAATATCGTGAACAGACCTGTGCCTCTTCAGGGGCTGCATGCTCCCGCCGGACCTTGACGAGCCCCTCCCGCCAGGGGTAAGTTTCAAGCAAGTCCAGCCGTTCACCTTCCAGTGATGCGGCTACCTCAAGACTTACCCGGACCACACAGCCGGTGCCGGCACAGACAAGAATATGGGGTTCATAAAGCGGGTATCCCCGGCTAAGGCGGGCCTCCAGCTGTTCGAATTTTTGCAGCGGCACATCTTTTTTAGGTTGACAAATCTTAACGATGAGGTTAATATAAAACAC
>CAZQEV010000264.1:0-2203 GCA_964592135.1 uncultured Syntrophomonadaceae bacterium
AAGCTGGCCAGCAGAAGACGGCGGATACATAAATGATTCGAAGATAGCCAATGACTGCGATCGTCAAGAAAAAAGTGATCCACTCGCCAGGAAAAATTTGATCCACCAACGCCAGGAAAAAAGTGATCCACTTCGGGTAAAACGCTGAGAAAAATGTGATCCACCTCCGGAACTGGGGCTGGAATAACCCCCTACCCCCTGGGGGTAGGGGGATGTCACAAAATGACATTTATTATTTTGCCAGATCGGGTTTTCACCTTAAATACCCTTCATGAATCAGTTTTTTTCTGACCTGCTCATAAATATCCTGTTCTGTATACTCGCGTATGTACCCTTCGGCATCTACAACCGGGTGCCCATAATTGGCTATCAGCTCTTCTTCAATATTTTTTGGAACCGAGATCCACATATTCTCTAACAGGCTTCTCAAGGATTCTTTTGTCAGGATCATTTTTACACACCCTCAATCTAAATTCTTCTCATCATTTTTTTTCGGTTTCGCACCATCTAAGTATGTCTGCTCCAGGCGGTAGGACTCTTTGACATTCATGTTCAGAATATGGGAACGGAATGTGACCCGATCAATCAAGGCAGCGACCATGATCTCGTTTTCAAAGAGTTCAGTCCACTTCGAGAATTCCAGGTTGGTGCTGATGATAATGCTGGCCCTCTCGGACCGTTCTGATATTACCTGAAACAACATCTCTGACTGGTAACGATTAAAGGTAAGATAGCTGAGTTCATCAATAATCAGCAAGTCAACCTTGGATAGAGCTCTTTCCATCTGCGACACCCGGTGATAATGTACTGCTTCCGCCAGCTCGTTAGCCAGGTTGACTGCAGTGTAGAACCGGACATTAAAACCATCGTAGCAGGCTCTCATGCCCAAAGCTATGCTAATGTGCGTTTTGCCCGATCCCGGGTTGCCGATCATCACAATGTTTTGCCGTGTCTTGATAAAATCACAGGCGGCAAGCTCAAAGATAAAAGACTCCGAGACATGCTCCAGCCGGTTGTAATCAAACTCATCCAGCGTCTTTGCGAAAGGGAAGCGTGCCCTTTTGATCCGCCGTTTTTGACCGGCGTCCTGTCGCTGTAAAACCTCGGCTTTCATAAGCTCACATAAGAATTTGTCATACCCGTCACCGGGGGAGAGCTGCCTGATAGCCTGTTCATAATTTGTGAAAGTAGGGATACGCAGCTGCTTCGCATAGAGCTTGACGGTTTCTTTGATCGGGTTAATTTCAGAAGTTGTTGTTTCATTCATAGCGTTGCCCCCCTGCCCCCCTGTTCACCAGGGCATCGTATCTTTCAAGGCGCGGTTTTGCTACCGGTATATCCGGCATAGGGCAGACTTTTAAAACATCGCCAACCGGTATCAGATGGGCCTGTACCTGTTCTACCGACAGTTCAAGGGTGCCAATATGGTCAATGGCGCCTAAGACCTTGTCCTCACCGTAATCAACACAAAGCCTGAGCAGCTTGACCATCTCTTTGGGTCCGGACAGCCTATGTCCTGCTTCCAGCAGCCTGGCGGATACATTCTCCTTCACCGGCCTGGCGTTAAATACACTGCGCGGGCGCTTTTCGATTAAGTCCAGATAGTGCTCAAGGCGGTACTCGGTTTTGCCCCTTTCGTAACAGCGGGGGTATCTGGCTATCTCTGAATTGCGGTAATAAACGGCCACCTCGTTGCCGTAGCCTTTGACGCTTACTTCTTTTCCGGCATATTTAACCGGCACCGAGTAGTTGTTGCGGTCAAATCTTACCGTGGAGTAAACGTCCACTTTTGCAGTGACCGTCCGGCTCGGATCGAAGCGGTACTTTGGCAGCAATGCCATCCTGGCCTGTGAAGCAAGGGCCATCTCGCCTACCAGTTGGTCCCTGCCAAATATTCTGTGCTTACGATACTCCAGGCACCGACGCAGTACTTCAGCGTTTAGTTCGGCTATGGTATCAACCCGCGGTATGGGAACAAAAACATTGCGCCTCACCCAGCCCACAAGCCCCTCAACCAGACCTTTTTCATGTCCAGCGGAGATGTTGCAGAAGTCACATTTGAAGGCGTAGTGGGCGGCCAGAGCCTTGTAGCGGTCCCGCATCACAGCGTGAGCGCCAAAGCCTTCCTTTACCGCTACTTTTGCGTTGTCAAAAATCAGACGTTTCGGAACACCTGTAAAGTAGTCAAAACCGAAAATGTGCG
>CAZQEV010000265.1:0-2200 GCA_964592135.1 uncultured Syntrophomonadaceae bacterium
GCAGCAGGCTCTCCCAGGCGCGGTCCACCTGCTGCTGCATCGATTTCACCTGCCCCTGTTCCAGGTTGCGGTAGCGCCGCTGCAGCTGCAGATATTCATCTATCGGTTTTTTCTCCGCCGGAAGGTGGGTCAGATGGAAGTGCTCGCCATGATGGACCTCGTAAAGGGGAAAGATGGCGCTCTCCACCGCCAGGCGCGAGAGGTGAATGGTCTCCTCGGGCTCCGCGCCCCACCCCGGCGGGCAGGGGCTGAGCAGGTGGAAGAAGCGGAAGCCTTGCATTTCCCGGGCGGCGGTAAATTTCTTCTCCAGGTCGTCCACAAAGGCCACTGTGGCGGTGGCGGCGTAGGGAATGCCGTGGGCGGCCATGATCTTGATCATATCTTTTTTGGGCCGGTCCTGGAAAAGGGGAAAAGGCGCCGTGGCCGTGCGGGTGCCGTAGGGGGTGGCGGAGCTGGTCTGCCCCCCCGTGTTCATGTAGGCCTCGTTGTCGTAGCAGACGAAGATAAAGTCCTCGTTGCGCTGCGCCGCACCCGAGAGCGCCTGAAAGCCGATATCAAAGGTGCCGCCGTCCCCGGAGAGGACGACCACGGTGGTCTCGCGGTCTCCCTTGAGGCGAAGCCCTCTTTTCACCCCGCTGCCCACGGCGGCGGCGCTGGGAAAGGGGCAGTGCAGGATGGGGCATTTCAGGCTGGTCAGGGGCGGCAGCCCGGCGATGATGCTCCAGCAGGAGGCGGTGATCACAAAGGCGGTTTTCTCCCCCAGGGCGCGGGTGAGATAGCGCACCAGGAGGGCCGCCCCGCAGCCGGGGCAGGCCGGATGGCCCGGGTAGAGCAGGCCGCCGTCAACAGCTTTTTCAGGTGAGATCATTTCAAATCAACCCCCCACTGTTCCATGATCAGGTTGCCGGCGCCGTCGCGGGCGGGCTCGTTTACAACCTGCTGCAGCGCCTGGGGGCTCAGATCGATGCCCCCGGCAAGGATCAGGTTCTGCACCGCCGGGCCGGGGCCGGCGCCGTAGAGCGCGGCCTTGAGCTCCTGGGCCAGGATCCCGCCGGCGCCGGGAGAGCAGTTCCTGTCGATGACGATGATCCGCTGCACGGCGCTCTTTTGGAGCAGCTCGCGCAGCTCGGGCGCCGGGAAGGGGCGGAAGACTCTGAGGCGGATCATCCCCGTTTTTTTGAGAGAAGGCAGGGTGCTCTCCACCGTTTCGGAGATGCTGCCGGCGGTCACCACCACCGTCTCTGCTCCCTCCAGATTCTTCCCCTCCGCAGGGGCGTAGCTGCGGCCGAAGACGGCGGCGAAGCGCGCATTAATCTCGCTCATGACGGCGGGTGCGCGCAGCTGGTCGCGGTGGCGCTCTTGGACGAGGCGGGAGACCACATCGCCGGAGGTGAGGGCGTGCATGTTCGCCGGCTGCAGGGGATCGACCTGGGCGGCAAAGCGTGAAGGCTGCACAAAGCGGGAGACCTGTTCCGGTGCGGGCAGATCCACCGCTTCAAAGGTATGGGAGAGATAGAATCCGTCCAGCACCACCATGCAGGGCAGCATGAGCGTCTCGCTCAAGGGATAGGCCTGCAGGATGGTATCGAAGATCTCCTGGGCGTCGGCGCAGTAGAACTGGATCCAGCCGGTGTCGCGCTGCGAAAGGCTGTCGCCCTGGTCGGGGTCGAGGCACCAGGGGGCTCCCAGGGCCCGGTTGACCACGGCCATGACCACGGGCAGGCGGGCGCCGGCGATCCAGTGGGTCATCTCGTGCATGAAGGCGAGGCCGTGCGAGGAGGTGGCGGTAAATGTTCTCGCCCCCGCGGCGGAGGCGCCGCAGCAGTAGGAGAGGGCGGTATATTCCGATTCCACGCTCACAAATTCGCCGCCCAGTTCGCCGCTTGCCCGGAAGGCGGCGATATCCTCAACGATGGCGGTCTGCGGCGTGATGGGGTAAGCGGAGACCAGGTCCACAGCCGCCTGCTGCACCGCCCGGGCGGCGGCCTGGTTTCCCGTAATCATCTCAACGGGCATCTTCCCGTCCTCCTTCCATCACCAGCACTCCGGCCGGGCATTCCCGGGCGCAGAGGCCGCATCCTTTGCAGTAATCCAGGTCCACCTCGTAGCGCTCCTGCCGCCACTTCATGGCCAGGTCGGGGCAGTAGAGGGCGCAGAGGCCGCAGGAAAAACAGGTGCCGCAGCCGAGGCAGCGCCCCGC
>CAZQEV010000266.1:0-2162 GCA_964592135.1 uncultured Syntrophomonadaceae bacterium
TCCCGTTCGCGAAGGCCCAGCAGGTTCAGGTTGGGGCCGTTAATCACCAGAATGTGCATTGAAATCCCTCCAGATTGTTGCGGCGGCCTCTTCAGGTGTGCCGCTGTTCTCCACAGCGGCGTCGCGGAATCGCTCATACAGCGGCAGCCGCTCCCTCTGCATCGCTTCAAGATCGGCTCTCTCCGAGAGGGGGCGCCCCTGGCGGGGCAGAAGGGAGAGATCGCGCAGGAGATGGTAGATCCTGCCGTTCTGATGAAGCGAGGGGTAGTTCCGCTCATCTGTGACCACCCCGCCGCCGGTGATGATGATTTTGCCGCTTTCCTTCCCCACCCGGGCGGTGATCTTCCGCTCGAGCCGGCGAAATTCCGCCTCGCCGGAGGCGGCAAATATTTCGGGGATGGAGCAGCCGGCTTCCCTGACTATTTCGGCGTCCACATCGATGATCTCGCGTCCCGCCGGCGCTGCAAGGGCCTCTCCCACGGTGTTCTTGCCGCAGCCGGGCATGCCCACAAGGACAATGTTGGTCATGTTGCGCCTGATCTTTCCGGTGATGCGCTCGATCTCTTTTTCGTCAATTGTAATGTCCAGAAAGAGCTCCGCCGCCGCCTTGGCCTGCGCTGCGAGCATGGGCAGTCCGCCGGTGCAGGGGATCCCCAGGGCCTCGGCCTGCATGAGCAGCGCCGTGCGGCGGGGATTGTAGATGAGATCCAGGATGGCTTTGCACCGGGTGAAAGGCGCCGCATCTACTGCGGAGAGGCCTGTGTGGGGATACATCCCCACCGGGGTTGTGTTGATGAGCACCCCGGCGTCATGGTGGCGGGAGAGGTTGGCGTAGTTGTTCTCGCCTCTGCGCGAGATAACCACCACTTCCCGCGCCCCGCTCCGGCGGGCCGCATACTGTGCTGTCTGCGAAGCGCCGCCGCTGCCGAAGATGAGCACTTTTTCACCGCCAAGGGCAATGCCGGCGCGCCGGGCCATGTATTCAAGCCCGTAGACATCTGTATTGAAACCTGCCAGGGCGCCGTCTGCAGTGCGCAGGATGGTGTTCACGCTGCCTGTTTCGCGCGCTTCAGGCGAGAGGTGCCGGCAGAACTGGAGCACATGACGCTTGTAGGGAATGGTTACATTCACCCCGCCCAGCTCTTCCCGTCCCAGAAAGGGAGCCAGCTCCCCAGGCTCCAGTTCGAAGAGGCGGTAGCTGCTATTGCCCAGTTCCCTGTGAATGGGCACGGAGTAGCTGTGCTTCAAAGTGCGTCCGATTAGACCGTATACCTTGCTCCCCATGTTACACCTCGGCATAGTTGCCCAGGAAGATGAAGTTCTCGTAGCTGCGATCCAGATCTTCCAGCATGGGCAGAACGCCCTTTTCCTTTACGGAGGCGTCCAGTTCTATAAAAAAGATGAATTCAAAATTCCTGCCCGTAACGGGGCAGCTTTCCAGCTTGCTCATGTTCAGCCCCAGTGCGGAGAACCTGGAGAGAATCTCGTAGAGCGCGCCGGGCCTGTTGTCGCAGGCCACAATGAGGCTGATCTTGTTGGCGCCGGCATAGATGGCCGGCTCCCTGGCGATGCAGATAAAGCGGGTGTAGTTGTTGTCGCTGTCCTGGATCTCTGCAGCCGCCACATGAAGGCCGTAGAGGGCGGCGCAGGAATGCGAGGATATGGCGGCGGCGCCGGGGTCGTCCGATTCCGCCACCATTTTTGCAGCCATGGCCGTGTTGGCGCAGGGAATTAGCTGCACGCCCGAGAGGGAGCCCAGGTAGCGGCTGCACTGGCCCAGCGCCTGCTCGTGGGAGTAGATCCGGGTGATCCCGCTCAGCTCTGTGCCGGGCTTCGCCAGGAGCTCGTGGCGGATGTAGAGGCGGATGCTGCGGACGATGGAGGAGCGTTTTCTCTGCAGCAGGTCATAGTTTGCCCGGACAGATCCGTAGGTGCTGTTCTCTATGGGCAGCACTCCGAATTTGCAGAGCCCCGATTCCACGGCATCGAAGACCGCTTCCACAGTTTTCATATACACGATCTGCCCGCGGGGCAGCAGCTTGTCGCAGGCGGCCTGCGAGTTTGACCCTTCAATGCCCTGGCAGGCCACGGTCCCGCTCTGCGGAAAGAGATCACCGGCATTGGCAAGGGCCGCTTCGATGCAGGCGCCTGTTTTCGACGGC
>CAZQEV010000267.1:0-2140 GCA_964592135.1 uncultured Syntrophomonadaceae bacterium
ATTGCAGGTGGAGGCGGATCGTGAAAAAGAGAGGAGCACAGCAGGCAGGTACTGTTAGAGCGGTGCCTCCCGGCACCGCTCTAACAGTGTTTCATGTGTAAAAGGCAGTTTAAATGAGAATATCGCGCCTGCGATAAAGGATATAGCTCAGCGCAATGGCAATAGCGCTTGCCGCCGTCAGGATCAGGATATTGGAGCAACCGATCTGTTCGGTGGTGACAATATCCGCAGCGCTGACATAGTGGAAGGGGGTCAGGAAGCCGAGAATCTCCATTTTTCCGGAGAGATTTGCCAGCACATCACAGAAGTAAAAAGCCAGGACCATGCCGATGCTTGCGGGCATGGCCGAGCGCCTGCGGGTAAGGAAGAAAGCCAGCAGGAAACCGAAACAGGCAAAGGTTAAGTGCGCCAGGAACGGAGCCGCCAGCAGCATGAGAAGAACCGGTTGAGAGTAGGAGACGGAAACATAGGTTTTAAAAGCCGCCAGGGTAGAAAGCCCGGTGAATATATTGAAAAAGAGCAGGCAGATGAGCAGGGTTAACAACTTGCCGGTGACAAGTTGCATCCGGGAGACCGGCCGGGCCAGCAGCAGCTCGATAGTTTTCTCCTCTTCCTCCTTGGCCAGGATCCCCGAACCGAGAATGGCGGCGTAGATCCCGCCGAAAAGGACGACGAGAAAATAGACATCTGCGCTGTAATAACCCAGCGGTTCGGTAAAGCTCAGCCTGTCAAAACCGAAAGCTTTTTGCATCGCCCCGGGTAAAATATCGATAAACTCGTCGTACTGACCCTCGCCCAGCTCTATGGATTCAAAAACCGACATGGTAAAAAAGGCCAGCGACGCCATGATCACCGTCCAGATCAGCAGCGACCGCATATTGACCCGCAGCTCGCGTAAAAGAACCGGTCTCATCCGACTCCCTCCCTTTCATAATAGTGCATGAAAATCTCCTCAAGGGAGGGCTCCTCCATCCACAGCTCATCAATTTCATATCGTACCAGAAGGCGCAGCAGTTCGTTGACATCGCCGTTGAAGAATAGATGAAGCACCCCGTTATCTTCATGCCGGTGAGCAATGCCTGGCAGATCCAGCCGGGGTACGCTGCCATCCTTGAAAGTGATCCGCACATTGGTAAACTGCTCCCGGCGCAGCCGGTCGATTTCTTCAATGCTGATCACCCGGCCCTCCTTGATGATCGCCACCCGGTGACAGAGCCTTTGCACTTCGGAAAGGATGTGTGAGGAGAAAAATATAGTCGTCCCCCGGCTGTTCTCCTCCCGGAGCACTTCAAAGAGGCGGCGCTGCATCAGGGGATCGAGCCCACCCGTAGGCTCATCGAGAATGAGCAGCCGCGGACGGTGCAGCAGGGCCTGGATGATCCCCACTTTTCTCTTGTTGCCCATAGATAGGCTGTAGATCTTTTTACTCAAATCGATCTCAAAAAGAGCTGCCAGCTCCCTGATCCTGGCAGTGCAATCGCCGCCATGAAAAGAAGCCGCGTAGCGCAGCAGCCCCTCCACGGTGAGCTCGTCATAGTAGCCCATCTCGCCGCCCAGGTAACCCACCTCTTGGCGGATCTTGACACTGTCGCGGCACACGTCGAGCCCGAAGATCCGGGCGCTGCCGCTGCTGGGGAATATAAAGTTGAGCAGGGTGCGGATGGTCGTGCTCTTGCCGGCGCCGTTGGGACCGACAAAGCCGAATATCTCGCCTTTCTCCACCTGCAGGTTAACATCGATAATACCCCGCGCCCGGCCGTAGTACTTGGTCAAACCGGATGTCTCGATTGCTTTCATAGATAACCTCCAAAAACCTTTCCCCTATTGTGATTTTGCATCAAGCAATAGTGGCGCCGCCGTCCACATTGATCACCTGCCCCGTAATAAAAGAGGCGCCGTCTGAGCAGAGAAAGAGCACCGGTTCGACGATATCGGCGGGCCCGGCCAGCCTGCCCAGAGGAATCCCTTTGACGATTTCATCATGTGTCTCCGGGTTTGACCAGAAGGGCATGCTGAAGCCTGTTTTGACCATGCTCGGCGCCACGGCATTGACCTGGATGTTTTCGGGCGCCAACTCGATGGCCAGCACCCTGGTCAGCGACTCGATCCCTGCCTTGGCCACACTATATATGCCCATTCC
>CAZQEV010000268.1:0-2126 GCA_964592135.1 uncultured Syntrophomonadaceae bacterium
GGTTTCAGGTGATTATGCGTGATCTGGAAGATCAGTTTGTGCAGCGCGGTCTGGCGGCGGTGGAGAAAAATCTTGCCCGGGCGGTGGAAAAAGGTAAAAAGAGTAAGGGCGATTCCGACGCAACTCGAGGCAGGCTCAGCGGCACCACCCGGCTGGAGGACTTAAGGGAAGCTGATTTCATTATTGAAGCGGTTATCGAAAATATGGCCCTAAAAAAAGAACTCTATACAGAGCTGGACGGCATTTGCAAAGATAAGGCGATACTGGCTTCTAACACTTCCGGGCTGAGCATAACCGAAATGGCTTCGGCGACAAAGCGCTCGCACAAAGTTGTGGGGATGCATTTTTTCAATCCTGTCCCGGTGATGAAGCTGGTGGAGGTAATCCGTGGTTTCGACACGAGCGATGAAACCTTTGATCTGACCATGGAACTGTCCAGAAAATTGGGCAAGGAGCCTATCGCAGTCAATGAGGCGCCTCTATTTGCCGTAAACCGTATTCTGGTGCCGATGATCAATGAAGCGGCTTTTGTACTGATGGAGGGCGTAGCCGGCGCAGAGGATATCGACCGCGGTATGATGCTGGGGGCGAACCATCCCATCGGGCCGCTGGCTCTGGCTGATCTGGTGGGATTGGATGTGCTGTTGATGGTAATGGAGACGCTTTACCAGGAAACAGGCGATTCAAAGTACCGCCCCTGTCCTCTGCTCCGAAAGCTGGTCCGGGCAGGGCATTTTGGTAGAAAAACCGGCCGTGGCTTTTACAAGTACGGCTAAAAGGAACCTATTGCCTGAAAGATTATATTTACGGGGCTTTCAGGCATTTTTTTATATTAAATTGTTTTGCTGTATAAAAATATATTTAAAGGAATAGCGGCAGTAACAGAGAATATTGATCATCAGTAGCAATAGGCAAAAGCCTTTTGTCTAGAGCAAACAATTTGCCCTGGCGAGTTCAAATTGGCGGCTTGTTCCATCCACATGCCGGAAGCAGCTGCCCTGGGATGGATGGATGCACTGCTGAAATGACTGATATTATTGCGGAGCAAGGGTTAAGGAGTACTGCTTCTAGACCGGGCTTATAACACCAAATAGGGAGGTATCCGATATGCACAGAGTAAAGATTACAGTAGTGAAAAAACTTTCCACAGCAGATGTTTATGGTGAGAATCTGGAGAACGATACCGCTGATGATTTCAAAACCCTTTGCCCGGTAGTGGATGAAGGGCAAGAATTTATTGTCGAGGAAGACGGCAAGGTGCCTGCCGGTTTCTGTGCTTGGGCCTGGCATGATATCCAGAGGGAAGTGTGGACGATCAGAAATGGTGGCGGTTTTCCGTGGATCAAAAAGGAAGGAATGCTCTACGCTTGCTGTACCGATGGATTGAGGCCCGTATTCTTTAAACTAGAACGTATTTAGGCCCACGGAATAGTGAGCTATCCGGCGGCCCGTAATTGTAAAAGATCCTTTTCATTCATCATCATTTGATGAAACGACCCCTTGCCTGAGAGTTCATATTCGCGGACCTTCAGGCTTTTTTAGCCTGCTTCGAAAAGCTGCATCCATATTAGACAATTATTAGCAAAAGGGATTATGGTGACAATGGCGAATATAAAAATGGCGTCGAATCCAAACATCGTTTAGATATACCAGCAACCGATCTATAAAAATATTTTTCAAAAAGAGGAATTGCGAGATTAACAGAGAATATTTAATAACAACAGAAATAAACAAACACCTTTTGCCTATGACAAACCTTTTGCCCGGGGCAGGCTCGAAAAGGGCAAACGAAAGGAAGTAAAATGAAAAGCGATTTCAAGGATGACCGGTACATAGTGAAATCACTGATCAAGGGACTGGATCTGCTTGAAACCTTCCAGCATAAGTCGGAGCAAGGGGTTAGTGAAATTAGCAGGGCGATCGACGTGAATAGAAGTACTGTTTTTTCGCTGCTGTACACCCTGAAGAAAAGGGGATATATCTGTCAAAACCCGGAGACACGCAAGTATATACTGGGGATCAAGTTGCTTGAGCTGGGTGAGCATGTTCATGAGAACGATACCCTGAAGGTTTACGCACAGCCGAAATTAAAAGAACTGGTTGATCGTTACAATGAGACGGCTCAC
>CAZQEV010000269.1:0-2125 GCA_964592135.1 uncultured Syntrophomonadaceae bacterium
AGGGAAACCGGCGCGGCTATGCCTTTCTCCGCCCTGACACCGGTGATGACGACATCTTTATCCGTCCCGGCGCTCTCAAGGGCGCCGTTCACGGAGATCGCGTTGCCGTCCGCCTGACCTCCCCGGGCAACCGCCGCCGCAAGGCTGAAGGCGAGGTGGCGGCTATCCTGGAGCGCGGCTGTGAACAGCTTGTCGGCACTCTGGAACGGCGCGGTAAGAGCTTCTTTTTTGTTCCTGACGACAGCCGCTTCGGCAGGGCGGTGACCCTTTCGCGCAGCCTGAAAGAGGCCCGGCGCGGGGAGAAGGTCATGGTCAAAATCGACTCGTGGCAAAAAGGGGATCGCCTCTCCCACGGCCATCTCGTGGAACGAATCGGCATGCCCGGTGATCCGGGGACAGAGAGGCTTCTGTTTGACCGTCAACACGAGCTGCCGGGGGATTTTCCGCCCCGGGTCTTTAAAGAACTGGATTTGCTGCCCAGGGAAGATACGATTCTTCGGATAGCCTCCGGGGAGGGGCGAACTGACCTGCGCAGCCTTTTTATGGTAACCATAGATGGGGCGGAGGCGAAAGATTTTGATGATGCTGTTTCACTGGAAACGCTTCCCGATGGCGGTTTTCGTCTGGGCGTTCATATCGCCGATGTCTCTTATTATGTCCGCGAAGGGAAGGCCGTGGATCGGGAGGCGCTAAAAAGGGGCAGCAGCATCTACCTTGTTGACCGGGCCGTACATATGCTTCCGCCGCTGCTCTCGGAGAAGCTCTGTAGCCTGAAGGATGGCGTAGATCGTCTCGCCATGAGCGTGCTCATCGATCTCAACGCCGGGGGAGATCTGCAGAGCTACCGTTTTTCCTCCAGTATTGTACGGGTGGCGAGGAGGCTGACCTATAGCGGGGTGGAGGCCTGTCTCGAGAATAAAAAAATGACTGATAGTGGTGGGGCTATCCCCGGCGAGATGTTAAAACAGATGGACCGGCTGGCTTCGCTGCTGCGTCGCGGGCGGATGCAGCGGGGGGCGCTCGATCTTGACATCCCCGAACCGCAGTTTATTCTTGACGAATGTGGAAAGGTCACAGGTATTGAGCAGCGCCGGACAGGCCGGGCCGAATCGATCATCGAAGAGTTTATGATCCTGGCCAATGAAGTTGTGGCCTCTCATTTTGCGCGTGAGAAGCTGCCCCTGATCTACCGGATCCATGCCCTGCCTTCGGAGGAAAAACTGGCAGCCTTGCGTGACACCCTGCTGCTGCTGGGTGATGAAACTGCTGCCGCAGTGCGCCGGTTCAAGCCCAATCATCTCAGGATGCTGCTGGAGAGATCGCGCGGGCAGGCTGCGGAGGTCCTGATTCGCTACCTGGTCTTGCGTTCTCTGCCGCAGGCCCGTTACAGCGCCGTGAACGAAGGTCACTTCGGACTGGCTTCACCCTGTTACTGCCATTTTACCGCTCCTATTCGGCGCTATCCCGACCTGGTTGTTCACCGGCTGCTGAAGGAATCGCTGGCTGGAGAGCTTACTGAAGAGAGGTGCTCCGCTTTACAGTCAAGCCTGCCGGCAATCGCCGGGCATGCCTCGGAAAGAGAGCGGGTGGCGATGGAGGTGGAGCGGGCTGCGGAGGATCTTAAAAAGGCGGAATACATGGAGGGAAAACTGGGCGAGATTTTTCCAGGGATCATCAACGGGGTGACCAATTTCGGACTTTTCGTGGAGCTGGAAAATACCGTGGAGGGGATGATCCCCTTGAGCGATCTGGCCGATGATTACTATGTTTACCAGGAACGATCGGCTGCCGTGATTGGTGAGCGCACCCGCAAGACCTACCGGCTGGGCGATCCTATCCGTGTCAGGGTTGTCCGCGTGGACAGCGCCGCGGGAAAGATCACCTTTGCTTTGGATAACGACAGCCCGCCCCCGGTGTGCATGTAGGGGCGTCCCGGCCTGGGCAGCACCTGGGGCCAGCCGCAGCCCGCCCCCGGTACGCATGTAGGGGCGGGGTTCCATCCCCGCCCGCTGGTCCTGCACCCGGTACGACCGAATCAAAACCAGAACCTGAAAACATCACATACAAAAAACAAGGAGGTTTAAACCGGAGATGGAGCTATATGAAGTGCTGGAAGGAAGACGGA
>CAZQEV010000270.1:0-2107 GCA_964592135.1 uncultured Syntrophomonadaceae bacterium
CACCACCCGTTTGACGCCGGCGGCGCGGGCCGCCCTGACCACCTTGCTGCATTGAACAACGAGCTTATCGTGAAAGAAGTCATAAGACGGGGCTGGAGGAACCACCCGGTCATCGGGCCCCACGGCGTAAACCATGGCCTCGTGGCCTTCGAGGGCCGCCCTGATCTCCTTTTCGGGGGCTTTGAAGATATCCAGGTTGTCGCCGGCAATATTGATCTGCCGGGGAAACCAGTCCCCCAGTTTGACATCGGGGATGGAGACGGAACTGACAGCAATCCCTTTCTTCAGGAACTCCAGAGCCGAATAGTAGCCCAGAAAACCTGTCCCACCGATGATAAATACTTTTTTAACCGGATGCTTCATCTTCTTCCTCCTTTTCAGAATCTATATTTTTCCACCGCTCACGGCTGCAGGATGTCCTTGTAAGAATCCGCCGGGTAAAAATTGTCCTCCCCGGGGGCGTGAGAATTGTACCAGGCCTGGGCGAAGTAGGGAATCTTTTTAGCAAGGGCATCAAAATTCCAGGGGACAGGTTCACAGCATTCCGCACACCAGAACCCGGCCTTGATCACCGTGTAGGGAGAGGCCTCGAACCTGTGGCCGTTGTGACATTTCCAGGGCAGTCTGGTCCTTAGATCGCCTTGGGCCATGCTCTGCGCCAGGCATTTTCCGCCCCTGAATTTTGCCGCCCCCTGCATGTCGGAAAGCCCCAGATCGCTGTCCGCTTTGTTTTCGTCGTAGCCGTGGCTTAAAATCACCGCCCTGTTCTTCCCCCTGTACTCGTTGTCAGAGATAAAAGCGATCTCCTCCGGCGTGAGTTCTTTCCGGCCTCTCAGATCCAGGAGTTCTGCCGTGCTGATATCTTTGAGAGGGCCCGAGGGAACCAGCTTGTACTCTGCCCAATTGCGGGGGATTTGCTCGAAGGCCTCCCGAGATCCGTAAAAAGCGCTGATCCGGCCCTCGATATTATGGTTGATCCAGTACGTGGGTGCATTCGCATCCTGATGCAGCCTTTCGATAACGTACTTCCGGATCAACCCCGGGAAGAGTTTGCCCAGCCGGAAATACCACAGCTTGCGGGAAAGCCCGGCGAAAAAGTCCTCAAAGGATTCTGTCCGGAAGTCTAAAATATTGTTGAGTTCATCGGAATCGAGATACCAGAAGCAGTGGAAGTTGCGGGCCGAGTTCCAGTGGGGTCTAAAAACATCCCTGGCTGAACGGCCCATGAGCTGAAACCCCCGGTCCAGGGTTTCGTAGCCCGTTACCCTGGCCCCTGCGCCGTTGCCGATATTATAGCACTTCTGCCAGAAAGATGAAGGCAGCAGACCTTCGTCATCCATCCGGATCAGGTTTATGATGAGCCGGCCGCTATCCCTGGCCGTGGACCACTCGATAAAGGTGTTCCAGCAGGTGTGAAACATCAGCCCACCGTTTAAGTTATTGAAAAGGACACCATCGTAGAGGATGCCCGACTGCCTTAAGGAAACCCAGTGCTTGACAGAAGATTCCACGACGCATCTTTCCCCTTTAATCTTGGTCACGGCGTAGTAATCATAGGGGCTGGAAACCAGGGGATCTCCCACCCGGCCCCAATGGACCGGGAAAAACCTGTTGCCGTATTCCGCTATAGAGCCGATATGGACGTATTTTTTATCATCAGGGTTTTTTTCTGCCTCGATGGCCTGGACCAGGTTCTTGACCCCCAGGTGGTTGGCCTTTTCGGCAGACCCGGGGTCGATGTCGGAGGCAGGGGGGATCACCGCAGCGCAATTGATGATGTAGTCGGACTTTCCCACCACCTTGACGCAGTCATCAATGCTGGACAGGTCGCCGAAGAACACTTCAACCCTGCTGCCGTAGTGTTTATCCAACTCTTGTTTTAGCCTTTCATTCTGCGGCTTCTTCCTTTCCTGCAGACGGTCGGTTAAGGCGAAGGCTGAGGCGAAGATTGATGCGCTGATGCGCTGAAGCCGTATTGACATGTTTATATTTGTAGTATAGTATCCTGACTTTGACAGCTTAAAAGAAAGAAGAAGGCCGCTTCCCTTGCATCCAAAGGGTTTGCGGCCTTGACCCATTGTCGTAAATATGTGGGGAACAGCCTTAT
>CAZQEV010000271.1:0-2082 GCA_964592135.1 uncultured Syntrophomonadaceae bacterium
CCTTTTTGCCTTTACGACTTCTGACCTCCAACATCCAACATCTAATAGGGGCCGGGACGGAACCCGGTTCCTACGTCCAATAAGAGGCCGCCGGCTTTGATGATGCGGATTTGGCGCAGAGAAAGTTCGTGCCGTACAGTGAAGGTGTAGCCCTGCGTTTCGTTGGTGACAGTAAGGCGCCCGCCGTCGAGCTGTTCCCACAGATTGTTCAGCGCCAGGATGTCGTCTTGCCGCAGCCTCTCATAGTCAGAGGGAGATTGAAAGATCAAAGGGATAATCCCGAAGTTGACCAGATTGGTGTGGTGGATTCGGGCAAATGATTTGGCCAGGACGGCCTTGACGCCGAGATACATGGGCGCCAAGGCGGCATGCTCCCTGCTTGATCCCTGGCCGTAATTCTCTCCGCCCACCACCAGTCCGTTTCCGGCCTCCCGGGCTCGCCGGGCAAAGCCCTCGTCCAGTGGAGCGAATACAAACTCACTGATGGCGGGAATGTTTGAGCGCAATGGCAAAATTTTGGCCCCTGCGGGCATGATCTGGTCGGTGGTAACGTTATCCCCTGTTTTCAGCAGGAGAGTCATGGTGAGATCGTCGGGCAGAGAGCTGCCCAGGGGCAGCGGCTTGATGTTGGGGCCGCGGATGATCTTCACCCCTTTGCCGTCGCCGGCGGGAGGGATGATCATGTCGTCATCGATGACCGGGGACGGCGCCGCGGGAAGCTCCGGAAAATCAACCAGTTCACGGGGATCGGTGATCCGGCCGTAGAGGGCGCTTGCCGCCGCCGTCGCCGGGCCGGTGAGGTAAACCGAGGCGTCTGCAGTACCGCAGCGCCCGCGGAAATTTCGGTTGAAAGTGCGTATTGACAATGAACCCGAGGGTGGAGCCTGGCCCATCCCGATGCAGGGGCCGCAGGCAGACTCAAGGATCCTCGCTCCCGAAGCAATGAGTTTCTCCAGGGCGCCGCTGCGCGCCAGCATGAGCAAAACCTGGCGTGAACCGGGGGCAATTACCAGGCTGACGCCCGGATGAACGGTTTTCCCCTCAAGGATTTTTGACGCCAGTAGCAGATCATGGTATGAGGAATTTGTGCAGCTACCGATAGCAACCTGATCCACGGGAAGAGAGCCTATTTCTCTGACCGGCCTGACAGCGTCGGGGCTGTGCGGGCATGCCGCCAGCGGTTCAAGTTTGCTTAAGTCAACGGTGATCTCTTCGTCATAGGAGGCGCCGGGATCGGCCTGCAGTTCACTCCAGGATTCTCCCCTTCCCTGGGATAGAAGAAAACGGCGTGTTGTTCCGTCACTGGGAAAGATGGATGAGGTTGCTCCCAGTTCGGCGCCCATGTTGGTGATTGTAGCCCGCTCGGGCACCGTCAGCCCGGCTGCACCGGGACCGCCGTATTCGATGATCCGGCCGACTCCTCCTTTAACGGTGAGGCGGCGCAGCAGCTCCAGGATGATGTCCTTCGCTCCGGTCCAGGGGGGCAGCTTTCCAACGAGATTTACCCGGAGAACCTGAGGCATGTTCAGATGGAAAGGTCCGCCGGCCATGGCCACTGCTACATCCAGTCCTCCAGCGCCTATAGCCAGCATGCCCAGGCCGCCGCCTGTGGGTGTATGGCTGTCGGAGCCGAGCAGAGTTTTCCCCGGAACGCCGAAGCGCTCCAGGTGCACCTGGTGGCAGATGCCGTTGCCGGGTCTGGAGAAGTAAACGCCGTAGCGGGCTGCTACTGATTGGAGGTAGCGATGGTCATCGGCATTCTCAAAACTGCCCTGGAGGGTGTTGTGATCGACGTAGCTCACCGATAGGTCGGTGCGGACTTGCTCCAACCCTAACGCCTCAAATTGAAGGAAAGCCATGGTTCCGGTGGCATCCTGGGTCAGCGTCTGGTCGATGCGAAGGGCGATCTCCTCTCCATATTTCAGCTCTCCAGAGATCAGGTGCGCCTTCAGGATTTTTGTTGTCAAATTATCCGACATGTTCTCCCCCCTCCTCTGTCGCTAAACTATAGCAGAGGAGTTTAAGAGCGTCAACCTCATAGATTGGACCGCACCGGCACAGCCCTTCCAGGACCCTTTTAGT
>CAZQEV010000272.1:0-2075 GCA_964592135.1 uncultured Syntrophomonadaceae bacterium
CGTTTTCCCCGTTGAGATGAATTGATTCATTCACCTGCAGGGCAAAAAAATGATGGGTCTATAAGCAGGAGCAGAAAACAATACCTAATATTTGTCGAGAACAAAATTGGTGCTGCAGAGGGTCCCGATCAATTGCAGAGATATTTCGTATTTATTAGCAGCAAGCCAAAAGAATGTCTGCTACTGTTACCTGATCTATATAACAAAAGACTATGACAGCAAAGAAAACCTGGAGCTGTTTTCAGAGAATAACAGTGAGGTGCACTTTATCCAATTAAGAAACGGGAGCTAACGGTCACAGAAGCAAAGAAACTGGCTGCTCTTTTTAAAATGACCATCGCAGATCTGCTGGAGTGTAAAGAACCGGTATTTAACGTAAAAATTGAAGAGGTCCGGGAAACGCAGACAGATGAACTGCAGATCCGGGTGACCCAAAAAAATATAAATAAATTTAGAGAGGTACTGCTGTACATTTTAAACAAAGTGGGGGCCAAACCCAACCTTGGGGAGACGGTACTGCACAAACTACTTTACTTCATCGACTTTGATTACTATGAGAAATATAAGGAAAACCTGATGGGGCTAACCTATATCAAGAATTACTACGGCCCCACATCAGTTGAGTTTTCCGCGGTTGTTAAAGATATGCAGGAAAAGGGGGAAATTGAAGCGGTTCAAAGCTAATCGCGATCGCCGAAGTGAATATAGCGATAGGATCCTGGAGCGACGGATACAATGCGCTGCGAGTTCTGGCAGGGAAATGGCCGGGATTGATCGAAGTGATTATCTTCAGAAAAGCATGAGGCAGGTGAGCCGGTGCATGGATCGGGAAGCCGGGGATTTGTTACTGGAGACTTTAGAGAGAATGAAGGAAATGCTGGGGCGCCATGCTGCTCGCAGAGAAAACCGGTTTTGGAAGAAAATAGACGTTCCATCCAGCTTCCTAGATTTACTCGACGGGATCACTAAAGAAGAGATGAGCGAGATCAGTAAAATGCATGGCTTAAAACGATTGAGCTCTCTGAGAAAAGCAGACCTGGCAGCAAAGCTTGTTGAACTGATGCCTGATAGATATGCCAAAACTCTGTATACACTGGATCAGGTCCGGTACGGCCTGTTAAAATCAGCAGTTAAAAACTCAGGGGTGCTGAAGAGGGCAGACCTGGATATGGTAAAAGCACAGGTGCTGCTTTACCGTTGCCTTCTTTTCCCCTGCATTTACAATAATGAGAGAATATTATATATGCCTCCGGAATTATGCGATCTATTTAGCCGTACTGACGGCACTGAGCTGGAAAGGATCATTAAACGAAACACGGAGTGGATTACTCTAACTCACGGTATGCTTTATTACTATGGAGTAATGGGAGTAAGGGTCTTGACAGAGAGAATCGAGCGGCTAACGGGGGGCAAGGTGGATTATTTTGAATACCTGGATGTGCTCACACCGGCTATCGGATTTTACGGGCAGGTTCGATATTCTGAATACGGTATCTGTGATCGCAGGGTCCCTGATCCCAAGGGGCTCTTTGTTGAACACAGATCGCGACAGAGTGTTGATTACTATCCATTTACAAAGAGACAGCTTTTTAAAGCCGGCGCACCGGGTTATATCGACAGAACTCCTGCCCTGAATGCTTTTTTAATGTTTTTAAAAGAGTACTATGATCTGAGTGAAGAGGATAAAAATGAAATTGCGCTGCAGCTGATTGACATTATTAACGATAACGGAAAACCGGATGAAATTATCAAGTATCTGGAAAGCCGGCTGGAGATTCCCTCCTTTGATTTTTTGCAATTGCTTACAACGCAGATTTCGGAGCTGCATAACAACACCCGGCAGTGGGTGTTAAAGGGTCATACCCCCGGTGAACTATTTCAGGAAGAACAGAAATTTCTCAAGCCGCTGCCCCGGGAGCCTTTCCTGGTAGCGCAGGCAGAACCGGAGGTCATTGATTTAAAAACCCGCAAGAAGATCGGGCGCAACGATCCTTGCCCCTGCGGCAGCGGCAAGAAATTCAAAAAATGTTGCGGGCGATAATATGGATAGTTAAAAAGCAAAATGAGCAGGAGGG
>CAZQEV010000273.1:0-2059 GCA_964592135.1 uncultured Syntrophomonadaceae bacterium
TGGAGCTGATCAACGGCGACGAGCTGGTGGAGATCACGCCCGCCAACATCCGGCTTCGCAAAATACATCTGAAAGAGCTTGAGCGCAGAAGGTCAGGCCGCGAACCCTCGTAACCCCCGTAACCCTCTCCCGTCATCAGGCCTTCCACTTCCCTTACAGACATGATTAAGCAGGGCATATCGATCATACAGATCATACATTTCTTACAGCAGAGTAAAGGTTAACCGGCAATGCTGATCGCTTGTGATATCCTGGCCCCGGCACAAAATCTACAAGATAACCCGGATCTATGTTTTACTTGATGACAATAAGAGCATATAATATAGACAGGATAGCCAGATTCGAAAGGGGGCCCGGAAAATGCCATTACGAAAATGGCAGGTTCAATCAGCAAAAAACAAACTGAGTGAGGTCATTCAACAAGCAATGAACGGGGAGCCACAGCTAATTACAAAAAATGGACGACCTGCGGTATATGTAATTTCTGTCAATGACTATGAGAAGCTGACGTGTAAAAAGGATTTGAAGCAGTTGCTTCTTTCGTCGCCGCATAAGGAAATGGCGATCCCACTGGAACGCCCTGCCGACAAGGGAAGGGAGATCACTGTATGAACGCTCTCCTTGACACCTGTGTGATCTCTGAACTGCGTAAACCGGTTCCCGACAAATCTGTACTGACATGGTTCCAAAACTGTGATTCGGATAAACTCTATGTCAGCGCCCTGAGCATCGGAGAACTGTATTACGGCATTTTACTGCTGCCTGAGGGAAATAAGAAAACCGATATCAGGGTATGGTTCGACCAGGTTGTTGAGTCTTTTGCCACCAGAATTCTTTCCATAAACGGTACCGTTTCAACTATCTGGGGCAGCATGCATTATCAAGCGCGTGAAAAAGGGGTTGCCTTACCTGTGATTGACGGATTGCTGGCCGCAACAGCAGAAGCGCACCGGTTGGTTTTGGTAACTCGTAATACGAAGGATATGGCCGCAACAGGGGTCGACCTATTTAATCCATGGGACAAATCATTTTAACGGTGCGTTAACAAGCACCTTGCAGCAGTCACCGTCGATCAGGATGCTTTCAACCATCTGATACAGCACACAAAGGTCTTTGCTGGAAACCACAGCCGGGCGGCAGCCGCCGCTCTCTTCGCACCCTTTTGAGCTGTTTATGGGGCCGGTTCACTTGTTTTTGCCGACATTTTAACGGCAAAGGCCACCGCCTGTTCAATATCTTCTTTGTTGGGATGCCCGAAACTAAGAAACAAAAAACTGCCCGGACAGGCGAATTCATCCAGTACCTCTATGCCCTTCTCATGCAGGAGCCTCCGCAGGTCATCCTGCTTCTGTTCCCTCGCCGATGAGGTCATCAGCACTGCTTTTTTTACACTTTCTTTATCCAGACCCTTCACAAATTTCAAAAGCGCGGGCAGGCTTTTGCCCCCGTAGACGCCGCCGACAATAAAGAGCAAATCCACGTCAACAAAGGCGGGGCGGGCCCTGATGTTTAGGGCCTGGACATCCAGGGCCTTCCCCACGGCTTTGGCAATTTTCCTGGAGTGCCCGGTCATGGTTGCGTATAAAACAGCCTGCTTCTTCACTATTTCACCCCTCCGGATATAATCCCCCTGCAAATAACCCCCTGACGGCATCCACTATCCCTGATCTATCTGATGATGCTGAGGATGGCCGTTCCATACCTTCAGCGCTTCTTTGATCGATCGGGTCATCTCTCTGGAAAAGGGCGCGCCTGTTTTCCTTGCATAATGCGCCTGGGCATAATTCCGGGTATTGGAAGAGTTTTCCGCCGTAAAGCTCTCATCAAGTGAGCCGAACATCTCTTTTATTTCTTCCTCATTCAGCCTCCGGTAGCTGTCCTTGAAAACAATATAATCTTTCGCAAACCTGGAGCGCAACTTTTTGCGGTAGCCCTCGGGATAGTAGCCCATGCAGAGCATGGCCACGGGGAAAACATAATCGGGAAGGCCCAGCAGTTCTTTATGCTCCTCATACCTTTCCATGATATCTCCGATATAGCACGAGCCGATGCCCAGAGA
>CAZQEV010000274.1:0-2056 GCA_964592135.1 uncultured Syntrophomonadaceae bacterium
CATGCGCACGAGGCCCGGGAAGGCGTGGAACTGGCCTGGGGCTGGTGCAGCGGCCCCGGTGCCGGGGGTCGTAAATAAGGGTTCGGTAAAAACTGTGTGGCTTTCCCGCAACAGTGGGAAAAATGACCCTTTTTGTTGTTCAGGCAACAATTTTCCCTCCAAAGCAGAAGTAAAATGTACCTAAAAAAGGAGAGGAGTGTCTCTATGGCCAATCTTATGCTGACCATGGTGAAAGCTATGGCCAAGAGCAAGCTAAGGCTGGGCAAGCTTAACGGGATGGAGCGGTTCATGATGGCTCAGATAGGTCTCCCCGATCGCATACCAACCATGCTGGCAGCGACAAATATTGAGCCCTACATGCTGGACCCGCAGTACAACTGGAGATCAACTGTGGAGAGTGTGGAAGCCAATATCGCGCTGGCTGATAAGGTTTGTGAGCTTTTTGATTGCGATCTAATCGCTGCGCCAATATGGCAGGGGACGATGAGCATGGGCGCTGCTGATCTGGGCACTGAGTACAAAATCTCCGAGGAGCGGGTGCCTTACCCCGTGAAGTATCCCCTTCAGAGCAGAGGGGATCTGCAGAAGATCGAAGCGCCGGAAGAAGCAAGGGGCTATCTCAAGATGTACTTCGATATCCATGCGGAGGTTCAAAGACGCCATCCGGATTTGCTTTTGACATTGAACATGGATGGCCCCTGGGATCTGGCGATGCTGCTCAGGGGAGACGACAAGCTGCCTATGGATATGCGCCTGCACAAGGATTACATGGAGACGGATGACCCTGTCCGAAGGGAGAAGATCAAGAAGCGCGGCGATCCCGATATGTATCCTGCGATCATGGAGTTGACCACACGCCTCTCGATCAGGCATTTTGAACTGGCGGTTAAACAGGGCCTGTCGCTTATGGGAGCGGCGGTGGTGGACCAGTATGCAGCCAGCCCCATCATGAGCCGGGGGGATTATGTCAAATATGTTCTTCCCTATATCGAAAAAGTCTGGCTTCATCACAAGAAAAAGCTGACTATAGTGGCTGCCTCGACCTCTCCGATGGAAATGAGAAACATTCTTAAGAATGAACCGCCCGGGATCAACCATCAGATCGTGTGGTCAAATTATATCTTTCCCACCACGCCCGAAGGTGTGACCCTGCCCGAGTACGATGTTCCGGCACTGGAGCTGGCCAAAGAGAACAAGAAATGCTTTTCCTACATTATTCACGGCAAATTCTTGAGAGATGCCTCCGAAGAGGAGATTGAGCTGCTTGTTAAGCGGATCTGCACTCTGGCCACGGAGATGCGCGCTTCCATTTCCATTTCAGTCAGCTCTGTTCCGCCGGGCACGGACCTGGAGAAAGTAAATCATATCTTCAATTTAGTGAAGATATACGGGAGGTACTAGATGAATACTTCAATTACCGAAGCTGTTCGGGATGGCAATACCTATGATATTGAAGAGCTGGTTCAGTCCCGCATCGATACCGGTGAAAAGCCCTTTGACCTTCTCCAGGCGATGATGGAGGGCCTGGAACAGTGCGGTCATAAATTTGAAGCGGGCGAATATTTCTTGCCCGAGCTGCTCATGGCAAGCGATACTTTCAACGGCGGCATGAAAGTGCTGGAGCCGCACCTGGGCCAGGTTGCGCTGGGCAAGGAAGGCAGGGTGCTTCTGGGCACCGTTGCCGGCGATGTCCACGATATCGGGAAAAACCTGGTCGGTTTTCTGCTGAGAAGCGCCGGTTTCGAGGTCATTGACCTGGGAACAGATATCAGTACCGAGACCTTTGTGGGCGAAGTGAAACGGCATCAGCCCGATGTCCTGGGACTTTCCGCCCTTTTAACAACAACGATGCTGGGCATGGAGGAGATCATCAGGGCGATGGATGCAGAGGGTTTGCGGGAAAAGACCAGGGTGATCATCGGCGGCGGGCCCGTTTCAGCCCGTTTTGCCGAGGAAATTAATGCTGACGCCTATGCCTCTGACGCTGTGGAAGGTATCCGCAAAATTAAGTCGCTCGTTGCAAAATAATAGTGACGCTGCCGCCGCTGTTTGTAAG
>CAZQEV010000275.1:0-2050 GCA_964592135.1 uncultured Syntrophomonadaceae bacterium
GCGGCACATTCAATTCAGTTGACGCCAGGGATCTGGCCTCCGGAATCGTTACCTGCGCGGAAAAAGGCCGTAAGGGGGAATCCTATATCATGGCCAGCCGCTGTTACACTTTCGAAGACTTAATGGATGCTGTATGCGAAGAATCGGGAGCAAAAAAGCATCTTTTTACGGTTCCCCTGTGGCTTGTTCGCCCCTTTGCCGGCCTGGGCACACTCTACGGCAAAATGGCCAGGCAGCCTGCGTGGTTCAGCAGCTATACCATCTATAATCTCAGAAGGAATAACGAGTATTCCACCGAGAAAGCTGAAAAAGAGCTGGGCTTTCAATGCCGCTCGCTGAATGAGTCCATCGCGGACACCGTTGACTGGTTAAGAGAGGTCGGGAAAATCAGCCCCGCCAAATTGGCATAAACTCGAATAGCCTCCTGCATAACTTTTTTTAGAGAGGGACATTAGATGCCCTTATCTTGGAATCTTCATAATTGCCATCTGCTACAGATATGAACACATCATATTAAATCAATATATCGGCCTCTATACTCATAGTCACCTAATCCCCATAGCCATTCTTAGCAATGGAAATCGGCTCCCGGCTTGCATGAAAATGTGATCGCCGGGTTTGCCCAAAAAGTTCAGCTAAAGTTCAGAGACACAACATTTGCAGTTCAGTTGCTCAATATATGATTTATATCAGCTAGCTGATCAAAGCCCGGCATTCGCAGTGATAACAAAGAATGGAGGGTTATTATGTTCGAAGATAATACATTAAATCAAGACGGTTATCCCTTTTCTGCAGGCGAAGTAGAAAGAGATGCAGGCTCACATAGAAATAAAAAGAAGCCGGAGCATAGAGTTTCCATCCTCGTACTGGCTGTCTGCATTTTGCTCTCAGGGGCGTTGGGGTTTGCCGGCGGATATCTATGTGATCAAATCATACAGAGCAGGATGGCGATAGATGTCATTCAGGAAACAGCACAGCAGACTGCCGGTTTATCTGAAACGCTTACACCAACAGGCGCTAAGAATACCCCCGAATCCCCTAATGCCCTGCCGGTAGTAGAGGTTGCCGCTGCAGTAAAGCAGGCTGTGGTTGAAATAACAACTGAAACAGTCACTACCAGCGGCAGGATGGGGCAGCTTATCCGCGAGGGCGCCGGTAGCGGGATCATCGTTAGCGCTGATGGTCATATCGTCACAAATAATCACGTGGTTTCCGGCGCAAGGAACATTATCGTGCGATTGGCCGATGGGATGGAGTATTCAGCCGGGCTTATCGGCGCTGATGCCAAGACGGATCTGGCGGTGATCAAAATTGAAGCGGCTGGGCTGACTCCCACTGTCCTGGGTGATTCCTCCACATTGATGGTCGGCGAGACTGTGGTAGCAGTTGGAAATCCTTTGGGTGCGCTGGGTGGTACGGTAACCAGCGGTATTCTTTCCGCCCTTGATCGGGCAATTACTATTGATGGAAAGTCCATGCGACTCTTGCAGACTGATGCCGCCATCAATCCAGGCAACTCCGGAGGCGGGCTCTTTAACCTCTATGGCGAGCTGATCGGTATTGTCAATGCCAAATCCTCCGGTGCCGATGTGGAGGGTCTCGGCTTTGCAATTCCCATCAATACAGCTAAGTTTGTAATTGAGAGTATTATTGAAAACGGCTATGTCCAGGGTCGAGTTGACGTGGGACTGACACTTATTGAAATAACCGATGCACATACAGCTGCGGCATATCGAGTGAACAAAACAGGTTTGTATATCTACAGTTCCACCAACAACAACTTTAGATCCGGAGACAGGATCGTGGCGATTAACGGCGTTGAGATTAACAGCCTGTCAGAATACAACGCCGTCATCGACAGCTATCAGGTGGGAGATACTGTTAATATTACGGTATCGCGTAGAGGTCAGGCCCTTACGGTAGAAATTTTGCTTACCGAGCTGCATGGCTAAATATAATGCTAAAAGTTCAGCTAAGGTTCAGAGACACAACATTTACGCTTCAGTTTCCCGGTCCATAATAATGATCATCAACGGAGGTGAAAAAATGA
>CAZQEV010000276.1:0-2040 GCA_964592135.1 uncultured Syntrophomonadaceae bacterium
TCCCCTGCCCCATGGGCTCCACCGACTACTTCTCGGCGATCATCCCGCAGATGTATATGGTCGGCGAGGAAGAGGCGGTCGATTTTTACCGGGAGATCTACCACGAGCTCAAGGACCGCGTTGAACGGGGCATCGGCATCGTGGAAGAAGAGAAATACCGCCTGATCTGGTTCGGCCTGCCCCCCTGGTTCAATCTCGGCTTCTTCAATTACCTCGAATCGATGGGGGCGGTGATGGCCATAGAATCTACTTACAATGTGGGCGACTGGTTCGAGGTCGATCTCGACGACCCCCTGGAGGCCATCGTGGAGCGCACCTGGATCCGCGCCGTAAAGATGCACGAATACGGCGCCGAGGCTATGCCGGAGCTGTGCAATCCCGCCGTCTTCGGCGGTTTCGCCGGCAGCCGCATGCTCGAAGAGATGGTTGAGGAATACAGCCTTGACGGTGCGGTGATGCACCTGACGCGCTCCTGCCGGGCCGTCTCCTTCGGCGAGGTTCATACAAAAAACCGGCTGGCGGAGATGGGCATACCCTCGCTCATCTTCGAGAGCGACATGGCCGATCCCCGCCTCTGGTCCGACGCCCAGATCAAAACAAGGGTGCACGCCTTTATCGAGACCCTGGCCGGCCGCAGCAAGGCAGGCGGCTGAGGAAAAGTCAGCCCCACCTGCGGAGGATCATAAAGAAGGAGAGAGATGATCGATGAAAGATATACCTGCACTGACCCGCGCAGCGGAATTGAACTCGCAGAAAGAGGAGCGAGTGCGAGATCTGCGGCGAGAGAGCGGCATGCCGGTAGTGGGCTACCTCTGCTGCTTTGCCCCGCCCGAGATAATCAGGGCCGCCGGAGCGATCCCCTACCAGATTACCGGCCGCCCCGGGGAACCCACCTCCGAAGCCGACGCTTACATGGAGCCGTACGGCTGTACCTATGTGCGCAACGTCTTTACCCAGGCCTTGAAGGAGCGGCTTGATTTCCTGGACGGCCTGGTCATCTCGCACAGCTGCGATATGGTGCAGCGCCTTTACGGTATCTGGACCTATTACCGCCCCCTGCCCTACTCCCGTCTTTTCAACGTCCCCCACCAGGTCACCCCTCAGGCGGAGCGTTTCTTCAAACGCGAACTGGGGTTTTTCCGGGAAAGCCTGGAGCACTTTACCGGCCGGGATGTCACCGGGGAGATGCTGGCAAAAGAGATTGAGCTGACCAACCGCAACCGGGCCCTGATCCGGGAGTTGTACCGGATGCGGCAGGAGAATCCCCCCCTGATCAAGGGCAGCGAAATGCACGAGCTCCTGCTGGCCGGCAGGTGGCTTCCTTCCGAAGAGTTTCATACTCTCCTGAATGAAGCGCTGGCCGGGGTGAAAAAGCGCTCTCCGCAGGGTCTGACCCGCCCCCGCCTCCTGGTCTGGGGCAGCCTGCTCGATAATGCCGCCTTCTACCGGATGATCGAGGAGGCGGGCGGCGAGGTTGCCGCCGATGATACCTGCATCGGTTTCCGCCTCTATGAAAAGGATATCCCCCTGTCGGGCAATCCCTACGAAGCGCTGAAAGAGCATTACTTCGTCAACTTCCAGTGCCCGCGCACCGACCGCGGACCGGGCAGGGGCCGTTTCGATTACATCCTCGAGAGAGCGCGGGAATACAATGTCGACGGCGTGGTCGGCTACATCATCTCTTTCTGTGATCCTCACAAGTTTGACTACCCCGACCTGCGGGATTACCTGAAAGAAGCGGGCTTTCCCATGCTGCTCATAGACGACAACTACAGCTTTGCCCCTGCTGGAGCGATCCGGACGAGGCTGCAGGCCTTTATCGAGATGATCTCGTAAGGGCGGCCCACAGGCCGCACAAATCTGTAATGGTTAGCACAAAACCGATGCGCAAATAAACATTACCTCACCGGGCGAAGCATGACTCGCCCCTTGCCCTGGACGGCCCCGGCTGACCCATATCCGGCCGATGCCCTGGATAGCCCCGGGCGAAGCATACCCCACCCACCCCTGCAAACCCGCACAGCCTGTATCAAAAACATC
>CAZQEV010000277.1:0-2034 GCA_964592135.1 uncultured Syntrophomonadaceae bacterium
CCGCGGGAGCGGACTATAAAGGTATCCTCGATGCCCACGGCGCCCTCTCCGGTGAAGACGAACTTGGGCTCCAGGGCGAAAACCATCCCCTCGGTGAGGGTAAAATCGTAGTTGCGGGCAATTACCGGCAGCTCGTCAAGCTCCAGGCCTACGCCGTGGCCGATGAAGGATACTTTTTCTGCGGCGCCCATGAAATGATCTTCCAGTCCTGCAGCGGAGGCGATATCTAGGGCTCGCTGGTAAAGTGCAGCGCCGTTGGAGCCGGCGCAGCCCATATCGATGAGCTCTTTTTTGATCTGCAGTGCTGTTTCGTAAGCGCGCATCAATTTTGCTGACGGCTGACCCGGGCAGAAGATGCGGGTCTGATCGACCATGTAGCCGTCGAGCACGGTAACATAGTCAATGAGCACCGGTTCATTTTGTTCGATTTTCCGGGTGCCGGCGCCCTGAGGGTAGGAAGGATTCAATCCGCTCCCTCCGACAGGACCGTTGAAAAAGCTGGGCACAGCTGCGCTCTCGCCTGCCATGATATGGCCGGAGAAAAGCTCCTGGTTGAAACCACGCATGCGGATGGCGCCCTGGTGGCCGCGGGCGCGGGCGAAGGCCTCAATCTTTGCCGCCAGATCGATCTCCTTCATACCCGCCCGGCAAATATCCCGGGCGTAACTGAAAACAGCTTCACCGAGGGCTGCGGCCTCCAGAAGCTTTGCCAGCTCATAGCTGGATTTTACCGCCCTGATACTGCGGATCAGTGGCGAAACATCGGTGATGGGCCGAGGGGCCAGGATCTTTTCATAGCGGCGGAAAAGATTTACTGGTAACACATCCAGCTCCAGGCCGATGGCTGTCCCTTCCGCCGCTTCTCCGGCTATTTCCGCCAGATCATCCCACCCTTCAAACTGTTCAATTTGCCGCAGGCTGCTTTCAGAGCGAGCTCGCTGCAGATTTCGCCTTACCAGCAAGATCGCCTCGCCCGTTGCCGGAATAAAAAGGTGGGCATCCTGCGCCGTGCCGCTGAAGTAAAATAGATCAGCCCTCTGCACAATGAGGGCGCCGCCGATTCCCCGCTTCTGCATTCCTTCTTGCAGCTGATCCCCGCGTCTCTCCAGTTCTTCCAAAGGTGTTTTCATCTGCTTCATCTAACATCTCATCCTCCCATACAAATGGGACACCGGGGACGTACCTTCTTGTCCCACAAATGTCGCTTTTAGGTCATCTGGCCCTGGAAATTGTATTTTTACTCAGCCCCAGCAGTTTACCAATTCTTCTCAGGGGCAAGCCCGATTTCTCTATTAAAATACCGATCAGCTCGTTTCTAATATTCATGTTGGATCTGTTTTTTAATTCTTCGAAGTTCATGTTTCGTTCGCGCAGATATTTATCAATAAAGCTCAGGGCATTGCGCTCTTTATCAAACAGGTTTTCTTCTTCTCCCCTGAGGTGATCACTGAAGATTTCATCATCAATTCTGTTTGTAAAATTCATCAGCTCCGGGATAGATTTTTCCAGGTTCGGTGAAAACATGTTCAAAAGAAACCGGCATTCAACCAGGTCGTCTTTGCTTTCAAATCGAAGATATGAGCCGTAGCTGCTCCAGGGGTATTGGGAGGCTTCATTTACCAGTTTGGCCGCTACAGGATTATTATGAACATATTTTACAGCAGTAAGAAAATAAGCTTCATCTTCAATAGCTTCGCTTCGAAATCTGCCTTGAAATAGATGGCCTACTCGATCATACTTTTTGTTGAAATAAATAGCATAGGCGGTATTAATAGATGACATAATCGAAGATATTCCAGCCTCTTCTTCATTGAGCACAGCGTGATAGTGGCTCTTCATCAAGCAATATGCATAGAGTGTAAACGACTTTTCTTTTTGCTTTCTTCTTAGAGTACCAATGAATCGTTCATGGTCTTCCCTATCTAAAAATATCGGTTTTTTTTCATTGCCCCGGCTCACAACATGATAAATTTTGCTTGAGCTAATTATCCTTCCTTTTCTCGGCATTGTTGTCTGTCCTCCTTTTGGCCTTAT
>CAZQEV010000278.1:0-2033 GCA_964592135.1 uncultured Syntrophomonadaceae bacterium
AAAATATTTATCTTCGCTACAGCAAGAAGCTGCTACTTAACAGATGAATTGATCTGACATTCAGGGGTTGCCCGGAAAGGGCAACCCGCTTCATATCTATTCAGCCCTATAGGCTGCTTCAATAGGGCATTTTCATCTCCGGTCCGTAAATCTGCTCCATCATTTTAAGGATTTCTTTTTTAACCAGGCCTCGCAACGGCACTTTGGCGATCATCCCATAAAGAGCGGCATTCCCCTTTTTGGCCAGGGCGGGATCGGCAAGAGCGCGCTCCACCGATTGCTTCAAATCTGCGATAAATTCATCGATAATGCGCTCGTGCAGCGGTGTGACCATGGCATGCAGCGCCGCAGGCCGCTGCAGCCTGTCGACAAGCCAGCCTCTTTCCTCCATCTGATCTCCTACGGCAAAGATATTTACCTTGTGTGAAGTGGAGTGATAGGCAAAAACGCTCGACTCGGGGTTGCTCAACACCTTCAGTTCGGGGATGGAGCTGATTCCCTTTTGCAAAGCAGCTGCTGTCTTCATTACACTCTCCGTCAGCTCGAGGTAACCCTCCAGGCCCAGCGATTTCAGCGTTGCCCAGGCTGCGGCAATAGCTCCGCCCGGCCGTGTTCCCAGCAGGGCCGGTGAAATAAAAACTCCCCCGGGCCAGTTTTCGTAAACAAAAAACTGGTGTTTGAGGTAATCCATGTTTCGGTAAAGTAGCACAGAGGCTCCCTTGGCGCTGTAACCGTACTTGTGAATATCAGCGGAGATGGAAGTGACCCCGGGAATGCGGAAGTCAAAGGGAGGGATCTTATAACCTAGCCTTTCCGCAAAAGGCAGCAGAAAACCGCCCAGACAGCTGTCCACGTGAAAGGGGATTTCCCGCTCCTGCGCCACTGCACCAAGCTCGCTGATGGGATCAATCACGCCGTGGGGATAGGAAGGAGCCGAGCCAACGATAAGGATCGTTCTTTTATTGATGCGTCTTTTTACTGCGCCCACATCAACACGCAAGTCGTCTCTTAAGGGAGCGTGAATCATTTTTACCCCAAAGTAGCGCGCCGCTTTTTCCCAGGCTACATGGATAGATTCCGGGGCGATCATCTCCGGCATCCCCGAGCGAAACGATCGCCTTGCTGCCGCCCTGTCCCGGTAAGCCATCACCGGCAGCAGACAGCTTTCCGTGCCTCCCGATGTCATTGTCCCCACAACGTTACCATCTCCATTGAGCAGACCGGCGGTCATCCGGACCACCTCGTGCTCGAAGCGCTTCAGGCTCTTGAAAGCCATGGGGTTAAGGGCATTTTCGGAGAAAAATGTACCGTAAGCATCATTGAGAAAGCGGGTGTGCTCTTCACCCAGGTAATAGACCAGGCTCCAGATCTTCGAATCCTTGTAATTGGCGTCACCTTCTTTAAATCTGCGGAGCATCTCCAGGACCTCGCCCTGGGGCAGCCCTTTTTCAGGAATGTTCATCTTCTCGCCTTCCTCCATAACGAATGCCTCCCCGGTCATGTGTATTTAGAAAAATGATTTCAACAGATAGGAAAAAGTGATCCCCAGATAGTTGCCGATGGCATATCCAATGATGCCTGTATAAAGGCCTGACAGAATGATCTCCCTGTTCTTCAAGGCGTTGGCCACAACAGGAACAAAGGGCGGCGAGCAGATGGCCGAAGTGGAGGTGATGATCATGGTATCCGTATCGATATTGAAAATCCGACAGAGCAGCGCATGCAGCAATAGCGAACCGAAAATGCAGAAGGTAACAAAGCCCAGAATGGGCCAGTTCACCCGGGTAAAGAGCTCCTTCAGATTTGCCATGGAGCCGACCACAAGGCAGAAGGCGTAGATGAGGTACATGCCCGCCTGGAATGTCTTCTTGATCTGCCTGATTCTGGGGATAAAAGAGCAGGCAATCCCCAGGGTGGTGATGGCGAGAATGGTTACGGCATCGCTGTACTCTTCCGGAAAGAGTTCCGCCAGGCCCACCGAAGCGCCGAGGATTAAAATTGCCAGGGCTAAAGCGGCGAGTAGGGGCAGCCAG
>CAZQEV010000279.1:0-2027 GCA_964592135.1 uncultured Syntrophomonadaceae bacterium
CATGAAAAGCATTTTCTCGCTGCAAAAACCCGCTGATGCTCTTACGATGATGCTGGAGAACGATCTTTTTATGGAAGGCAATCTCATGTACCTGGCTAAATTCGGCCACCTATCCAGAGAACTGGCTGCAGGGCGTAAAAAACGGAAAAAACTTCTTCGTCTGGAAGGTGCCCCGCGGACTATTGAATACCATCCCGAAGCGCGTGATTCCCATCCGCTGGCCCACCGGGCCACTCTACAAACAACTCCCCACGATGGAGTGGCGGTTCTCGATGAACCCTATCTGAGCGCTTACCGGCTGGATCAATTCCCACGGCTGGAAAAAGCCCGCGAAAAACTCTATACCACCCAGGCTGCGGTATGTTCGGAGAGACCGCGGCTTCTGACGGAATATTTTTTGGAGCAGGGCTTCGAAAAAGATCCTGCCGGGAATCCGCGCGATCCGCGGCTGCGCCAGGCTGAGGCGGTGGCCCATATTCTTACCCATCGCGAACCGGTCATCCGCCGGGATGATCTCATTGCCGGCACCACTACGAGCAAGGAGGTGGGGGTGCTCCTCTTTCCCGAGTTCGGCGCCCTGGCGCTCTGGCCCGAACTGCTCACCGTTGACGAACGCGAAATGAACCCCTACGTCATCTCAGCCAGGGATATTGATATTCTCAATTTCGAGGTTTTTCCTTTCTGGACCGACCGCAATATCATGGAATATACCCGCAGTGAGCGGGGCAACCCTCGCTGCCAGCAGCTTGAGGGGCGCTGGGTGCTCTACTTTTGCTGGAAGGCCCATGCTGTTTCGCATACCATCCCCGATTTCTCCATGATCCTTAAGCGGGGGCTGCTCGATATAATTGGCGAAGCCAAAAAGAAAGAATCGCTGGCAAAAAGTGAAAAAGAGCGCTCTTTCTACCAGGCGTTGCAGGTAGCCCAGGAGGGGGTCCTCGCCTATGCCCGAAACCTTGCCTCCAGGGCCCGCGAGCTGGCTGCCGGCCTGGGAGATGATGCCCTGTCGCAGCACCGCCGCGCCGAACTTGAGACCCTGGCTGCTGTCTGCGAGCATGTCCCTGCCAATCCGGCCCGCTCGCTTCATGAAGCGATCAACAGCATCTGGCTCTGCTGGGTGGCGCTGCACATGGAAAACATGAATGCGGGGCTCTCCCTGGGGAGGCTGGACCAGATCCTGCAGCCTTACTTTCTGCGTGATGCCGCCAAAGCAAAAAACGCTGCTGATAAGGAAGAGCTCATCCGGCGGGCGATCGAACTTGTCGGCTGCTTCTACCTGAAATGCTCCGATCACCTGCCTACCGTCCCCGACCTGGGCAACCGCCTTTTTGGAGGCAGTTCCTCCGACCAGGCTCTGACGCTGGGCGGGGTGGATGGTGAGGGCAACAGTGCGGTATGTGACATGACCTATATATTCTTAAAAGTAACGGAGATGTTGGCTCTGCGCGAGCCCAATGTGAATGCCCGCTTCTTTCCCGGTGTCAATGACGATGCTTATCTCAAGCGGCTCATTGAGGTGAACACCATTACCGCCGCCACCCCCTCGCTGCACAACGATGCCGCAGTCATCCCCGCTCTGGTCAACCAGGGTTTTGCCATTGAGGATGCCCGCGACTGGGGCGCCACCGGCTGCGTGGAGCCTACCAGCACCGGCCGGCACATGGGCCACACCAACTGCACGCTCTTGAACACCGTGGCGGCGCTGGAGATGGCGCTGCACGACGGAGTCCATCCGCTCGTCGGGGAGCAGGTGGGGCCGCACACGGGCGACCCCGCGCTGGAGGGGAGTTTCCCCACTTTTGGCGATTTCAAGAAGGCCTACAAGGAGCAGCTGCGTTACCTCATCGACCAGTCCATTGCCTATAATGATTATCTCGGGGCCTCACACCAGAAGCTTCATCCCACGCCGCTGCTTTCATCTTTCTTTGACGGACCCCTGGAGAAGGGAAAAGATGTGATCGACGGGGGCGCCCGCTACAACACTTCCGGTGCGGCGCTCGTCTCCATTACCGATGTTGTCGACAGCC
>CAZQEV010000280.1:0-2010 GCA_964592135.1 uncultured Syntrophomonadaceae bacterium
TTGATCTCGCGGAGTATCTCTATGCCGTTAAGGTCGGGCAGCTTCAGATCGACGAGAGCCACGTTGAAGCGGTGCTCCTTGAGCCGCTCCAGCGCCTGGCGCCCGCTGTTTGCCGTAACTGCTCCGTATCCCCTCTTTTGCAAAAGGTAAGAAAAGAAATTGCAGACCTCTTGCTCGTCATCCACGATCAGGAACAACGGTTCTGCTGTCAACCTAGGAGCCTCCTTCTTCCTGCGGCAGCTTGCCGGCGGCGTCCTCCGGATCCTCATCGCTGCAGTAGGCTTTATCCAGAGGCAGGATAAGGCTGAAGGTGCTCCCCTTGCCCACGGTGCTTTCCACATCGATGACGCCCCCATGCGACTGGGCAATCCCCAGGCTCACCGAGAGACCCAGACCGGTACCCCGGCCGACACGCTTAGTGGTAAAGAAAGGATTGAATACATGGGGCAGGTCGACATCATCGATCCCGTTCCCGTTGTCGCTGACATTCACCGCCACAATCTTGTCGGAAAAACAGGTGTCTATGACGATTTTCCCTTTTTCTCCGTTAGCTCCGAGCAGCGCCTTGCTTTCGATGGCATCCTTGGCGTTTAGCAGAAGGTTGATCACAATTTGCTCCAGTCCGTGTTCGTTTCCCAGCAGCACCGGCAGCTCCGGCGATAGCTTTTCCACCAGATCGATATTGCTCTTCTCAATCTGGTATGAAAGCAGGGAGAGGGCGCTCTCCACAACTTCGTTCATATTGATCTCTTCAAAAGTGTATTCTTCCTGGCGGGAAAAGGTGAGCAGGTTCTGGATGATCCGCTGGCAGCGGGTGCCGCTGTTCTTGATATCCCGGATCAGCTGGTAGTGCGGGCTCGCGGGATCAGTCTCCCTGAGTAACAGCTGGGAATTACCCACAATGGCCGTAAGCGGGCTGTTCAGCTCATGGGCCACCCCGGCGGACATCTCCCCCATGGAAACAAACTTGATGGAATCGACAAAGCGGGTCACATCCTTGGCATAATAGGTTACACCGTAAGGTTCCTTGTCCGCAGTGCAGGCGGGATATGCAAAAATATCGAGCACCCGGTTGAAGCGGGTTCGCGATTGCAGGTAAGCCGTTCTCTGGGTGCGGATGACCTGATCGGCCAGGCAGGGATTGCACTTCGATTCACGCCCGTAAAAAAGATGATAACACTTTTGGCCTAAAATATCCTCCTCGGGCATGGTAAAGAAATCTATAACCGCCTGGTTCACCCTCTGAATCCGGTAATCGCGATTGATAAAAAGAAGCAGATCCGTTACTGCTGAAAATGTGATCTCCCACTCCTGCTTATGCTGCCAGACCTCATTGTAAAGGCGGGCATTCTCCAGACCCACCGCCAGCTGGTCGGCGACCTGCTCCAGGAAAAGAAGATCGCTGTCATCAAAGCCCTCATCGCAGATCACCTCGAGCACGCCGATAACCTTCTCCTTGACCAGCAGCGGGATGAGAACCGTGAAGGGAAGATCGCCCTCCCCGGCGCCCGACTTGTCCGCACCCCGGTGATCGATGAGAATGGACTTTTTCTCGCTGAGAACCTGCCAGAAGGCCTCGGTGGCCTGCTCCCCTTTCGGCTCCCCCTCATCCTTCCTGACTACATCCCCGGCGGGCGCATCGCCGTGGTGGTTGGTCACAAAAACAGTGCGGTTCACCATGGTCCCCTTGTCGATCACGTAAAGACTGAGCGTGTCAAAGGAGACCACAGCCTGCAACTTGGGAATCACATTTTCAATGATCTCCTGGAAGGACATCTCAATGCCGATCCCCTTGGCCAGCTGGTTGATGATCTCCAGCTGGATATTGCGCCGCGTGGTTTCGTAGATCTTCTTCTTCAACTCGACATAATAGGATTTCTTCGAGCTGTGGATCCCTGTGAGCTTTTCAATGAGTTCTTTCTTATTTTTAATTACCATTCCATTCACCCTTGTTTAAAAATCAAAGTGCGGACTTGAATATCTCAACGATGTCGGAGACATCGGCATCGC
>CAZQEV010000281.1:0-1990 GCA_964592135.1 uncultured Syntrophomonadaceae bacterium
TTGCACGGGTACGCTTAACGCGCCGGTCTGATTTTCGTTCCTTCAAGCTGGACACCTTCATTCTTTACAAAATATAAAGACGTTATCGAACATTTCCCCCAGCTATAGTTCGCTAACGAACAGTATAATAACGAACTGAACGTTGTTTATCTGCCATATTGCCAGTATGATTTAAGTAGAAAGATTTGTCAACGAGGGAGGGTGATTATAGATGTCCAAAATTCAGGAACGGCCCTTTATTAACGGGGAACACGGCACTTTTAATGAAGAATGGATGGCGCATAAAAAGAGCCAGGACTGGTGGTATTGCACCGGCTTTTTGCATGACGCTGAAGGAACGCTCTATTCCTATCAGTTTACGATTTTAAGACTTTACACCTTCAAAATCAGACCCTATTTGCTGATGATGGCTCTGACCGATTTTGAAGCAGGCCGGCACTATTATTATCAGACTATAAGCTTTACGGCCAAGCATTTCCGTCTCACAACAGAGGAGGTCGCCTATGGTGATCTGGCCCGTGTCGTCAAGGGCGAAAGCGGTATGAAACTGACTATGCAGCATAAACGCTTCTCTATGGACCTTGATTTGGACTATGGAAAAGGTGCGGTGTGGCATTGTGATGCAGGGAACCTCAAAATGGGTCTAGAGAGCAAGCGGCACTGGACGCAATACTATTCCTATCCGAACATGCCGACTGAGGGGATTCTCACATTGAGGGGCAAGCAGCTCCGGGTCAGAGGCAAAACATGGTTTGACAAGCAGTATGGGCCCTTCCCCGTGCTGGACCGTTATGCCCATTGGGAGTGGTTTTCCTTGCGCTTTGACGATGAGGAAGAGATCATGCTCTTCAGCTTTCCCCAGGACAGCTATGTTGACGGCACTTATATGATGAAGGATGCATCTTCCCGCCGCCTGAACAACTATACGATTGAAGCCACTGAGTTTACAAAACCTGATGGTCGAACAACGTACGCTTCTGCTTGGAAGGTGACTATGCCCGGCGCCAAAGAGGAGAACTACACTATAAAGCCCCTGTTGGAAGGGCAGATGAATATGGGCTATTACGAGCTGCCGGCGGGCATTTACAATGCGGCGGATGAGCGCGTGGGGCTCTGCTTTGTGGAGCTGCTGCCCGGCGTATATAACAAGAAGTTTCCTGTTACACTCTTTAAGAAGGCGGATCAAGAGTGAAAACCATCTATCTGGTCACCGGTGCAGCCGGAAACCTTGGCGGTAATATCGTGCATGAACTGGTGCAGAAGGGCAAATCGGTGCGGGCACTGGTTCTGCCCGGTGATCCGGCGGCCAGGCGGTTGCCAGAGGGCATTGAGACGGTGGAAGGCGATGTTCTGAACCGGGACGATTTGAAGAGTTTTTTTGATCTACCCGAAGGCCATGAGAGCATTGTGATCCACACTGCCGCCATTGTCACAACAGACGGTGAATACAGCCGGAAGGCCCGCGATGTAAATGTGAACGGCACAAAGAACATCTTGGAATACTGCCTCTCCCATAATGTGAAGAAGCTGATCTACACCAGCTCTACCGGCGCCATCCCTGAACCACCACAAGGCCGGCCTGTGCTGGAGGTTTCGGACTTTGACCCGGAGAAGGTGATTGGCTTTTACGCCAAGACGAAGGCGGAAGCGTCGAAGCTCGTCGCTGATGCGGTGCGCGAGAAGAAGCTGAATGGCTCCATTGTTTTCCCCACCGCCATTTGCGGACCGGGAGATTATGCCTTTGGTTATGTGACTCAGCTTCTTGCAGACATAGCAAACGAGAAGATGCCTGCCGGTATTGTCGGCGGTTTTAACGCGGCTGATGTGCGGGACATTGCGCACGGCGTTATCCTCTGCGCCGAAAAAGCAGCGGCAGGCGCTAACTATATTTTAGGCAACGCTTTTGTGTCGGTGAAGGATCTGTTCCACAAAACCCATCTGTTGACAGGGGTAAAAGAGATCAAGCTGATGGTGCCGCTCTGGCTGGCCA
>CAZQEV010000282.1:0-1977 GCA_964592135.1 uncultured Syntrophomonadaceae bacterium
ATAGGCATAGGCGTTGTTCGCCGGACCCAGGACAGAAAGGAGATTTACACATGGGAAGCTATCTCACCGCTTTTTTTGTAGGAGGGCTTTTCTGCCTCATCGGGCAGCTTCTTTTTGACCTGACCCCCTTTACACCGGGGCATGTTCTCTCAGGCTTCGTCGTTGCCGGCGGTATTCTGGGCGGCCTGGGCCTTTACGACAGGCTGATCCAATTTGCAGGCGCCGGGGCCAGCCTGCCCATCTCCAGCTTCGGCAATGCCCTGGTCAAGGGGGCCATGTCAGAGGCAGCCCGCCGCGGTGTCATCGGTATCCTGACAGGCATGTTCGAGCTCACCAGCACCGGGATCACCGCGGCGATCATCTTTGCCTTCTTTGCGGCGCTGATCTTCAATCCCAAAGGATGATATTCTCCCGGAAAGAGAGGGTACAACGCGCAGATCATGTCCACGGCTATCTTTAAAAAACTGGATCAGAACAAAGCATATCTCCAGGAGCGCCTCGATCTTGGCGATAAAAATTTCGACCTCATTCTCAAGGAGATCACAGTAGGAGGTAAAAAAGCGCTCCTGCTCTCCGTAGACGGCCTGACCAACAACGAGGTCTCAGTTCTCGTCATCAGATCTCTGCTCAATGCGACCAGGGAGCAGATTGCCTCCAGCCCCATCGACAAGCTCATTGACGAAGTCATACCTTTTTCCGAGACAAACCCTGTAGATGATCTTGAGGAGGCCATCCGGCAGGTTCTCGCCGGGCCCATGCTGCTTTTGATTGACGGAGAGCGGCGGGGGCTGCTCATCGATACCAGAGAATACCCTGTCCGCAGCCCCGAGGAGCCTGATATCGAGAAGATCACGAGGGGGTCGCGGGACGGTTTCGTGGAGACGCTGGTCTTCAATATAGCCCTTATACGCCGCCGGATCAGGGATCCCCAGCTCAGGTGCGAGATCAAGAGCGCCGGGCGTCGCTCCATCACCGATATTGCCATCCTCTATATTAAAGATATTGCCAATCCGCAGATTGTGGAGCATATCCGCTCCAGGATTGAAAAGATCGATATCGACGCCCTGCCCATGGCCGAGAAGACGGTGGAGGAGTTCATGGTCCGCTCATTCTGGAACCCCTTTCCCGTAATCCGCTATACGGAGCGGCCTGACGTGACGGCCAATCACCTTATCGAGGGCCATGTGATCATCATTGTCGACACCTCGCCGTCGGTGATGATCGCACCGGTGACCCTCTTTCACCTGCTCCAGCATGCCGAGGAATTCCGCCATAATCCTGTCATCGGCACCTACATCCGCTGGGTCAGGCTCTTCGGTGCTCTTCTTTCTATTTTGCTTGTTCCCCTGTGGCTGATTCTGGCGACTCACTCGGGCTATTTGCCCAAATCGCTGGAGTTTATCGGCCCCAAGGAGAAAACGAGCATCCCCATCTATTTACAATTCATATTTGCCCATTTTGGGCTGGACCTCGTCCGCCTGGCCAGCATCCACACCCCTTCGCCCTTTGCCACCGCCCTGGGCCTCGTCGGCGCACTGCTCATCGGTCAGATCGCCGTATCGGTGGGCTTCTTCACGCCCGAGGTGCTGCTCTACACCGGACTTGTTGCTCTCGGCGTCTTTGCCCAGCCCAGCTGGGAACTCAGCCTGGCCAACCGGGTAATTCTTCTTATGTTGATCCTGCTCACGGGCCTTTTCAGCCTGCCCGGGTTGATCGTGGGACTTCTCCTCATCTTTATCTTCCTGTTGACCACAAAGTCCTTCGGCTTACCCTACCTCTGGCCGCTCATCCCCTTCAATTTCAAGGCCCTGCTGTTGGTCTTTTACCGCCGCCCCATTCCCATCCAGCTCTACCGCCCCCGCTGGCTGCAGACAAAAGATACCGACCGCACCCAAAGGAATAAGTGAATCAGTGAGTCAGAGGGACGGAGGATTTGACTCACCGCCAGTTCCCGAGCAATGAACCGGTAAAGAGCAA
>CAZQEV010000283.1:0-1953 GCA_964592135.1 uncultured Syntrophomonadaceae bacterium
TTTCTCTGCCGGGTCAGGTTTCTCTGTTGTATCGGGTTTTTGAGAGCTGTCCGGTTTCTGGGGCTCTGCTGCTTCGTCTGGCGCCTTCAGCTCAAGCTCGGCCGAGGCCTGGCCCGCCGAGTTTTCGGCGCTAGCGGTCAGGGTATACTCTTCACCAGGTGCCAACAAAATCCAGGCTCGCCTTTCACCTGCCTCACCCGCGCTGTCATCGCGGCTAAAGCTTACCTTAGGCATAGGTTCTCCCGTGACCAGCGCCTCAATCTCGAAACGGTAGCCGCCCTCTTCCATCAGCTGCTCTGTAATTAGTTCCAGCGAAATTTCAGGTGCGCTTTTTTTAGCCATGAATACCTCTTTCAGCGGGGTGGCTAAAATGACCACGGCCAGGACAAGCAGAATAATCAGGCCGATCAGAACGCCGGTCAGCAGGTTGCGCTTGCCCTTTGGGAATGATCCCCCGGTTTTGTTTTCATTATCCACAGATTTACCCTCCCTGTAATTGTACCGGGCACGTTGCAGCGCCGGGCCCTGGCCTGCCGGTCGGGATAGAGGGGGCATGTTAACGGTCGGCAGGGCTGGACCCCTTTGTCCTGAAAATGCCCCAGCTTTATTTCATCTTAAAGGGGGGGTGATCTCTTTTAAAGCTACCAAATGTGGTAGGTCGCATAAATTTAGCCCGGGTGGCTTTGCGCAGCCTTCTATTTTGCCGGAGGGGCATAAAAAAGGCTGATAGGCCTTGTTTCATTTTCAGGGGTTGAGGGATGAGATTGTGGAGCTGAATAGAGCAAAGAGCTCGGAGCGGCTGCTTATATTCAGTTTTTTATAGAGATTTTTAATGTGAAAATTGGCGGTATGGACGGAAATTTTTAGCTCCCAGGCGATCTCCTTGGCTGCTTTCCCATTTAAAAGCAGCGCTGCCACTTCTTTTTCCCGCGGCGAAAGGTGCTGTGTTTCCAGCAGATCGGATTTCACCAGCTGCCGCGTGGCTTCACTCATGTCAATAGCGTAAAAATCCTCTGACCATTGGGCTTGGAAGAGATGTTTTGCATAGGCGGGAGACATCAAAATAAACACGATGAAGACGGCGCCGGAGGTAGCTGTCGCTGCCAGTGGCAGCAGTTCCGGTGCGTGAGTGGCCAGCGCCCCAGGTAGGAGATAGGAGATCATACTCACCGGAAGGATGGTCACCAGGCAGAGCTTAAAGAGGCGAAAATCTCCGTGTTTCTTAAAAACACAGCCTAGCAGATAGTATGCGGCGATGTAGCCCATCTGCTCAAAGCCGTGGGTAAAACGGGCCGCGCTTCGTAAAAAGGAGCCTTCAGGCATGAAATAGAGAAGGTAGGTGCAGATGATGGCCACAAAAAAGAGATTGCACATATTCCAGATACTGCTCCTGGTGAGAAACTGCAGTGTTATCGCCAGGCAGACTACCACTATGCCCATTGCACCGTTGGCGATCATGGCGCTGGGTGCAGAAGCCCCCGGTAGGTAGGTATAGAATATCTCTACAAAGTAGTGAGCGATGAAAAAATAGAGCATCAACTTTAAAGGGGGATTGAGCGCTGCCTTTGGCCTATTTAGGGCATCATTGAAATCCTCGCTTTTGTAAAAAAAGAGACAGACAAAGGTGCCGATTACTATCAGCGTCAAATAGGTCTTATTGTAAAAACCGGAGATGAAGGAGAAACCGGAATCGAGCTGGTTGAGGGCGAAGAATAAGGAGATCATGGCCGCCCCCAGCAATCTCTCCGCGTTGTTGAGGGCAAAAGTATAGGTGAAGGAGGCGCAAGCGGCACATCCGCCCAGGCCGAGCATGAAGAGGATGGCCAGCGCCAGGCTGAGCCGGCTCTCTTCCATGATCATCCAGGGGACAAAAGAAATCACCGTAGCCAGTGCAAATATGCGGGAAACACGGGCCATATTCTGGACACTGGTCAGGGCAAAGAGCATTCCCGC
>CAZQEV010000284.1:0-1936 GCA_964592135.1 uncultured Syntrophomonadaceae bacterium
ATGGCCATGTTCTGTTTCTCAGCTCCCTTTGCCGTGCCCCAGGCGGTGGAAGGGCTCTCCTGGAACAAGAAGCTCATCCCCAAAGCGGTGCTGCTGGGAATGGGCATTAACCTCGTCATTATTGCCATATTTGTTTTCTTCAGTCTTTCTGTTTCTCCGGAGGTTACCCGGGTGGCGATTATCGGCTGGGCCGGAGCGCTCGGCGGTTGGGCTAAAATAACGGGAATGCTCTTCATGGTTCTGGCCATCCTGACCACCTACTGGTCTGCATCTTATGCCCTGGTGGTGATTATCAAAGAACGGACAGGCTGGACGGAGCGTATTTCCTGGCTGGCAGCGACACTACCCACACTCCTTATCGCAGTGGTGGGGGCGGGCGACTTCCTCGAACTGATGCGCGATGCCGCCGGCGGAGTGGCCCTGTGCGTAGTGATCATGCTCATTCCTGCTTTCCGGGGTTCCCGGAAGTATAAGGCTGCCATTGGCTACGAGGGATGGAATATGGGCTTCTGGGGCGGTACGCCATTTCAGATAGTGGTGATCGTTACTTATCTGCTCACTGCGCTGGGCTCTTTTGTGCCGCTGTCCTGACGGATCAATGCGGTTGTGCCAGGCTGATCAAGGAAAGAGGATCAATTCAGGGGTCAGGGAAACAGCGGCAGCGCCCTGCCTTCAGTGCAGCTATCAGGCAGGGCAAAGTATTTACCGGTTCATCGAAGATTGTGTAGCAGCGGCCTATTTCTCGCGGGTGATGGGCGTCGCTGCCTCCTGTACAGGGCAGCGACATCATCTCTGCCAGAGCGATAGCGCTGCGGTTTTCTTCAGGGGTGTTGGCGCCATTGCATCCTTCAATGGCCGTCAGGCCGCGCAGGGACTTTACAGCGGAGCCGCCGAAACCGAAGGCCATGCGGAAGGGATGGGCGGCGACTACGGCGCCGCCGGCGGCATTTGCTTCATCGATAACTTTTTGCGGATCATTTAAATATCCTTTGAAGCGATTCCAGCGTCCGATACTTTCACTGAATACAAGAAGGTGACCGGCCCTGGTTGCCACTTCGGCGCCGGCAAAGACAACGAGGCCGTAATGGGGGGCCATCCCCAGAAAGATCTCGCTCCTGTCGTAATCATGGTGCTCGGTTACAGCAAAACCGTCGAGACCGGCATTTTTCGCCGCCTCCAGGACTTCTTCGGGGGTGCCTACTGCATCGTACGAGATGGCGGTATGAACATGTAGATCAAATTTGAACATAAAATCCTCCCGGGGGATTTTTATTCAATTATACACTAACCGGACACTAGCCGGGGGGACGGGGTACAAGGCTAGATCGGATTTTGAAAAGAGGAGTAAAAACCGGCAAGATTTAACGACACCCAACTAACATGTCGGGCAATGGCCCGGACAGCGGTAAGCAGCTCCGTACCGGTTATGAATTTACCCGCCTGGCCATACTCCGGCGGGTCTATACGAAGGCCAATCTGGATGTAATTGCCGGCGCGCCGGCAGCAATCAAGAAGCGGGCAGCACCCGGCTGATGCGTGAGAATAAAAATATCCCGGGAGGCCGGCGCATGTCTTTTGATAAAAAAGCATCGAGTTATGACGACTGGTACCTGACCCCTCTGGGCGGCTTTGCGGATAAAGTGGAAACCGCGCTGGCTTTCCAGCTCTTCAAGGCGCGCCCCGGGGATCTGATCCTCGATGCCGGATGCGGCAGCGGGAATTTCAGTCTGAAGCTGGCCCGCAAAGACGTCTAGGTGGCGGGTATAGATCTCTCCCCGGACATGCTTGCCCTGGCGCGGGCAAAGGCGGCCCGGGAGGGGCTGCTTGGCGACAGGGCGCGAAGGTTCCCCCCTTTGGAACAGGGGGACCGGGGAGGATGGATCACCTTTTCCCTGATGGATATCTACAGGCTGGATTTCCCCTCAGACTGCTTTGA
>CAZQEV010000285.1:0-1929 GCA_964592135.1 uncultured Syntrophomonadaceae bacterium
TTGCCCTCGGGATCGCCCTGGGATCGGGATATCTTTTTGAAACGGACTTTCAAAAAGAAGTCTACAGTGATCTTGTTGGTGAGCGCGGTGTTCTGATGGGGGCCATTACAGGTATTATGGAGGCACAGTATTACGAACTAAGAAAACATGGCCATAGTCCCAGCGAGGCATTCAACGAGACAGTCGAAGAGTTTACTCAGAGCCTGATCAAACTCACGGCCGAAAAGGGGATGGATTGGCTATATGCCAACTGCAGCACTACCGCTCAGCGAGGCGCGTTGGATTGGAAAGGAAGGTTCCGGAAGGCTGTGGAACCCCTTTTCAGCGAGCTTTACCAGAGCGTTGAAGACGGCACGGAGGCCGGGATTGTTCTGGAGAAAAACAGCCGACCCGATTACCGGGAAAGGCTGAATGCTGAACTTGCTGATATGGGAAACTCCGAGATGTGGCAGGCAGGCCGGAAAGTCAGGGAACTACGTCCGGAAAATTGGAAAAGGGAGGCTTAATGCGAGGTTTAATCGCAGAACTGCAAATATCAGGTGGTGTTACTGTTTGCGTAGAAGCATAGAGTCTAATGGAACAACTGTTCGCCGGCGGTATCATCTAAATGTCTAAAAAACCTTTTATAACCGTAGATCACATTACAGTCCGGCTTTTACAACAGTTGATGTTTCAGGACACATCCTGGAGAATTCATACAGACGAACACTGGGCCATTTTGGGACCGAACGGGGCCGGTAAATCGACATTTGTTCGGGCTCTTTGGGGCGGTGTTCCGTTGCAGAAGGGCAGAATATTTCTCCATTTTTCCGATGCGGAGTCCGAAAGCCGCGCTCTTGCGCCAAGTGAAATGATTGGCTATGTTTCTTTCGAGACCCACCAGCGCCTTATGGAACAAGAAGAGATGATGGAAGATCTCCGAGCCTACGCTGATAAGAGGGACGAAATAACTACTGCCCGAGATGTTGTTTACTCCGGCATCCTTGCCGCGCGGAAATTAAATGCGGAAGATAAGGCGCGGTGCGCAAAGATTGCCGCCCTACTGGAGATTCACCCACTCCTTGGCCGGAATATCACCTCACTTTCCACCGGGGAGATGCGCAAGATACTCATTGCCCGGGCCTTAATCAAGGCCCCAAAGCTACTCATCCTTGACGAGCCCTTTGACGGGCTTGATAAAGAAGCCAATCGCTCTCTTTCCAGGTCGATTGATAAACTTATGACCGGCCCTGTTCCCGTCCGGGTAATCCTTGTAGTCCATCGATTGGAGGAAATAGCTCCTCATATTAGTCATGTCCTTTTTATTAAAGAAGGGCGTATCCTTATGCAGGGGCCCAAGGATGAGATGCTGACATCCGAAAACATCAGTCGCCTCTATGGATGTCCGCTTCATCTGGTGGGAGACCGTGGTAAATACAGGGTTTCATTCATGCACGGAAGCGGTTCTATAGGCCCGTTGCCGGTGGCCGGTGCAAAACACTCCGATGATGTTCCGGAGATATTGATCGAAATGGAGGATACCACAGTCCGATATGAGGGGCAACCGGTTCTCGATCAACTTAACTGGATGATGAAACAGGGCGAAAATTGGGCGATTCTCGGACCCAATGGCGCGGGCAAATCGACGATCCTGAAGTTAATTCTTGGAGACAATCTTCAGGGATATTCAAATAAAGTGTTCCTTTTTGGAAGACAGAAAGGAACAGGGGAAACATTATGGGAAATCAAAAAGAAGATCGGGGTTGTTTCCCCCGAGCTACAGGTTAAATACAGAAAAAAAATGAACGCCTACGATGTGATCGCCTCAGGTTTCTATGATTCCATCGGATTGTACCAGTATCCAACCCCGGAACAGAAGAAAATCGTGGATCAATGGATCGGAATCCTTCATATCGAAGATATCGCCTGTCAAAATTTTGATCATCTTTC
>CAZQEV010000286.1:0-1915 GCA_964592135.1 uncultured Syntrophomonadaceae bacterium
CCCTTATCGGCCGCCAGCCGGGCGGCCATACCCGAAAGCCGCACCTGCGGCTGCTTGCCGGGCAAAGCGATGATCTCCACTTCCTGCCATGACACCGGCCCGGGGCCGCAACCGATGGCTTTCAGGACCGCCTCCTTGGCGGCAAAGCGGGCAGCCATCGCCGGGAAAAAAGCCCGCCTCGGCATCAGGAGCGAGAGCTCGGCGGTGCTGAAAATTCTTCTTAAAAAACGCCGCGGTCGGCGCAGGTAAGCTCGCTCTATCCTCTTGATGGAAACAAGATCAACTCCCACGCCTGCAATCATAGAAACTCACCATCCCCCTTCATCCTGTTCAAATATACTTCAATCTGGAGCAGCAGTCCAATCCCTCCGCCTTTTTCGTGCTTTTTTCTTATTTTTCTTCTTTTTTCTTGATCTTGCATTTACCCTGATAATATGTTAATCTCGAATCGAAATTCGCCCCGCTTTGAGCAGGGTATTTAGGAGGTAACTGATTTAATGCAAGGTCGGGTTAAATGGTTTAACCCCCAAAAGGGGTACGGATTTATCGAGGTAGAAGAGGGCAAAGATGTATTTGTGCATTACTCGGAAATTAAAGAGGAAGGTTTTAAAACCCTGGAAGAAGGTCAGGAAGTCGAATTCGAGATTGTCGAAGGAAACCGCGGACCCCAGGCTGCAAACGTGACTAAGTTATAGGTTTGGGTGTTCCTGGATCTTAACTGCCAACGTTTGAAATCGAAGCCGGCTTAACAAACCGGCTTTTTTAATTTTGCCGCTGCCATATGGAGCGGAGCAGCTTGCGAGCCCGGTACAGCCTTGATTCAATTGTTTTCACCGGGACACCGGCTTCGCCGGCGACTTCACGGTAGGAAAAGCCGTCCAGATAGTGGCGCCTCAGCACCTGCCGGTAAAGAGGCGGCAGGCGGTCGAGGTAGCGGTAAAGACGCTCTGCCTGTTCTTTGGCCAGGAGCAGCGGCTCGGGTTCCCCTTCAGAAGAGGGAAGCAGCGCCAGAAGCGTGTCATCAACGGTCCGACAGTAACGCTCTTCCCGGCAGCAGCGTTGAAAATCTATAGCCTTGTTCACGGCAATCCGCAAAAGCCAGGTGGAGAAACTGGACTCGCCGCGGAAACACCCCAGTGAGCGGTAAGCCTGCCAGAATGTCTCCTGGACCAGATCTTCAACCTCCGTCCGGCGACCGATCACCCCGCAGATTGCCGCCGCCACCCGGCCCTGATACTTTTCCATGAGGCGCCGGTAAAGTTCGCGTTTGCCGGCAAGAACAGCCCTGACTACGCCCTGATCGTCGATCCCAACCAACCCCGCAGCACTTAACCTTTTACTTCTACATATTTAGACGAGTCCGGGGTTGAATATCCCTCCCGGCGGGGACATTATTTCAACAGGCCTACTCCGGCAGAATCTGCAGCAGGCGCAGCCCCCAGAGCAGCGGTGTAATCCGCAGCTCTTTCCCTGCCAGAGCATCGCGGAAAAAGCGCATGGCTACCGCTGTGCGTGCTTTAAGCATCGCTTCACCCGCTTCTGCACTGGCCAGCGCCGGTGCCCCCATGTAGGGTTTCATCTGCGGATCACTCACCCAGGCCAGGGTGGCGGCAAGGTGTTTCATATCCTCACCAAGGATGCGCGAAAATATTCCGGCAATGCGTCCAAGAAAAAGAACAGCCCCGGCCCCAGGCGGCGGCAGCGACGGGCCGACCGTGCGCCAGTTGTCTCTGACCTGGCCCCGATCAGCCTGCAGCATCAAAGAGGTCTCATTGGTCCCTGCGTGGGCATCCGCATCGTCACCGCAGTTACCCGGCTGCAAGCCGGTCTCTTTTAAAAAGGCGGGATCATGTTGTACCATGAGCCGAAAATCATGGTTAAAGGGATTTACCAGGTGAAACCGGTGCCTGCGCCA
>CAZQEV010000287.1:0-1907 GCA_964592135.1 uncultured Syntrophomonadaceae bacterium
TCTGTTGCCGTGACATAGCCTACCAACCGGTAATCGCCTTCACTTACAGTGTACTCTGTATCCTTTGGCAGCCCGGTGATAGTGATGCTCTGCCCGTGGGCCAGGGTGACGGTACCCCCGCTTGAGATGGTACCGTCAGAAGCGCCGCCGGAGCCAAAATAGTCGTAGCTGTCCGTTGTGCCTGCAAAGGTCACCGTAAACTCAAATTCCTTTGCATTGTCGGCGCCGTTGCCGGCTACTGCTTTAGTTATAGTCAGATTCCCTGCAGTGCCTTCTTTGTAGTTCTTTACCGTGATCTTGTTGGCTTCTGCTCCGCTCTTGCCGTCGATGGCGGTATTCACAATACCCCCCACTGTTTCCACAAAGAGGGTGTGCTCGCGCTCTTCGGCGGTGTAGCCGGCCGGAGGCGATGTTTCACAGAAAATGTACTCCCCATCGGGGATCACCTTGAATTTGAGAGTGCCGTCGGCGCCGGTAACGCCCTTGCGAAGAACGGTTTTGCCGTCGGAAGCGTAAAGTATAAATTCCGCTCCCACGAGAAACTCACCGGTGCTTCCATCAATTTTGCTTATCTCCATCCAGCCGTTACGCTGCATGGTGGCCCAGCCGTCTTTCTGCGTAATCACATAACTTTGATCCGTCTCACCCTGTTCGTCCGTTTCACCGTAGAGCACTACTTTGTTGGTGATCTCTCCCGGTTCTCCCGTAATATCGGTGAGATAGGTAAAGCGGTAAGCTTTGCTCTGATCGGGGATGTAAAAGGTGAGCTCTCTTTCGGCATTGTCGTAAGTTATATTTTCACCGATGATCAGGGTGACTTCATCCCCTTCGCTATAGCTGCCGTCGCTGTTCAAGGTCAGCTCATGAGCGGTAATATTACCCACGAGAAGTAAATTCCCTCCGGCATCGGTGCGCAGCTCGATGCCTTCCGGCAGTTTATCGAAAATCCTTGTGCCCCCTCCGGGCAGATCGTAGGGGCGGTATTCCACGACCCACTTGAGCACACCATCCTCGGGAAATTCCAGGGTTTTATCCAGGATCTTGCTCACAATGGTCACATCGCGATAGGTGAAAACTCCGGGCGTCCAGTTTTCTGCTTTCAAAGAGAGGGTATTCGTCCTGGTCCACGTTGCATTTTTGCTGAAGTATTCGGCCAGGGTGGTGTCGTTGGGTTTTGCTTTAACCAGGATCACATAGGGCTGATCCAGTTTATCGAAAGTAAAGGTAGCAGTGTCCTGCCCGGATACGTTTTTCCCGAATATTGCATTAAATCCTACAGAACTATCAGGAACCAGGGGAGCACCTGTTGCTTTAACCGTACTGCCCAATTTTTCACCTGCAAAGATGAGGTACTTTGACCCATCAACAATGTTTACAAATTCCCAGTCCGCAGGCAGGGTATCGGTTACTGTAGCTTTGCCCAGTATGTTTCCTGCAGCATCTTTCATCCCGGTAAAATCAATGCCGTCGGCATTGATGCTCAGGCGGAAGATCACCGATTTATCCTGGTAATCGAAACCCTCCCCGGCGGTGGTGGTGTAGTTGTTCACACCTCCGGCAGGATCGTTCAAATGTCCGCGCTTCAGCATCTCCTTGGCCAAAGTATTGCTGGTAAAAGTGACCGACCCTGAATCCATGTTCAGCCGGGCAGTGCCGCTGAAGAGCATAGCAGTGTTGTAAACAGTGGTGCTTTTATTCCCCGCAAAAATATCAGGGTTCACGATAAGGCTGTTGAAGGTAAAAGTCTTCTGGGCTGTGGTGAAACCGCTGACCTCAATCAGATCAGCCACTCTCACACCCGCCAGGGTGATTTCGTGAACCTTCAGGGTGAGCCCCTCGCCGACAAAGCTGCCGTCAACATATTTCTGGTGATAACGGGGTGTGAGATCGGCGGTAGCCAGGCCTGC
>CAZQEV010000288.1:0-1907 GCA_964592135.1 uncultured Syntrophomonadaceae bacterium
GGCGATACCGATGTCGATTCCCATTACGGCTTGCCGCTCATACCTTACGACCTTCCCCGCCTGAAAGAAATTGAGCTCCTTCCCTTCCAGGCGATGATCGATGCCGGCGTTCCTGCTGTGATGATGGCCCATATCCTGGCTCCCGGGATCACCGGCAGCGATGAGCTTCCCGCCAGTCTCTCTCCTGATGCCCTCCGCTACCTGCGCGAAGAGATGGCTTTCGAGGGCCTGGTGGTCACCGACTCCATGAGCATGGGGGCGATTAGCGAACAATGGGGCCTGGAGGAAGCGGCGGTGATGGCTTTCCAGGCCGGTGTGGATGTGATCCTCTTCGGACCCTGGGACGGCGTTGAACCCGTCGACAGGCAAAGAATTTTTGATGCCTTGAAAGGTGCGGTGGAGCAGGGGGCGATTACTGAAAAACGGCTCGACGAATCTGTACTGAGGATCCTCACCGCGAAAAAGCTTTACGGAATCATCGACGATCCTCTGCCCCGTCTGGAAGATCTCTCCCGGCTGGCCCTTCCCGAGAGTTTGGACCTGGCCCGGCGCATCGCCTGGGAGAGCATCACCCTGGTCCGGGACAGCGCCTCCCTGATTCCGCTCTCAGCAGAGGAGCCGCTCCCGCTCATCTGGCCCGCCGAGCTTGAAAGCTCACTGGCCCCTTTGACGGAACGCTGCCCCTTTCTAGAGCCGCACCTGCTGCCGCTTCGCGCTGCTGAAACCGAAACAGGGGCTCTCCTCGATTTACTGCGCCATTCATCCCCGGTCCTGGTTGGAACTTACAACCTGCAGCGTTATCCCGCCTGGGTCCATCTGATCAATACCCTGGCCCAAGAAAAAGAAATTGCCCTGCTGGCCCTTTCTTCGCCCTATGATATCCTGGCGGCGCCCGGCGCAGGCACCTGCCTGTGCACCTACAGCGACAGCGGACCCTCCATGGAGGCCCTCGCCGGGGTTCTCAGCGGTTCTCTTAACCCCCGGGGCCGCCTTCCTGTAGATCTGCCCGGAATAGAATAAGTCTGCATCAATCGTTGGTCAAATCTCCGTCACCGCTCACGGGAATGATCTCTCCTAAAAAAGTGGGTTCAGGTTTGAAAATGACGGTAAAGAAATCTTTTACCCTTGCCAGGATCTCCCTTGCTTCCCGGTATTCCTGTCCCATGTACTCACGTTGATCTGAGCCCACTCCATAGGCCTTCAGGCCCAACCCCTTAGCGATATATAAAGCACGGTAGAGATGATAGCTTTGGGATATGATAATCACATTTTCAGCTTTGAAAACGGCTTTTGCCCGGTAGATGCTTTCATAGGTGGAAAAGCCCGCATGATCCATGAACACATTCTCCGAAGGGATCCCGGCGTCAATAGCGTACTCTTTCATCACATTAACTTCATCGTAATCTTTGCGCCCGTGGTCGCCCGACATCAGCAGCTTGCCCGAGGCGCCGTTTTCGTAGAGCTCAACGCTGCGTTCCAGGCGGTCCGCCAGCATGGGAGTAGGGATACCGCCATACCACACACCACACCCCAGGACAAGAATGCAGTCAACATCCCGCAGTTTTGCCGCTGCGTCAGTGGATAGAATTCTATCTCCGGCGGCCAGTTTAACGTGGCTATTAATGGCTGTTACCGAAACAATCCCGCTGATAGTAACAAAAAGCAGCAGGGAAATGATTATTTTGAGGGTTTTCCTTATTTTGTGCTTGTTCTGATCCACCAGCGCCGGCCTCCTTGCAACAATGCCGCCTAAAAAATTACTGAGAAAAGCATAACAATACTTCTACGGGGGTGTCAACGTCTCTTTCTGCCCACCAAACAGGGGTAGACTCCAGGTATTTCCCAGCGAAGCATTGCAGCTCAGCCTCAGTTGACGTGGACACTACCATATGTATAAAGGCGGCGCT
>CAZQEV010000289.1:0-1881 GCA_964592135.1 uncultured Syntrophomonadaceae bacterium
TCAGCATAACATAACCGTACGACAAATTGCAATAAACAATATTACGTACGATAGCAGGGAAACGGTCGGAGTCGCCCTGCCGCGCCTGGGAAAAAGGATACAGACGGAATCAAGCGTCATCTCTGTCCGCTTTGCAGAGCTGACGCATAAAAACCCTATTCGTAGCGCAAGGCCTCGATGGGGTCCATTTTAGCAGCCTTATTCGCGGGGTAATAACCGAAGAATACGCCTATGGCCATCGAAAAGCTTACCGCCAGCAGGATAGATCCCGCCGATGCGGTAGCGGGAAAGCCAAGGAGCGATGCACCGAAAGAGCCGATGCCGATGCCGAGCAGGATGCCGATTATTCCGCCGATCAGGCAAATAATAACCGCTTCCACAATGAACTGTATCCGGATGGCAAAATTGGTTGCTCCCAGCGCCTTGCGTGTGCCGATCTCGCGCGCCCTTTCGGTAATGGATACCAGCATGATATTCATGACACCGATGCCGCCGACCAGCAGGGAAATAGCCGCGATGCAGGAGATGGCTATTTGGATGGTCGAAAGCATACTGCTCATGGTGTCCAGCATGCTCACCATACTAAACGCGGTGACGGTATAATCAGGATTGCGAGCATAAAAGGGCTTGAAAAAATTTTCCACAGCAGTAGCGAAGGTCGTCGATTCCGTATGGATGCTCGTCAACAGCGTTACGCTTGGATAGCCCGACGAGCTGTTGAGCTTTTGGGCGGTGGACAAAGGGATATATACATTGGTAGAGATATCTTTTTCGGCAGCGGTGGATAAGCTCATTCCCATTGGGGAAGCGAGATATTCATAGACCCCTATAATAGTATAGCTATTCATGTGATTGTCAACCGTAATATCGATTTCTCGGCCCAGAGGGCTTTTTTCCCCAAACATATTTGCTGCCAGCTTATCGGATACTACCGCGACTTTCTTAAAGCCGTTCAGGTTTTTTTCGCTCAAGAACCTTCCTTTGAGCAGAGCGATATTATTGGCTCGTTGTCGTATCAGGGGCAGCTAAAATATCCTGTGCCCTGTCTCTGAGTGAGTTTTGCAGTACGGCCAGTATGCAAACCGCAATAAGCAGTAATCCGATTATAATAACAGCCTTTTTATGCGCTTTCAAAAACTTCATAATATGTTTCATCCATCATGCTCCTTTGTTTCATTTATAAACAATCACAATTTTTTATTGTTGCGGCAGAGTTGCGGTTGGTTGTAGCACCATCTGCGTAACTACTAGTACTGTAGCCTGCGCCGTTCAGTCTCTTTCTCCCCTTTGATAAGATCAAAAATACGGCGGCCGAAACCATAAAAATTGCCGGTACATTTCATGACTGCTTTTTCTCGTCACGCCCAGGCCTGAAGCAGTAATCACGGCGGCAGCTTGCATTATTTAACTTCGGATAACCTTTCCGCGGCTTTCGGCTTGGCAAAAATCATCCGGCCCGCAGCTGTCTGAATAACGCTGGTGACCAAAACATCAATCGTTTCCCCAATATGCCGCCGGCCGCCTTCCACAACAACCATGGTGCCGTCGTCCAGGTAGGCCACCCCCTGGCTGGACTCTTTGCCTTCTTTGATAATCTGAGCGCTCATCTCTTCTTCGGGAAGGACCACCGGTTTAACCGCGTTGGCCAGTTCATTAATATTCAACACACCAATTCCCTGCAGCTCGCAAACTTTATTTAAATTATAATCGTTGGTGATAATCTTTCCGTTAATCACTTTAGCCAGACGGACCAGCTTGTTGTCCACCCCGGCTATATCGTCAAAATCACCTTCATAGATTTGGACGGGAATATCCATCTCCTTTTGAATTTTATTTAAAATATCCAGGCCCCGGCGCCCGCGGTTGCGTTTAAGCAGATCA
>CAZQEV010000290.1:0-1877 GCA_964592135.1 uncultured Syntrophomonadaceae bacterium
ACCTGACAGAGGGACAGGGACTTTGGCAGGTGTTAAACCTCAGGGTGTAATCAAGCGAATTTTGCCTATGCTTATAATCGGGGCAATAATATTCGGGGATCCCCCGGACTTAGGCAGGATGACGGCGAGGGCAACAGCCGATGACCATGAATGGCTTCCGCAGCGATGAGCGGCAGTGCTGAAGACGGCGGTGGTCAGCTTAACAGGAGGCGGTCGTTTTGAAGCTGCTCGCCGCTGGCGCTGTGAAATAGCTCCACAAGTCTGGAGACGGTCAGGCCGTCCCTCTCCCCATCATTCACATCGAGAATGATGGAGCCTTCATGGAGCATGATCAGCCTTTTCCCGAGCCGCAGGGCCTGTTCCATGTTATGAGTGATCATCAGGGTGGTGATATTTTCATTTTCAAAAAGTGTCTTTGTCAGGTGAAGCACGCGCAATGCCGTTTTCGGGTCCAAAGAGGCGGTGTGCTCGTCCAGCAGGGCCAGTTTGGGACGGACCAGTGTGGCCATGAGCAGCGCAAGCGCCTGGCGCTGCCCTCCCGATAGCAGCTTCACCGGAGTGTTCAGCCGCCCCTCAAGGCCCAGTTCAAGGCCGGCCAGTTTCTGTCTGAAGAGCTTGCGTTCATTTTCGGTAATAGCCCGGTTCAGGCGCCTGCTCCGGCCGCGGCGCAGGGCCAGGGCCAGGTTTTCCTCCACAGTCAGGGATGCCGCCGTGCCGATCATGGGATCCTGGAAGATCCGGCAAATGGACGCCGCTCGCCGATAATCGGGCAGATGGGTGATACCCCGGCCGTCCAAAGTGATTGTTCCCTCTTCGGGGATGTGAACCCCGGCAATGCAGTTCAGCAGGGTGCTCTTGCCTGCGCCGTTGCCCCCGATGACGGTGACAAATTCACCGGGTTCAAGGCTGAGGTTAATATCCTGCAGCGCTATCTTTTCATTTACTTCTCCATGATGAAACACCTTGTAAAGGTTAGATATCTCCAGCATTTAACCGCCGACCTTCTCTGCTGTTCCTGCTTTGTGGTTCTCCATTGAAAGTCTTGGAGCAGGTTTGAATTTTTTACTGATCTCGGGCGATATCAGGGCTGCTGTGACCAGCAAAGCGGTAAAAAGTTTCAAGTCAGTGTACTCGATAAAGCTGATCCGCAGCACCAGGGCAATGGCCAGACGGTAGAGTATTGATCCGGCTACAACGGCGCTAAGGCGCCCTAAAATTGATTTAACACCAAGAACTACTTCGCCGATGATGACCGAAGCAAGTCCGATGATGATCATCCCGATACCCATATTTATATCGGCAAATCCCTGGTACTGGGCAATCAGCGCGCCAGACAGGGCGACAAGGGCGTTTGAAAGGGCCAGGCCCATGATCTTCATCCGGTCGGTATTTACCCCCAGGCTGCGCAGCATCACCTCGTTGTCCCCGGTGCCGCGCAGAGCCTGTCCCAGCTCCGTATTCAGGAAAAGATAAAGCGAGACGATGGTCACAATAATCACTGCCAGGGCTATGACGGTCTGGCCGGCGCGGAGCGATAAGCCGAAGCCTGTCAGCATATCGAAAATTGTTTCATGCCGGAGCAGAGGCACATTGGGGCGGCCCATAATCCGCAGATTGACGGAGTAGAGACCGATCATCGTCAGAATACCCGACAGCAGCGGGGTGATGGAAAAGCGGGTGTGAAGAATGCCGGTGATCAGCCCCGCCAGCGCACCCAGGGGCAGCGCCGCCAGGGTGGCCAGAACAGGGTTCACCCCGTTGAAAATCAAGGTGGCGGTGATTGCCGCACCCAGCGGCAGGCTGCCGTCAACGGTGAGATCGGCATAATTGAGGATGCGGAAGGTCATGAACACTCCCAGCACCAGTAGTCCATAGAG
>CAZQEV010000291.1:0-1875 GCA_964592135.1 uncultured Syntrophomonadaceae bacterium
CAATGAATCGGTTTCTGAGCAGGCAAGAAAGATACATAGTGAGTCCATAGTGATTGATGCATGCACTTTTTTCCTGGAGACCTACAACTGGCACCTGCACGCCTCAGGTGCAACCGCCATTAACTGTACAGTTCCCTTAACCCTTGATTCAACAGGTGAGGCTGTAATTCGAATTGCTGACTATTTTGAAACAATCCGGAATGAACCGCGATTGATGCTGATAGAGAAAGCTGACGACATTTTAACTGCCAAGAAGGAAGGGAAGATCGGTGTAATCATCGGCGCTCAGAACTGCGAATTTGTCCACCATGGAGATCTGTTTTCGTCAACAGAGCTGTTTGCCCGTATGGGTATGAGAATCATGCAGATAGCCTACAATCACCGTTCTTTTGCAGCCGATGGCTGCCTGACAGGTGATGATGCCGGTTTAACCAATGACGGCAAACTGCTCATTGCAGCCATGGAGAATGCCGGAATCATTGTTGATCTGAGCCATGTGGGCAGAAGATCAACACTGGAAGCAATCGAGGTATGTGCAAAACCGCCCATATTCTCCCACTGCAATCCCGACAAACTCTATCCCCATCCACGAAACATAACTGATGAACAGGCAAAAAAGATAGCGGAAAAAGGCGGTGTGATCGGTGTCTGCTCTTTCCCCCCCATGTGCTGGGATGGCGCCAATTTCCCCAGTATCGATTCATTTATTAATGCAATTAGCTACTATGCGGATCTTGTCGGTATTGACCACGTGGGGATTGGGTTGGACTCAAACGCCCAACCGGGGGCCTATGATCGCAGGGAACTGCTGCGCTTCGGTTGGATGATCAACAAAATGGAATCTGGCGGCACTGCAGGCATGTATTACGGAATGAGCTTCGCTGCCGGCAGAGGAGTCAAAACACTCTTCTGCGAAGGCCTGGTCAATATTGCCAACCTGATTAACATTACTGAAGGTATGATCAAAAAAGGCTTCACCAAAGAAGAGATTCAAAAAGTTCTCGGACTGAACTTCATGCGTGTATTCAGAGAGTGTTGGAGCTAGACACCTACACATAAACAAGGGAGATTGCAATGGCCTACAACATCTTTATGCCAATCATTTACCTCTTTTTCCCCGCCCTGGCCATGTGGCTGGCGCACAAATACACTTTCTTTAACAAAATAGGCGCCCTGATGATCTGTTTTGTAGGCGGCCTCCTCGTTGGCAACATACTTCCCATACCGGAATACCACTTTGCCATGAGAGATTATTTTGTTAATTTAACCGTCCCCCTGTCCATTCCCCTGGTTTTACTGAGTACCGATTTTATTCAGTGGATCAAAAAATCAGGCGCCAAATCTATTCTATCCTATTTTTTAGCGGCTGCAGGTGTAATTCTCAGCGCTTTTGTTGCAGTTCTGCTCCTGAGATCATTTCTCCCCGAAGCATGGAAGATGGCCGGTATGGAAATTGGAGGGTTTACCGGCGCCACCATAAACTTTATGGCTGTTGGGGTAGCAACCCAAATCAGCGAAGACGTTTTGGTAATGATGGGCGCCGCCATGCTCCCGGTCGAACTGCCCTGGATGATTTTTATGGTAACTATAGCTAAAAGAGTGATCGGCAAATTCCTGTTGCCTTATACCGATAATGATAAGGTTGCCCACAGTCCTGGTGATGAGGGAGCAGCTGCCCAAAAAGATAAAACGGAATGGAACAACTTGCTGGAAATGATCAGCAAAGGCAAGATATCAAAAACAGCAACTTCATTCCTTCTCACAATAGCCCTCTTTGTAATCAGTTATTTAATTGCCTCTCTGTTTCCGGAAGAGTACTTAGCAACAGTGGTCATAGTGTCAGTTTCTATCCTGGGCATTGTGATTTCCTTTTTC
>CAZQEV010000292.1:0-1869 GCA_964592135.1 uncultured Syntrophomonadaceae bacterium
CAATCGGTTTTTAATCCTCCCCTGGGTGCGTATCCGCTATTTGGCATCACACCTCTTGTCGCGTACGCTGAAACTTCTAGCGAAAGACTGGCCCGATTTTTTCGGTGCCGAACCCTTACTTGTGGAAACCTTCGTGGATCTGGAGAAGTATCGGGGCACCTGCTACAGAGCTGCCAACTGGCTCTACCTGGGCGAAACCCGTGGATTTTCTAAAGAAGGCAAAGCCTTTGTCTATCACGGACGCAAGAAGGCCGTCTATACATATCTGCTGAATAAACGCTTTTTATCTTTAATTGCACAATGCCCTGGCCGTTACCGAGCCCCCAAGGTAGAGGAAAGGGTGGTAAACATGCAACTAGCCAAACCGGATTGGAACCCAACGCTGCTCGATGAGATAGGACTTGGCGCCGAGAAGGTGCCCAAACTCGGCGACATGCTAAACAACTTTCTCGATCCCTTCCGAAAATGCTACGTAAGATCCGATCAGCGCGAAGACGGCGAGGTTTTCGTCAAGGGGTTGCTTTCGAATCTTAAACGCAAGTCGATCGAGCCGATCGCGCTGCGCTATGAGAAACACCCCCGGGTGATGCAGGAATTTATGCGAGACGCCCGCTTCGATCATCCCAGGATGACATTGATCTATCAAAATGAACTCTCATCCAGGGTCAGTGAGACAAACGGTATGCTAAGTTGCGACAGTACTGAATTCGTCAAGAAAGGGAAAAACTCAGTCGGTGTCTCCAGGCAGTACTGCGGACGTTTAGGCAAGACCGAGAACTGTCAGTCCGGTGTCTTCATCGGCTACGCCAGCGAGAGGGGCTACGGTCTGGTTAGCTACGAACTATTCATGCCCGAGAAGTGGTTTGCCGATGAATATCAGCCCTTGCGGGAGAAATGCGGCGTCCCTGGTCATGTCACCTTCAAGACCAAGCCGGAGATGGCGGCAGAGATGCTAAACGACGCGGTCAAGTCCGGTTTGTTCCAGGCCAAGTGGATCGGCTGCGACAGTCTCTTTGGCGCCAGTAAGACGTTCCTGGACAGCTTGCCGGCGCAATGCTGCTACTTTGCCGACATCCATTCACCCACTCTTGTATGGAGAGAAAGACCAGAGGTAGCACCTCCCAAAAACAAGGAACGGGTTGGGCGTCCCGCCGCCAGACTCAAGGCATCTTTCCCGCCGGTTCCGGTATCCACAATTGCAACCGATGACACCATCCCCTGGGAGCGGGTGATCCTGGCTGAGGGTTCGCAGGGCCCCATCATCGCCGATGTCAAGGTGCTCCGGGTAATTGAGTGCCGGAACAAGCTACCCGGCAACGAGGCCTGGCTCTACATCCGCCGCTTCAGGGATGGAAAGCTCAAGTTCTCTCTCAGCAATGCTCCGGCCGATATCGAAAAAATGGAACTGCATCGGGCAGCGACCCTCCGTTGGCCGATCGAACAGTGCTTTGAAGAGTGCAAGAGCTTCCTCGGAATGGGACACTGCGAGGCCCGTTCCTGGAATGCCTGGCACCTCTATATCTTATTTATTTTGATCGCTCATCTCTTCATTCTGGAGGTGCGCTGTCACTTTAAAAAAAACGGGAGAACCGGTGCTGACATTGCCCCAAGCCCAAAGGCTAATCATTGCGGGTCTGTCCGGTGACGAGGTGACGGTACGAAAAACCCTTAAAGACGTCAATTACTACATGAAACGCAATATGATCGCCTATTATTCCCACCGTAAGACAAAGCTCAATTCGCTAAAGGATACCATATTATAAGGTTGTCAAAGATCGTTTTGCTTGAGCCCCACAGCCCCGTTGAAAAAAGGAAGGCTGGTGAGTAAAATTGAACCTTGTTACTTATTAAACCCTCGCTGTAGTACTA
>CAZQEV010000293.1:0-1868 GCA_964592135.1 uncultured Syntrophomonadaceae bacterium
CTTTCTCAGGTGATTTCACCGCAGAAGACCCGATGCCGCCGCCCCCGGCTGTCTTCAACCAGGAGCGCCCCTTCCGGATCGAGGTCTACTGCTATGCCCTGCACCTGTTTGCCAGGTCCGGCAAGTTTAATCTCGCTTCCCAGGGTGGCGCTCATCTCCTTCCAGGAGGGCTGAAAAGGAGCAAAACCTTCCTTAAAAAAAAGATCCAGGGAGCGGCGTAAACTTTCTAAAAGATCAAGAAAAATGACGGTGCGCTCGAAAGCACGGCTGCTTTCGAGATAAAGCGAGGTGGCCTTTACGCGCAGTTCCTCCGGAAAGTCCGCCTCCCGGTGGTTGACATTCAGGCCTATGCCCAGCACTATATAGAGCAGCGCCTGCTCGCTTATCCTGGCTTCGGTCAGAATGCCCCCTATTTTCTTTGTGCCCATCAGCAGATCATTGGGCCATTTTACGGAGACGCTCAAGCCTGTTTTTTTGCGCAGGCATCGGGCCACGGCGACCGCTGTAGCCAGGGTTACCGGCGCCGCCGCAGCCGGGCTGAATCCTGGTGGTCGCAGCACTAACGAAAAATAGATCCCCTTCCCTGGAGGTGAGTGCCACAAACGTCCCCTGCGCCCGCGCCCGGCGCTCTGCCGATCAGCCAGCACTACCGTTCCCCCGGGAGCACCCTCCTCCGCCAGGCGGCGTGCTTCTGTGTTGGTCGAAGCGAGGAGCGGGTGATAATGAATACCGCGGCCCTCAAGCAATTCTGTATTAAATGAATCTGCTTCTGCCATGATTTATGCTGCCTCCCGCATGGTAACTTAACACAATCATAAACAGCATGCCCGTCAGCGTCAAACCAATGCCAGTGTGGCGGGATGCGTGGTCCTTTCAGTTTACCACAGCTCCTCTTTCCGCAGCATGGTGGTCGAACCTGAAATGGGACAAACAGGACCGTCCCCGGTGTCCCACTTGTCCATCCTTGTCTAAAAAAAGTGGCACAGCCGGCGGCTGTGCCAATGCAATATATTTAAAAGAGGGGGTCAACTTGCTTTTATTATAAGGGCTCAATATTACAGGAATATTACAGAGACATATTATTTTAGTGACAAAAGCAGGTTTTTCGGGACAAGTTTACATTTGGTGAGTGTCTTATGTTCGCGGAACCTGCCCTGTCAATTCATATAAGGATCTACCCGATGCTTCCGGTTGACTTTAATAATGGAAAAGAATAAGATTATTTTCAGCAACAAGGCGATGAGGTGAGGGTGTGACCAGCGGTTTAATCCCACCGGCGTATGATCCCGGGGATGTTGAAGAGCGCCGTTACCGGTTCTGGCTCGAGGGTGACTATTTCCGGGCGGGCCAAAAAGACAGTGAACCTTTTACCATTGTTATTCCACCGCCCAACATCACCGGCTCCCTGCATATGGGGCATGCGCTTGATATCACTATCCAGGATGTGTTCATCCGTTGGCGGCGAATGCAGGGCTGTGATGCTCTCTGGCTGCCGGGGACGGATCATGCCGGCATTGCCACGCAGATCCGGGTGGAAGAGGATCTCAGGGCTGAGGGACTGACCCGGCATGATCTGGGACGGGAACGTTTTCTGGAGAAGGTATGGGAGTGGAAAGAGAGATACCATGACCATATTTTGAAACAACTTTATGCTTTGGGGGCCTCCTGCGACTGGTCGCGGGAGCGTTTCACCATGGATGAGGGTTGCTCCAGGGCGGTGCGAAAAGTTTTTGTCGATCTTTACAGGGCCGGTCTGATCTACCGGGGCGACTACATGATCAACTGGTGCCCCCGCTGCCATACGGCTCTTTCTGATATTGAGGTGGAGCATGAAGAGAGGGACTCCACCCTGACGCATATCCGCTATC
>CAZQEV010000294.1:0-1863 GCA_964592135.1 uncultured Syntrophomonadaceae bacterium
GTGCATTGTAGCACCCGGCATCACCGGGCTGTTCTGCGGTTTCTGCACTTTTATGCCCGGCAGGCTCAAAGCAGTATGGACGGCCCGGTTTTTGGAGGTAAGAGGGCCGGGGGGGACCGGAGGCAACTCTGCCGGTTATTCCATTTCTACTCTGATCACGCGGTTCAGCTCTATCATTTCAAAAAGATGTTTAATGTAATCGTGATTTACATTGACTATCCTCAGTTCGCCGCCCCGTTCTCTTAACTTCTTCTGGAATATGATCAGGTTGCCCAGGCCGGCGCTGTCAATTATGGTCAGCCTGGAGCAGTCAATAATCATGGAACTGTAACCCTGATCGTAAAGTAGCTGGAGGGCTGCTTTAAACTCATTGGCATTGGTCAAATCGACCCTATCCGGGAGGATCACTTTACCGGATTGTCTGCAATATTCAAGTTGCACATCTGTTTTCCTCCTTCAAGTTTATAAAAAAAGTAGCCCGGTTGCCTTTGTCGTTGTAAAATAAGTGCTTGCAGCAGATCCTGACCAGGGCAATGCCGCGGCCTCTTTCCTTTATTCCATCAAGCTCCAGGGGCTTGTCACTATATTCCTGCCAGTTGAAACCCTCGCCCTGATCCTCTATGCAGGCCTGGATAGAGTGCTCTGTCCTTACAAGCTCCAGGGACACTCCTTTATTTGGGTCAAACCGGTTTCCATGCTCGATAGCGTTGGACACGAGTTCATGCAGGCAGGCCAGAAAAAGATCTGCTGCTTTACAGTCGCCCAGAAAAGGATAGATCTTTTTACGAAGCTCTTTCAATTCAACAAGATCGCTTGCCAGCTCCAGATGTTCCTCCTTTTTGGGGTTGGGGTCCCTCTGCAGGATCAAAAAGGTGATATCATCGTTGCTTTGAAGTGTGCCCCCGTTAAAAAATTTAAAATCATCACAGACGATCTGTGCGATCGTTTGCGGAGGAAGATGACAGTTCTCAAAAAAAACACCGGGGAGCCGTTCACCGTAATGAACGCCCCTTGCAGCCTGTTCGGTCAGGCCGTCGGTATTGAGGAAAAGGGTGGAGCCGGGGGTAAGGTAGATGCTGTCCTCCTGCAAGTTCAGCAGCTCCTCGGGAAAAGCGGAGGAAAGAAATAAACCTTTGCTTACAAGTCTCTGCTGTTCACCTTGTCCCAGACTGACCAACGGCATGTCCTGAAAACCTGCTGCGGTATAAGTGAGCTCCATGGTCTCCAGGTCCAGGACAGCGAGGAAGATGCAGATGAAATATTCTTCGGATAAGCTCTTCTGCCGGAATTGTGCGGAGAGGTAGCGCAGTATTTCCCCCGGCTGCACCCTTTCCTCCGGTGAAAAAGTGAGGTAACCCTTGATCGTATGCTTTACAAACATGCTCAACATGGCGCCGTCAACTCCGTGGCCCGTTACATCGGAGAGGTAGATGATCATTTTTCTGCCCATATGTATGACATCATAGAAATCTCCGCCCAACTCTGCGGCCGGCTGGTAACGGGCGGCAAGAGAGATGCCCTTTACCGCAGGCAGCTCCTTTGGCAGAGTGCGCATGTGGACCTCCCTGGCCCTGTTCAATTCAACATCAAGCTTTTGATAAAGGTTTTCCAGCTCCGATGTGTAACTGGCTATCTGTTGTTCGCTCTGCTTGCGCCTGGTTATATCCCTGATAAAACCCTGAATAAGGCCGTCGCCGTCGCGGGAAACAACTTTCAGGCTGATTTCCACAGGTATAAGCGCAGCGCTTTTGTGCATAAGCGTTCCTTCAAAGAACAGCCTGTCATCTCGCAACAGTTGTTTCATTCTCTGCGCTGCATATTTCTGTTCTTCAGGGCCGGTGATCATGGCCATGCCGGCGCCCA
>CAZQEV010000295.1:0-1856 GCA_964592135.1 uncultured Syntrophomonadaceae bacterium
CCATGGGACAGATGCGCCAGTGCCTTGAAGCCGGGGCAAATACCATCATCATGGTAGGCGGTAAAGGTCGCTGCCGTCTGGGCTGGTATGCCGAGCTGCAGGAGATCTTGCTCAAACGCGCCGGCTACAACTTTGAAATGCTGACCCTGGATTCGCCCTTCCCGCTTCGGGAAAATTGCCGTCCTTTCATGGAGGCGCTGAGCGCTCTATATAGCCCGAATTTGGGAAAGAAAATCATCGCCTGCGCCCTGCTGGCCTTCTACAAGGCCCTCCTGGCCGAAAAGGCCGAGGCGCAGTTCTACCGGTTGCAGGCCCGGGAAAGCAGGCGGGGCGGCGCTCATGCTCTTTTTCGGAGCTTTATGGAGCGGATCAACAAAGCGGCCTCATTTTCCTCGCTGAGAGCCGCTTACCGGGATTACCGGAGATGCTGCGCCGCTCTGCCCCGCGGTGAGAACATCAATCCGTTAAAGGTAAGGCTGATCGGCGAGATCTACGCTGTATTTGAAGAATACGTCAACCATGAACTGGCCCGGACCCTGGGCTCAATGCCCGATATCCGTATCGAGGTGGAGCGCGAGATCACGGTGATGAACTGGCTGAGGCATAATGTTCTGAAAAGCCCTGCTCTGCTCCTGCGGCATAGCCGCATCTTTGCCGCCGCAAAACCATATTTGGAAGAACAGGTCGGCGGGCACGGCCGCGACAGCGTCGGTCTGGCCGCTCTGGCGCCGCGCGAGGGTGTTGAGGGCATTATTCACCTCTGGCCTTTTACCTGCATGCCCGAAATTGTCGCCCAGAGCATCCTGATCCGGGTCTCTCGCGATATGGAACTTCCCTTGCTGACGGTGATTGTCAATGAGCAAACTGGGCAGGCCGGCCTGAAAACGCGGCTTGAATCTTTTGCCCATGTCCTTGAAGAGAGAAGAGCGAAAAAAGGAGGGGAGCTGCAATCTATTTTGTAGGAGCAGATGTAGGCAGCCTGACCACAAAAGTTGCCCTTATTGACAGGGAGGGCAGGCTTCTTTTCTCCTCGTACCGTCGCAACGAAGAGGGGCCCATCGAAGCAATTCGACAGGCTTTCGCGGGAGCACAGAACTTCCCCACACCTCTCATGGCCGCCGGCACAACGGGTTCAGGGAGACAACTGGCCGCGGTGATCGTGGGTGCCGACACGGTGGTCAACGAGATTACAGCCCATGCCCTGGCGGCACGGACCGCTGAACCGGAAGTGCGGACGGTAATCGATATCGGCGGGCAGGATTCAAAGATCATCTACTTGAAAAACGGTGTCTCCGTGGGATTCAACATGAACACCGTCTGTGCCGCCGGCACAGGCTCTTTCCTGGACCATCAGGCGGCACGGTTGAATATCCCCATCGAAGAGCTCGGCGATTACGCCCTCCGTGCCACGAGTCCCGTGGCCATTGCCGGCCGCTGCGGTGTTTTTGCCGAATCCGATCTCATCCACAAGCAGCAGCTGGGCTACCGCCGCGAAGATCTCATCGCCGGGCTCTGCCTGGCCCTGGCCAAAAACTACCTGACCAACGTGGCCCGCAACCGCAAAGCAGAGCCTGTTGTCCTTTTTCAGGGCGGTGTGGCCGCCAACATCGGCATCCGCTGGGCCCTGGAGCAGCTGCTCGGGGTAGATCTCGTCATTCCCGAACATTTCAAAGTGATGGGCGCCTACGGCGCCGCCCTGCTGGCAAGGCAGCGTTTTCTGGAGGGAACGGTAGAGAAAAGCGCCTTCCGCGGCGCCTCCACCGTGGCCGAGAGCGAATACCGCCCTCAGGGTTTCATCTGCGACGGCTGCGCCAACAGCTGTGAGATCAGCGAGCTCTACATCAGCGGCGAGCTTG
>CAZQEV010000296.1:0-1850 GCA_964592135.1 uncultured Syntrophomonadaceae bacterium
ACAGAACATTGCCTGTTTGTGGTAGACCGGCCGGGAAAGTTGCTCGATTTTCCAGAGCCTTTTCCAGGGGAGAGGAGGCTCCAGGAAAGCCGGGGCAACCGTCTTTGAAGAAAATAAGCGATGGTTTAAAAAATCTCCAGTTCAAAATCATCGAAATAGGAGGCACACCGCTCCAGCTCCTCTGAAGTCATGGGGCGGCTGCAGCGGTACGTGCTTGCCCGGCCCAGGCTTTCCACCTTGGGCAGCCAGAGCGGGTTGTACGGCAACAAGGCGGCCCGCTTCAGTCCCAGTTTTTTTAAAAAGGAGGCGATTCCGGCAAGGTTTTCAGATCTGTCGGTGATCCCCGGAATCAGGGGCACCCGGGGGAGAAGGGGCACCTTTCCGCTGCGGATGAGAGCTTTGAAATTGTCGAGGATGCGGTTGTTATCCTGCCCGGTGTAGCGGCGGTGGGCGGCGGGATGGATGAGCTTGAGATCAAAGTAGATCAAATCCAGGTAGGGCAAAATATATTTTTCAAAGACGGGGCGGGCATAGTAACCGCAGCTCTCCAGGTTAACATGGATACTCTTGAATTTTACTGCCTGCAAGAAGGTCTCCAGGTAGCGGGGGTAGAGCGTCGGCTCGCCGCCCGAGAGGGTCACCCCGCCACCCGAGTTTTCGTAAAAAGGGAGATCCTCCGCAACGATCCCCGCCAGCGCAGCGGCAGAATAATAGCGGCCCACCAGGCGGATCCCCTTGCCGGGGCAGCTGGTGGTGCAGGTGCCGCAGCGGCGGCAGCGCGCCCGGTCCACCGGCCGGGGGCGGCGGCGCAGGTCGATGGCTCCCCCGGGGCAGACCGCTTCGCAGGCGCCGCAGAGAAGGCAGTCCCCCGGCGAATAGGCGATCTCCCGGTAGCTCTTGATCGCCTCGGGATTCTGGCACCAGACGCAGGCCAGGGGACAGCCTTTAAAGAAGATGGTTGTGCGAATGCCGGGGCCGTCATCCAGGGCGTTGCGCTTGATATCAACGATTAGCGGGCGTAAGTTTTCCAGTGCTGCCATCTCTGCTCCTTTCTCTAGAGCTTCTCTTCAAGGGATCGGATTGTGGTATGCCTACCGGCCCCCTGCGGACAGGTTGAATTCAGTGCGCTCGATGATCTCCTGCTGCATATCCCTGTTCAACTCCACAAAGTAAGCATTGTAGCCGGAGATGCGCACCAGCAACCAGCGGTAATCCTCGGGTCTCTCCACTGCTTCCTTAAGCATCTCCGTGGTAACGATATTGAACTGTATCTGCATCCCGCCCAGCTCAAAATAGCTCTTCGCATAGGCGGTAACCCGCTCAACAAAAGCAACATGGCTGTCCTGCGCTCCCGGAGCCACCTTCACATTAAAGGCGATGTTGTTGGGCATCTTCAGCGGATCCAGCCCGGCGATGGTATGGATATTGGGCAGCAGTTCGTCGGTGACACCGGGCGATGGAGTAATCCCCGGAGTGAAAGGCTTCCCCTTGAGGCGACCGCTGGGCAGCGCCCCCGAGAGAGTCCCGAAAGCAACATGGTTCGACATACTCCAGAAACCGCTGGTGTAGATACCGCCCCGGTAGTTACGATGAGCCTGGTAGCAGTCGTAAATAAAATCGATGAGCTCCTGGGCCAGTTGCCGTGGTTCAGCCGCATCGCTGCCAAACCTGGGGACCCTGGTGCTAATCCTCGCATGCAGCGTCTCATATCCGCGGAAGTCAGACTGCAGCGCCTGCAGCAGTGTCTTCCAGTCCACAGTTTTATCCTTGTAGATCAGCTTGTCAATGGCAATGAGGCTGTCGACAACATCGGTAATGGAGACGAGCGCCGCACCGGAAGTGTTGTAGCG
>CAZQEV010000297.1:0-1845 GCA_964592135.1 uncultured Syntrophomonadaceae bacterium
CCTCTTACTTGTATTTCGCGTTTATATATAAAAACCCTTCAACGTAACAATGCATCCTTGAACAACGTAAGGATGCTTATGAATTGGGAATACTTTAAAAGATCTGCCGATCGAGTGCGGCACGCCTTGCGGTGCAGAAGAGTAGTTTTCTGTCGCTGCCATCTTCCTTGATCTGTTTTCAGCAATGTGTCATCTAATCCCCACCGGCATGAGCAGCAGGGGGGCTGCTTCAGCCGCCAGGATCTTTTTTACCGCGGAGTCATCGAAAGCGCCAACGGCAACCGTAGCCAGTTTCATTGCTTCGGACTGCAGATAAATATTCTGTGAAACGTAGCCCGCTTCCATGTGTACATAACGGTAACCTCTCTCACCGTAGCGCCGGGTGGTTCTTTCGTAACGAGCCGCAATGACAATACAAAGAGGCGCCAGTGCCACCACTTTCTGGCCCAGGCAGGCCTGAGCCAGTTTTGCCCTGAGATCAGCCTGCTGCAGCATCTGTAGAGCATGGTCCTGGAAATCGTAATGATAGAGCCCGGCGTCAAGCCCTTCCACATCACCTGCCGCCAGGTAAAGCTCCAGCGGGTAGGTGGCCCCGGCGGAAGGAGCGGCGCGCGAGAGCCCCGCTTCCCCTGCTGCCCCCAGTCCGCCGGCAGACCAGAGCAGCTGGCTCGCCTGTGCCAGGGTCAAATCCTGCTTTTGAAAACAGCGCCGGGAGATGCGCTCATAGATCGCCTCCTCCACGGTAACCTCGCCTTTGATTACCGGCGGGGATAACATAAGTTTTCCCACGTTACCTACCTCCTGGATCTAATATTATTAACAATGCCCTTCTCTATTCACCCAGTAACTACTCCTGAATCCTGACAGGTTATTACAGAGAGCCTCTTGGATGTCGCTCTTTTTTGCTGTAATTCTTGTTTTTAAGCAAAACAGCAACATTAACTTTCCAGCGCCGGTAGGTGTTGCATGAAGAATGAGGCTATCCTGCCGGCGGCAGTCTTTTCGTAGCCGTACCAAAAATGGTCGGCGCCCTTGATCACTTCAACCGCACCGGCGCCATCCGGGCCGGTGATCTTTTCTTTTTGCGAGAGGATGGTGGAGGCGGGAATCAGGGTGTCCTCCGAGCCGCAGATGATTAGCCTGGGGCGGTCTCCGGCACCGAAGTCCGGTATCTCCGGCGGCGAGACAGCGGCGACAGCTTTTACCTTGCTGCTCTGCAGCCCTGCTTCGAGAGCGATGGCGCCGCCAAAAGAATAGCCCGCCAGGCCCAGCCGACCCGAATCGATCCCTTTGTATTCCGCCAGAAAGGCAATGGCAGCCAGGGCGTCGTCAATTTCACCCTGTCCGCCGTCATGCTTGCCTTCACTTCGCCCCACCCCGCGAAAATTGAAACTCAAAGATGCTATCCCCTTCTCCGCCAGGGCGCTGCTGATGGCATGGACAACATTGTTATCCATGCTGCCGCCGTAAAGTGGATGGGGATGGCAGATCACCACTCCTGCTGCCGCCCCTGCATACGGTAGTATTACCATGCGCCCTTCCAATTTTAGAACACCGCTGGAGATAATTACCTGATTGCGTTCCATCGGTTTTTCCCCTTAAATTTTAATTTCAATTGTTGAACTCCCCTTCCAGGTGTTGCTGACAGTAAATCGATAACAGTGATACTGAGTCTTTCAAAAGAATGCGGAACCGATTAAGCGAATCTTTGATGGTTTTGCCACAGACCAGCCTGCAAGTATTTTTAAACAAACTTCATCTAGCAAGCAAAGAATTGCCTGATATGCGGTCATGGGTATAAATGGTCATCTGCCGAGAAGGGCCTGAGCCAGAGCCCGCAAGTTT
>CAZQEV010000298.1:0-1840 GCA_964592135.1 uncultured Syntrophomonadaceae bacterium
TAACCTGGCCCATGAAAAGAATGGTCCCCGTCTTCTGGTCGGTGATGGCAAAAAAGAAAGGCCGATCAATGACCATGCTGAAGCTGTCCAACTGTGCTGATGTGACTTTAAACTCCACCGAGGTAACTGCAGCCGCTTCGGTGCCCATCTCATTGACATCCACATAAGTTTTATGCTGGACATTGCTGATAAAAAGTTCCGGCGGGGTGGGGCGCATCCCGCTGAAATCGGAGCGCTGCGGATCAAAGGCTGACTCCATCCCCAGTTTTTTCAGGTTTGCATTCAGCGAAGCCTCGTATTCAAACTTGAATCGGGGCAGCCCGACCTCACCCCTCATCTCCTTAAAAGAAAGCTGCCATTCTGCCCAGGTTTCCGGAGTCAGCTCCTCGTAAAAATCTGCAAGCGAACTCTCCGGGGAGGGCAGAAAAAGGGTCATGCCGATGCGCCTGTTTTCTCCGTATGGCAGAATCACCGCCTCGAAGTTATTCCCCTGGAAATAACGGTAGCTGCCTTCCCCGAACATTACAGGATGATTTCTCCCCGTTCCATCAGGCAGTTCGAAGGGGATCTCGCGGGTCATGTCCGGATTGAACTCATCGGACCAGGCCCCGTTGAAATAGATAGCGTTGATCAGGAAGAGCACGGTCAGGGGATCGACGGGTCCTTGAATGATCTCTTTAATCTTACCCCTGGTCTGTTGATCCACCCAGCGGTTCATCGCCGGAACAGCCCCGGAATCGTTGAAGTCCAGGGGGCTGACTTCAGCGGCAAAGTAGTCGCCGTTTCGCTGCAGGAAATCTTCGTTAAAGTCCACGCCCTGGCGCACCCAGAGTGAATTAGCCGCAGTAAGCTCCACCTTGGGATCAGGGTTTTGCAAAATGCTCTGCAGTTCGGCAAAAGCCTCATTCATCTCCTTAAGGTTCATGCTCTGCAGATGGAGCGCATCCAACATGGACTGCAGGGTCTCCCCTGAAGCCCCGTTTGCAGTCATGGCCAGGGCTGTGGAGATGCCGGCCGGGGAAATGAAGATGTTTTTGTGGGGATCATTCTTACAGAGATCGCGGAAGATGTTAAGGCCGAAAGCGGTATTCCCATCGACGAGCCTCTCATCGATGTGATCTGCCGGCTCTGCAGAGACCTTATGGGGAAGAAGACTGACAGGATCGCCTCCATCACCGCCTGTCCCACATCCGGCAGAGAACATCAAAGCCGGCGCCGCAAGCAGCAAAAATGCCAGGTAAATTTTACGGTGTGCATGCATTGGAACCATCTCCTTTAGCGAGGTCCTTTCATCAGATCAGACCCGGGAGCAGCTGAAATGGTTCCCTGCCCGGGGGAGGCCAGTCGATGTTTTATCCAATCTTTATCCGCAAACCTGTTAATCTGTAGCCCCTTCGAGCATCTCTTCCTTGACCAGCGCGGAAATCACCGGCCGGTAGCGGCCGCTTTTTTTGACGCGGCGGTCCCAGAGGCTGATCCCGCCGTAGATCAGTGCCATCAGGGTAAAACCCATCCCTGCGGCGAACAGTTCTTTGCGGCCTGCCCAGCCAAATCCGGCGGATATTTTTAGCCCCAAGACAATGCCCGCCACCAGTCCCGCCAGAGGCACAAGGTAGAGCATAAAAGCGATGAACATCGCCCGGCGGTCATCCATTTCAATGAGCACCTTCTGCCCGGATAACGCCCCAATGGGGTTGAGCACCTCAACATAATGCTCGCGCCGGTCTTCAGCGCTGAGGACACCGCCGCAGCGGCCGCAATTTTCACAGGAGAGGTGGCGCTGCAAATGCACCACCGCCATTTCACCTTTTTCTTCAGTAACTGTCCCGATCCGTTCCAC
>CAZQEV010000299.1:0-1840 GCA_964592135.1 uncultured Syntrophomonadaceae bacterium
GTTGAAAAGGCCGGCCATGCCTGCAATTATCACCCCGACGATGCACAGCCCCAGTACAAGCAGGGCTACGACCCAACGGGGGAAAGGATTTGCTCCCCCTTTTGCGGGTTGAGCCAAAGGCTGCTCGCCCGTCATCGGGACAGTAAGGCTTCCGGCGGGAGGAGCGTCCACCTTTATTGTTTTCCCGCCTGCCGCCCCCATGCCTGCCAGGCGCACCGCTGTTTCGCCAATATCCTGGGGGCGGTTGCAAGGGTTCAGCTCCAGCATCTGCATGATCAGCGCGCTCAGGTCCGACGATACCCCTGCCGGCTGATCGGGCGGTTTGAATTTGAAAGGCTCGGCAGCCGGTGAGATACCGGTTAAAAGAAAGTGCATGATCGCCCCAAGGGCGAAGATGTCAGAGCGCTGATCAGTCCGTCCCTCGCCAAACTGTTCGGGAGGGGCAAAGCCCATGGAACCGTAAGAGATAGTATCCGATGAGACACCAGGTTTGAAAAGGCGGGCAATCCCAAAATCGATGAGTTTGATCTCGTTGCCGGCAGTCAGCATGATGTTGGAGGGCTTCAGATCCCTGAAAATCACAGGGGGGATCAGGCGGTGCAAATAGCCCAGCACATCACAAAGCTGCCGGGCCCAGTCCATCACTTCTGCCTGGGGTATTTTCCCCCGCCGCTGCGCCACATTTTCCAGCGTCTCCCCCTCGATATAGTCCATTACCAGAAACCAGCGATCTTCACCCGCTGAAAAGAAATCACTAACCCGGGGCAGGGCGTGATGGCGCAGGCCGACCAGTATTGATGCCTCCTGCTTGAAAGATTCCGCCGATTTTTCCAATTCCCCCGGCCCCAGTGCCGCTGTGCTCATCTCTTTTATGGCGACCATGGTGTTGTTCAGGCGGCGGTCAAGGGCCAGGTAGACCGCGCCCATCCCCCCCCGGCCCAGGAGATCTACGATCACATAACGATCTTCAAGCACCGTCTGCGCCTCGATCTGGCCGGTGGCATACCGGAGCACGCAACCGCATTTGGCACAAAAGTTGTCCCCGGCTCTATTGCCGGCGCCGCAAGTAGGGCACAGGGTAATCTCATTCTTCAATCTACTACCCCTCTCCCAGGGTCACTTATAGCTGCACCTTGAGCGGGGAAGCCATTTAAATGATGTCTCTCTGCACCTGGCTTCCTCCAGGAAAGCAAAATTGTAGTCGATATAAATTGACTTTCGACAATATTCCATCCAATACCTGCCGGGGATGCAATTAAAAGCGCTTGCCTGCGCGCCAGGCTTTTCGGGAAGATATATTGGCGGGGAACAGCAAAGTTTAGGCCGGCCCCATCCACAAATTCTGATGAAACAGATCACGGTCCAGGGGTTGCCTGCACGGTGGCGTAAATGTGCTGCTCGCTGCGGTAAACCCATGGGATCCTGAAGCGCTCAGAAGAATGACAAGAATAGTGCTTTTGACAAATCCGGGGGGTCCTATTTTGGGGTAGCGGCGGCTCATGTCCCGCCCAACAGTGATTCCTCAAAGCGGGATCACCGTTATAAAGACCGGGAAGGGCATTAATTCAATGCTTTCACCATGTTTTTTCTTTGACGATGATGACGGTGCCCGGAATTTGCACACAGTTTTCGAGCCGGGGTAAACACATGCGTTATGCTGCAGGTATTTTCAGCGCCCTGTTCAATTAAAACTCCCATCCCAGAGGGGCATGTTTTGAATGTACCTGTCTTCCACGGCCGGGACATAGTAGGCCCCGTAGGTTTTACGCTCCCCCATGGCCATCCCGGGGATCTCCACATAGAAGCGGTAATAGGGGATCAGGGTGGACTCCCACCCGGT
>CAZQEV010000300.1:0-1831 GCA_964592135.1 uncultured Syntrophomonadaceae bacterium
TGATAAGGATAAAAAAAGCCCAACCCATTTCGCCGGTCGTGACTTTTTCATAAACGACCAGGGCGAAAAGCGCGCACCCCGAATAAAGGGAAGACCAGCGCAGGGATTTTAGTGAAATCTCCATTTCCATCTCATCGGCAGGGCGAAAACCGAACCTTCTAAAGCATCCTTTCATAAAGATCATCCTCCCCTTGCGAGTAATGTCAAATTACCTTGACATTACTATTATAGCAGGAAAGGAGCTGATGTCAATACTGTTTTACATTTACCATGCCTGCCGTTGCCTGCGGTTTGCGCTGTGCCTATTTTTGTTGTCTCCGGAACCCTGCCACTGCGGAAAGATGAGCATGAGCGCTGTCGGGCCCGGCATGACGAGGGCTGCCTCTCCAGAGGGGTTGCCACTTCCCGATCACAAAACCTCCCGGTAGGCCCAGAGCAGCCACTCCATCGCCAGCTCCAGATCGGACTGCTCTACAGTGGCGCCGCACCAGAAGCGCAGACCAGGCGGCGCCTCGCGGTAAGAGGCAATATCATATGCAGCCTGCTCCTCTTCCAGAAGTCTGATCATACTTTGAAGCTTTTCCAGGGGCAGATCAACTGTCAGGCAGACGCTGGTATTTGAACGAATTGCCGGATCGGAAGCCAGGAAGTGGATCCAATCATGCTCTGCCACAAAATTCTCGACCACCTTGAGATTGCTCTCACTGCGCCGGATCAGGGCCGGCAACCCCCCGATGGATTGAGCCCACTCAAGAGCTGCGAGATAATCCTCGTTGCACATCATGGAGGGGGTATTGATCGTTGAACCTTCAAAGATGCCTCTAATCAACATTTCATCATTTTTCAGGCGAAAAACTTTCGGAATCGGCCAGGGCGGCGTATAGCTTTCGATTCGCTCCACAGCCCGGGGCGAGAGCACGAGCATGCCGTGGGCAGCCTCTCCGCCGAGCACCTTCTGCCAGGAAAAGGTGACAGCGTCGAGCTTCTCCCAGGGCATCTCCATGGCAAACACAGCGGAGGTGGCATCACAGATGGTGAGCCCTCCACGGTCCGGTGGAATAAAATCGCCGCCGGGTAGTTTTACTCCGCTGGTGGTGCCGTTCCAGGTAAAGACAACATCACAGTCAAAATTTACAAGGTTGAGGTCGGGCAAATAACCGTAGTCCGCAGAGAAGACCCGCACATCTTCCAATTTCAAATGCTTAATGATGTCATCTGCCCAGCCCTTGCCAAATGCCTCAAAATAGATCACATCCACAGCTCTTTCACCCAGCAGGTTCCACATAGCCATCTCCACGGCCCCGGTGTCGGAAGCGGGGACAATGCCGACCAGATATTCAGCCGGTATGCCCAGCAACTCTTTCGTCTTCGCGATTGCTTCAAATAAACGAGACTTGCCGAGAGCACTCCGGTGGGATCTGCCCAGGGGAGCTTCCTTCAATTCTTGAAGATTAAATCCGGGATGCTTGGCACAGGGGCCTGAGGAGAAAGAGGGGTTTTCAGGTTTTAAAGCAGGTCTTGCATTCATTGGGGCAACTCCTTCCAGTAATGAGGCACGGCCGGTTATTCCCGGCCGGGCTCTTCTTGATGATAGCCCTGATCATTAGAACCATATATTACTAGCAACTGGAACTCACATGTAAAGCTGGAGAGGCGGCTGCATCCACCCTCCGTCTTGTTGAATCCAACTTCCTTTTTGTTCAACGGGGCAGATTACAGCACCTGCAGACGCTCCCGGAGCGCTGACTGGCTAAGTAATGTTTGCAGATATATGGTTTGACCTCCGGCAAGGAGGCGGGATCTGTACCTTCCAGACCCGTGCCGGCCGGGG
>CAZQEV010000301.1:0-1806 GCA_964592135.1 uncultured Syntrophomonadaceae bacterium
CTCTCGTCTAGCAGCAGCGGCAGAGTGATATTCTCCTCCACATTTAAAATGGGCAGCAGGTTGTAGAACTGGTAGATCAGGCCGACCTGGCGGCGCCTGAATATGGCCAGCTTCGTCTCATTTAGACTGTAGATCTCTGTCTCTTCAACGAATACCTTGCCCGAGGTGGGGCGGTCCACGCCCCCGAGCATATGCAGCAGCGTCGACTTGCCCGAGCCGGAGGCGCCGATAATGGCGACGAATTCACCTTTCTTCACGCCGAAAGTGACACCGTCAACGGCCTTGACCTGGGCGGCGCCGCTTCCGTAGACCTTGGACAGGTTTTCAACCCGTAAAATTTCCATAAATAAGAACTCCTTCTCTTTTGATGGCTATATTGTATCCCTCCAGGGTGACACTGCTGTGACTATTTTGGTGACAGTTTCGTCACCCGCAGTAAAAGTAAGGGGTTTAGCGGCATATGACCATGTTGTGAGTCAGGGGGACGGACACTTTGACTCACCGGTTATTTCCTCCTCCTTGGGGGAGATAGGGTGGGGGTTCTTCTGTGCCGGGGACGGTTATTTACGGTGACACCTGACGGTAGAATTTGATGGTGAATTCTGAGCCGCTGCCGGGATCGCTTTTCACGGTAATGTCGCCGCCCTGTTTCTCCACGATGGCCCGGGCCATGGCCAGGCCGATGCCCACCTGGTCGGGGGCGGCGTTTTTACCCTTGTAAAAGCGTTCAAAGATGTGGGGCAGATCCCCGGGTGCAATCCCGGCGCCGCTGTCGGCTACCCGGATGGCGGTATAGATGGGGTTCCCCTCGAAGGAGATCTGCAGGCGCCCCCTTTCCGGGGTGTGTTCGATGCAGTTCTTGATGATATTGACCAGCGCCTCATGGCTCCACTCCGGGTCGCCGGTGAAGCAGGCGCCCTCGTCGCCCGCCAGGCCGACATCAAGCGCCTTGATCTCCAGCGGCAGGACCAGTGAGGTCAGGGCTTTCTGCACAAGAACGCCTGCAGGGATCCGCTCTTTTTTCATGGTCACCGCCCCCGCATCGAGCCGCGAGAGTTTTAATAGAGAGCTGACCAGCCACTCGATCCGCTGCAGCTGGGCCCGCATCCGTTCCAGGAACAGGGTCCTGTTTTCCTCTTCGGGATTATCCGACAGCAGATCGTTTAGCACCGAAAGTGATGTGAGCGGGGTTTTCAATTGGTGCGATATATCGGCCAGGGAGTCGGCGAGTAGCTCTTTTTCCTGCTGGAGCGCACCGGCCTGCTCTTTGAGCAGCGTGGTAATTTTGTAGATCTCATTTTTGAGGATGCTGAGATCGCCCTCGCGGTTGTCCCGGATTTCCAGGGAGTAGTCCCCCCGGCTGATCTCCCCGGCGTAGCGGGTGAGCCCCCGGATTTGCCCGTACTGTTTCCGCAGGAAAAGCAGGGCAGCCGCAGCGAAGGCGGCGCCGGCAAGCAGGAGGATAAGCAGCTGGGTGATCAAGTTGTAACGGAATAAATCCTGCATCAGGGGGGTTTCCAGATGAAGGTCGCCTCTGTCGATGCCGTATTTTGATAGGATTTCTTTTCCCCGGGATACCGCCTCCTGATCGGGATGTAAGAGCGACTCGATCAGGTCGGTTTCAACTCCGGGGCATTTTTCGGCGATGATACCCAGAGAGGCGGCATGATTCTCGATGAGGGCCTGCTTCAAATGGCGCCGTCCTGCAAGACCCAGCAGCAGGGTGATAACGAGCAGCCCAGCCAGCATAACAGCGAAAAGAGCCAGTAACATGTTCACTTCGGGGTTTTTGGATCTCTTTATTTT
>CAZQEV010000302.1:0-1803 GCA_964592135.1 uncultured Syntrophomonadaceae bacterium
CTCGAAGAGGTGCAATGGAATCGGCAAAAAGCGGCAGATTTATTGGGCATCAGCAGAACAACATTATGGCGAAAAATTAAAAGCTTTGACCTGGAGCCCGGTTCAGTCTCATGATTTAAAGACTTTCCACAGGTTTTGAGGGTAGGGCGGATAGATGATGCCCTTCTCTGTTACAATGGCGGTGATATTTTCATGAGGTGTCACATCGAAAGAGGGGTTATATATGTGTACATTCTCAGGCGCTGTGAGTACACCGAAGCGGTGGGATAGCTCCCGGGGATCACGTTCTTCGATGGGAATATCGCCACCGCTTTTACTCTTCAAGTCGATGGTAGGTGTCGGAGTTGCTACATAAAAAGGGATCCGGTAGTAACCTGACAGTATGGAAAGACCCAGCGTCCCTATCTTATTCGCAACATCTCCGTTGGCTGCCACCCGGTCACAGCCGACAATGACAGCGTCAATTTTCCCCTGGGACATGACCACTGCAGCCATGCTGTCGGTAATCACCGTAACGTCAATGCCGGCCTGTTGCAGTTCAAAAGCTGTCAGGGCTGAACCCTGAAGCCTGGGCCTTGTTTCACCTGCATAGACCTTGAAGTGCCGGCCCCTCTCTTTGGCCAGGTAGATGGGGGCTGTTGCTGTGCCATACCGGGAGGTGGCCAGAGCTCCGGCATTACAGTGCGTAAGCAAGCCCATACCATCTTCCAGCAGTGTGAGCAGGTTTTCTCCTATCTTTCGATTAATCTCACCGTCTTCCTCATGAATGGCTATCGCTTCCGCCAAAAGTCTTTCCTTGATCTCCGCTACAGTCAGCTCTTTATGGGCAGCAGCTCTCTTTTTCATCCTCTCCAGGGCCCAAAAAAGGTTGACGGCGGTAGGCCGGGAGACAGCCAGGTACCTGGACCTTTCTTCCAATACCTCATAAAAGCTTTCAAAACTGCAGCGGTCCGGAAGATCCTTTATTCCCAAATAAAGACCGTAAGCAGCGGCAATACCTATGGCTGGCGCCCCCCTGACCTTCATATCTTTGATCGCTTTCCAAACCTCTTCCGAGGTGTTGAGTTCTTCAAAGACGATTTGGCCGGGTAAGAGTGTCTGATCCAACAGAACAAGCCTGTCGTTCTCCCACCGGATATGACGAGAGCTATTCATTGTTTGGCCCCCTGTGATCAATGGTGCAACGGCATTGGACAATCAAATTATAAGTTGTCTCCGTCATCTACGAAATCCTATCCGCTGAGACTGGTGAAGACAAATCCTGCTTTGGCTACCTTGGTAGATACGACTTTGGAACGACGGCAGTTGTTCCAGAGTTCATGACCATGTGGTGCTGGACCAGAAAAGCTATTCCCAGGGCCAGAAGAATATCCCCAATGCTGATTATCCTGTTGAAGACGTATGTTAGTCGGATTTGATCGGCGAGAAAAGGAAAGACAGTTTTGTCTGTTAAAGCCGCATGCAGGGGGCTTCCCGCACCACTTGAGAACTGCTCCTGCAGGTGCGGCGCCAGCCCTGAAAGATTTACTGGCATAAAACCCCTGTTGGAGGCGATCACGATGAAGTTAAGCAAAAGGCCCAAGCCTATGAGCACCATAGCGCGGTTGTTGCGGTTCAGGTAAACAAACCAGAACAGGGGCGCGTAAGAAATAATGTGCAGGTAGGGTGCAGCAATAAAAACATAATCCCACCCGCAGTTGGAACCGGCCTTGATGGCCAGCTGAATTGCCAAGGCTGTTACGGCCAGAGGCCACCCGGGCAATGTCAGCTCTGTCAAGCGCCGAATTTCCCCCCCCCGCAGCC
>CAZQEV010000303.1:0-1800 GCA_964592135.1 uncultured Syntrophomonadaceae bacterium
GCCACGCCTCCCTGAAAAACGATTGGCGCCCTGATATCCTTCCCCTTGCCGACATTGTTCAGGTAGTTCCGAACCAGAGCGTCGCAAAGCCCGGCAATGATATCCTCTGTAGAGTAACCTACCTGCTGCTTGTGGACCATGTCCGATTCAGCAAACACTGAGCAGCGCCCGGCGATGTGGACCGGATGCCCGCTGTTCAGCGCCAGTTCGCCAAACTTTTCTATTGGTATACCCAACCTCGCCGCCTGGTGATCCAGAAATGAACCGGTCCCGGCAGCACAAACGGTGTTCATCGCAAAATCGGCAACCACACCGTGCCTGAGGATGATGATCTTTGAATCCTGCCCGCCCAGTTCCAGCACAGTTTGCACACCCGGCGCAGCCAGATTCGCGGCCACGGCATGGGCGGTGATCTCATTTTTAACCACATCGGCCCCCACCACCACTCCGGTCAGATGGCGGGCGCTACCGGTAGTGCCCACTCCCCGGACCTCGACCGGGGAGCCGGCCAGCTTCCGTCCGATCTCTTTTAACCCTTCCTGCACCACCTTGATGGGCTCACCTCGGGTTCGCAAGTACAATGAAACCATGATCTCGTTTTCGCTGTTGATCAACACCAGGTTCGTGCTGACCGATCCCACATCTATGCCCAGGTAACCCTCCATTGACATGTCCGCCCCCTTAACTTAAAGCTCCCGGCCGGCCCGAAGCATATCCACAAAAGCCTCAAGACGGGTTTGGATTCCGCCCTCGCCGGTATGTTCATCTATAGTCAGGGTTAAAAAGGGAATCCTTTTCTTTTTAGCTTCAAGCTCGACAAATTTGTCAACCATGGCATCAGGGCCGCAACCGAAGGCAGTCACATGAATGATCCCCTCCACCCTTCCGGGTTTCTCCAGGTAGTAAAGGCTGCTCCAGCTTACCCTGTTGCTGTAGTGCCAGAAAAAATTCTGCGGCAGCACCCGCGACATACGGTGCATCTCCCCGGGCGAAACCAGCTCCGGTGTGACGGGCTCCACCCCCATATCCACAAGTCTCCGGTAGAGATTTGCGCTGATAAAAGGATCATAAAGAACGTAAGGATAACCGAGCAAAGCGATATTTAATTTTTCGCCGGCGATGTTCCCAGGATCCACTGCAGCGGCAAAGGCATCACTCCCCGATCCCGGTTTTCTTTCCAGCCGCTGCATGGCCTCTAACGGAAGCAGCCCCGAGAGAAGCATCTGCTCGTAAAGGCGCTGTTTACAGCAGGCCCTGTAACCTGCAGCCAGGTAGTTCGATTTTGATTTAACCTGCAACCGACGGGCAACATCCCTGAAAAATGAAAAGAGCCTGCTGCGAAACCTGGTTGATGCGATCCTGGAATCAATCACCGGAGGCAGTTCTGACCCCGAATAGCGAACCATATCGGGCAAACCAAGAAACTTGGGACAAAATGTTGCCCTGCCGTCTACACTGACCATGCGGGGAATGAAAAGATAGTCGACCCGGTCTTTTAAATCCATGACATGGCCGTGAAAAATCTTGATGGGGATACAGGCGTCGGTCACCGTATCCCTGATCCCCCATTCAAGAATTTCTCGATTGGTGGGGCGGGACAGAACGACTTTAACACCCAGTTCTTCCAGGAAAGTTTTCCACAGTGGATAATATGAGAAGAAGGATAAAGTTTGCGGTATGCCTACGATCAATGATGTTTCACCTTGCCCGGTAAGTAATTGCTTAAATTTTTGATATCAACAATACCTCTTACTTGTATTTCGCGTTTATATATAAAAACCCTTCAACGTAACAATGCAT
>CAZQEV010000304.1:0-1798 GCA_964592135.1 uncultured Syntrophomonadaceae bacterium
GTCATTGAATATCCGTCAGAACAGGATAGATTGCAAATCGAAGAATTAATAGGGAGATCTTTTTTTGGCGTTCCCTGGAAGGGGTTCAATTATTGATGAACGTTTCTCCTGGGTTTGGCGTGCTCACACAAGTTATACTTATCATATTACAGTTCTTAAAGACAAACATTTATGGAGGTAACAAACGTGAAGAGAATGATCATCTTTCTGGTATGTGTGGTAATGGCTTTTAGCTTGAGCGCATGTGGCGGGAATATTAAGAATGTCAATATGATAGATGTTGCATCAGAGATATATACATCTGATGATATTAATTCCGCTATTAATACTATCAAAAAAGAGTTTGGTAAGGGTTGGAAAGGCTGTACTTTAAAGGAGATCTATTATGCTGGTGATGAGACTTCCAGGGATTATCAAGATTGGGCAGATAGAAATGATGCAGATGAAGTCATAGTTTTATTGTCTTCTTTTGATGTAGACTCATCAGGTGGCGATGGTTCGCTCAACCCAAACAGCACATATGATGGTTGGAATTGGATTTTAGTACGAAACAGAGGTGGTCAGTGGAAACATGTTGACCATGGATATTAATCGGGATTGTTTTGCTCATTGATTCGGATCAGGAGATCTGGCTGGCAAGGATGCTCAAGGGGCGGCTCTGGAGCATCTACCGGATCAAAAAATACCGGGGAGTGCTCCCCACCGTAATTCAGGGTGCCGGCTCTGAATTATATGAGTGGGGACCTGCGGACAGCAGGCGCGGGTCGGCGAAGGTAGCGGCAAACGCGACCCAGAGTTATCTGGATTCTCTCAACGGTATCCGCTGTCCGTGAAGTCGATCCGGGCGATGATGTGTCCGAAAAAATGGGCATGCAGTGTTTAGGAGCCTATGACAAGAGCTATATCGGCACATTCATGATCAACAAGACAGGGGCGATAGCCCCGGTGTCTCTCAACGGCAGCTGCCGACATGCTGCGGTCGCGGATTCAATTTCTGCATGAAGTGTACACCGCTGCAGTTATGATCAAATCAATCTGCATACGACAACCCCTTTCAGTCTGCATGAAATGGTTCCGGAAAGCCCCAGGCAGGAAAAAACCAGACCGATCTGGAAACTTTGGAATTATGAACAGAGTAAATGCTGATAGAAAACAGAACGGGAGAGGATACTTATGACGTCGCAAAAAAAGCTGACATTGATCGAAGCCAGTTGTATCATCACCGGATACGGGGTGGGCGGGGGTATCCTGGCCGTACCTTACCTTGCTTCGCTGAACGGGGCGGCCGCGGTTGTAATGATCATGCTGGCGGCCTACCTTTTTTCGCTGCTCATGCATCTGATGATCGCCGAGCTCTGCGTGGGCGAAGGGGGAAGCGTCCAGGTTGTGGAGATTTTCCGTAAGTACCTTTTCAAGGGACGCTTCGAGAAAGTGTGGGTATGGTTATTTTTCGCACTCCTGGTGCTGGTTTTTTTAGTCAGCCAGGCTGCCTATATCGTCGGGGCGGGGGAAATACTGGTCGATCTCACTGGCTGGCCTCTGCAGGTCTGTGAGGTTCTTTTTTATCTTGTTGCTGCCGGCGTTGTCGCCTTCGGTCTGAAGGTGCTGGGGATCAGTGAAAAATACGCTGTGGCAGCGCTGGGAGCCATTCTGTTGCTTTTGGCTGCAGGTTCCTTTACGGTGCCTTTTAAGTCTGTTCCACTTATGGGACCCGTGGGCAGCGCCAGCCTCGCTCTCTTCGGGATGGCCATGTTCTGTTTCTCAGCTCCCTTTGCCGTGCCCCAGGCGGTGGAAGGGC
>CAZQEV010000305.1:0-1794 GCA_964592135.1 uncultured Syntrophomonadaceae bacterium
GAGCTTCCCGCCATGCTTGCCCGGTACAACCCTATCATGGAGGGATGATCCTTTGGCCATTCTGAAAGATTTGCTCAGGCTGCGGCTCAAAATCCACCGCACTGATATTGAGATTGCATCGAACAGCCGGCGACGTCTCGCTTCCCTGGAGAAATACCTCTGTCTGCCCGGGGGAGAGGGTCTCGAAGCCGCGGAGATATACCTGGAGCTGCTGGAAACAGAGGAAAGTGAAGCGGAGCGGCTGCTCCCCCTGCCCGGTGAAGAGTGCAGGCGTTTGCAGACGAGCCTGCTCCTGGATCGGGAGATACCCTATGAGCTGTTCCTGCGCGATGGTATACGGTGGAGCAACATGCCCGGTTTCGGGAGAAGCCGGCTGGAGAGCGGACAGGGCAGTGGCCGGGCGTTATTCTACCCCGATGCAGGGATAGATCCCTTTTACGCGGACCTGTTCTTCGGATTCAATGCGCTGAACAGGCTGCTGCTGAAAGAAGGGTTTTGTTCAGTGCATGCCTCCTGTGTCCGGATGGGCGAAAGGGGATTCCTCTTTACCGGTCCCAGCGGGAGCGGTAAATCCACCGCGGCCCTGGCCCTGGCCAGGCGGGGGCACCCTCTTCTAAATGATGAACAGGTCCTGCTCCTGCAGGAGAAGGGCGGATATCATTGTTTTACCCTTTCCGACATGATCAAGCTCAGAAGGGAGGACCTGGCCCGCTTTTTCCCCGAACTGCTGCCAGAAAAACCCTATGTCGAGGTGTGTGGGGAACGCTACTACAAAGCCTCGGCTACACCGGGTCTTCGGCACGCCCCCACCGCAACAGCGGATTTCCTGATCACCTTTGTTAAAACGGGAAAAGCCGAAAGCACTCTGGAGCGGATTAAACCTTCCCACGCTGTGGCCGACCTTTTCCCCGTCACCATGGGCGGCTTTGATCCGGGGATGGCTACTCAAAAGTTCAACTTCCTGATGCCCTTTCTACAACAGGTCCGCTGTTATCGGATCCATTTCGGTACTGATATGGACTGCTTCTCCAACCTGGTGGAAAGGATGGTGAGCGGTGAAAACAGGGCCTAAATCTCTCATATTGATTCGCCGGTTGAAAAACAAATTGTTCAAACCCCGGGTGCTGCAAAAAATGGTCATCGCGGGAACAGGCGCTCCGCGGTTGCGCCGGGAGCTGCCCAAAGAGAAGGGTGCGGCACCGGAGGCGGTCTACCGGCTGGACACTTCCACCGGCCTGGAACAGGCGGTGGAAAACCTGGAAAGACTGCTGCAGGAAAAATATGCGCCGCTGATTTCGGGCAAAAAGGTGCTTTTGAAATACAACCTGAATACAGCCGATCCCTACCCCGCCTCGGTCTGCCCCGTGATGCTACGCACGGTAAGCGACCTTTTGCTGCGCCTGGGCGCGCGGGAGGTGGTTGCCGGCGACTGCTCGGGAATACCCGCTCTTCCGACAAAGCGGCAGCTAAAAAAAGCAGGGCTGCATAAAGCGCCGGCGGGGCGGGCCCGGTTGATCTGTTTTGACGACGGGCCCTGGGTCAGCGTGCCGGTGGAGGGCCGTTACCTGGCGCAGGTGACCGTCCCCCGGGCGGCTTTAGAGGCGGAATGCATTGTTGCCCTGGCCAACCTGAAGACCCATTCGCTGGCCCTCTTTACCGGCGCTCTCAAGCTGGCGGTGGGTTTTATGCATCCCCTGGAAAGGTATTCCCTGCACCGGGAGCATCTGCAGGAGAAGGTAGCCGAGATCGGGATGGCGGTGCAGCCGGACCTGGTGATCATGGATGCGCGGACCC
>CAZQEV010000306.1:0-1792 GCA_964592135.1 uncultured Syntrophomonadaceae bacterium
AGCAACAGTGGTCATAGTGTCAGTTTCTATCCTGGGCATTGTGATTTCCTTTTTCCCCAAACTGCGGAAGCTGGATACTGCCTTTAACCTCGGGATCTATATTCTGATGATATTTGCCTTTTCCATTGCCACCCAGGCTGATCTGAGAGCATTGGCAGAACCGAACATGCTCTATATCATCCTTTTCGGTGTAATTGTCCTTTACCTGGGTTTTTTTCTTCACGTTTTGTTTTGCAAACTTTTTAAAATTGATGTCGATACCATGCTCATCACAAATGCCGGGGCAGTCTTCTCACCGGCCTATGTACCTGTAGTTGCCGGCGCCATTAAAAATCAAAAAGTGGTCATCTCCGGCATCACATCAGGATTACTCGGTTACGCCACAGGGAACTTACTCGGCATCGCATTTGCCTACCTGTTCAAAGCGCTGCTGATGTAGCTGTAAAAAGCGCTTTACTGCCACTCCTGATTTTTATCGGGGCGGCTCATCGGGCCGCCCGATTTCATTTACTTTCCGCATATTGGGGAGATCTGGTTGATGCCGGCACGATCTTTCAGGCGCTCCAGCGTCTTTTTTTACTTCCCTTCAAAGCGGAGGGCGGCAGAAAGCCAAGAGCCCGTGGATCCCTATAATGTGTGGTCTTAGCTATTCTTAGCTATTCTGCGCACCTTTATTAGCCAACATTGATTGACATTAGCCAATCCGGGATCTATAATTTATCCGTTAAATCATCCTGGAGGTGACTCCCATGATCGTCACAACCACAGACTTTCAAAACAGATTCGGCAAATATCTTCAACTTTGCCGGGACGAAGAGATTGTAATTACAAAAAACGGCAAGAAGGTTGCCAAACTGCTGCCCTATACCGAAGAAGAAAGGCTGGGCCGGTGGATCGTCAGCGAAGGCGCCCCCCGAGACCAAACCCGGGGGATCAGGGTTACCTACGAGGAATACTTGAAAATGACGGCGGAAAGTGAAAACCGCTACGAGTACATTGACGGAGAAATTATCCTGCCGGCTTCGCCTCTCTACCCACACCAGAAAGCAGTCAGTGAAATCTTCGTCGCCTTTAGCCTGTGGTTCAGGGGTAAAGAGTGTGAACCGCTGGTCTCTCCTTTTGATGTAGTCCTCTACCGCCTTGGCGATGATAAAAAGGTTAACTCTGTCCAGCCCGACATCCTGGTCATCTGCGACCGGGAGAATATTGACGAAAAAGGCAAGTACACCGGCACCCCCACCCTGGTGGTGGAGGTACTTTCCGAGTCCACCAGGAGCAAAGACCTGGTCCAGAAGCTGGACCTGTACATGGAAAGCGGTGTCCGGGAATACTGGGTTGTAAACACCGCTTCGGGAGAGATTCTAATCTACCTATTTGAAAGCTATAGTATCGATAAAGTTCTTACGTTCAAAAGCAACGAGCAGGCCACTTCTGCGGCCTTCCCCGGCCTGAAAGTGGCCCTGAAAGATGTTTTCGCCTGAGGGCAAGGAAAACCGGTGGAACTGAAAGGAGGTTTTTCGGTAATGATCGTCGGCCATATCGACAAATGCAAAACCAGTCCCGTCAATTTAAAAGGCATTACAGGAATGAGCAAGCAGGTGCCCATCTCTCATGCTGAAGGGTGGAAGGACTACGTGCTGCGGGTCTTCACCCTGGAGCCCGGTTGCAGCTCACCACGGCACCGCCATCCCTGGCCGCATATAAATTGGATTGTCAGCGGAGAAGGGGTCATCCATCTTGACGGCGCCGACCATGCCGTGCGCGAAGGCTCCTATGCGTACATCCCCGGCGA
>CAZQEV010000307.1:0-1792 GCA_964592135.1 uncultured Syntrophomonadaceae bacterium
GAGCCCAATAGTTGAAAAGAAGATTGTGCCTGTGCTGTAATGATAAACGGGAAAGAGGTACTCCCCCGGCTTTGCCGAAACCGCTTACAAAGCTGATGATTTCTGCATAAAGGCGGATAGATTCATCGGCTATTTTATTGAGGAAGGATATCGATACCGCTGTTACATTAGAACCTCGATTCTCGCACGATGCAAAGGCTGAAATCTTGTATGCTGTAAGCCCACGGCAAGTAGCAGACAAATTCCTTTGTGGCAGGATGATCCAATTAACCTGTCAAATACTGATAAATGGAGATGCTGCCGGATAGGAGCATGGCAGTGGGCGACTCAACGGTTACAATGCTACAATCGAAGCGGAGGGATGGGCAATGTTCCGGGCAATGAAAAGAGGGCGGCAGTCATTACCAGGCCATGAAATTATTGCAGTAATGGAGAGATGCACAAGCGGAGTCATGGCCTGCCTGGGCGATGAAGGTTATCCTTATGCAGTTCCGCTTAGCTATGTTTACTTCAATGGCAAGATCTATTTTCATTCAGCGCAAACCGGCCATAAGATCGAAGCGATTATGAAGCACCCCAGGGTGTCCTTTTCTGTAATAGACGAAGACAAGATAATAAGTGCAGAGTACACTTCTTATTTCCGCAGCGTAATCGCTTTTGGCAGGGCACGAATTGTCAAAGACGATGAGCGGCTGGAGGCTTTCCAGGCTTTGGTTGAAAAGTATTCAGGGGATCAATCTGAGGAAGATAAACAAAAAACAATAACGGGATGTACGCGGGCTTATCTTATTGCCATCGATGTAGAACATATAACGGGCAAGCAGGCCGCTGAATATGCCAAAGCCTGATCACAGTATCTTTAATGATATGTAGCGCCGGTTTACCGGGCCCCTTTACGGGCAGGGTTTTACATCTTTACCTGACAAATGCACAGAAGGGTCATGCTCATACTGTTCATTAACAAGAGCATCGTGTTCTCGATATTGATAACCAAGGTCTCGTTAAAGAAGTCGTTGTCGTCCTTTTACCTGTCCTTAAAGTGCCGGAGCCGAAAAAGAAAAAAACAGCAAGTAGGCTGGATGGCGTATCGGTAAAGTAGGTCGTACAGAAGGGGTAACTGGTTTCCGGCAGGCATTATGGCCGGGCGGGAGGGATAGCGATGGATATATTTGAAGTTTTCAGGTCGGCGGAGAACCCCGAAAAAGCTGTTGCCATGAGCGCCTATATGCGCAATCAATTCCCCTTTCTCGGTATTTCCACACCCGAACGACGGAAACTGTCCCGAGGTTTTTTTAAAAGCATGGATCAAAGGGCTGTTGACTGGAAATTTATTTTTAAATGCTGGCGACAGCCGGAACGTGAATTTCACTATCTGGCCGTTGATTATCTGAACAGGCTCAAGGGCACGCTGACAGAAGATGACATCCCGAATTTGCGCAAACTGGCGGTCAACAAATCATGGTGGGATACTGTTGACGGCATTGATGTGATCATCGGCAATATTGCACTGCGCTTCCCGGAGGTGAAGGATATCCTTTTAAAGTGGAGCACGGACGATAACATCTGGCTGCGCAGGATTGCTGTTGACTACCAGCTTATGTGGAAAGAGAAGACAGACAGGGATCTTCTGGAGCGGATCATTGTTAACAATTTTGGCCGGAAGGAGTTCTTTATTAATAAAGCTATCGGCTGGAGCTTGCGGGAATACAGCAAAACAGACCCTGCCTGGGTGCGCAGTTTTATCGAGAGGCACCGGGGCAGGATGGCGCCTCTCAGCATCAGGGAGGCAAGC
>CAZQEV010000308.1:0-1790 GCA_964592135.1 uncultured Syntrophomonadaceae bacterium
AGCGAAGAGCATAAATCTGTTTTTGGTGCATGACCGGTTGTGAGCAAAGGGGCGGAGATAGAAGCTGCAGCAGGGTTATGGCTCTTCGCTTTCCAGATAGTCTTTCAAGTATTCCATGTAACTGAGGTAGAGCTTGATCGTGCTTTGAATGGATCCGTGAACCAGGCGGTCATCTATTTTATTATATTCATGGACGACAATGTTCCGCAGGCCGGTGGAGGGGGCTATCTCCCGGGCAAAATCCATGGAAAATATCCTTGCTTCCGCCATCTTGATAAAAGAGGAATAGTAGTCCACCGGTGTTTCCTCGCCCCTGTTCCTCAGCACCATGCTGTTGATATCTGTTGCCGCCTCTACAATCAGTTGCAGCAGCCTCTCGATCGTTCTTTTGTAAAGGCGGTTAGACTGGTATTCCCTGAAGGTGATCTGCTGCAACTCCGTAAGCTCACTGTAATAGGACTGCAGGGCGGAGAGTTTTTCGCGCACAATTTCACGATAAGGGTTGTTCATTCCGCAGCACTCCCAACTTTTCCCGAAAGTATTCCGCCTTCATAGCGCGGAATTTGGCGGTATCATAATAGTACCTCAGGCAGTAAAGCCTGTACCGCTCAAAAAAACCCTCTTTACTTTGGATAAGTAACCTTCCCTTGTTGGCAATCTCGAACTTAAAAAGAGGTGAAGCCTTCTGCAGATCGATCAGGTCCAGCCGGTCATGGTGGAAAAGGACGCCCAGCTCTGCCATCAGCTGCAGATATTCATCCGGTTGAAGCTGTTTTCTGGAAAGAAAGGCGATATCGATGTCGCTCCGTCCGGGAAGAAAATGTTTTGTTCCGTAACTTCCCAGCAGGACCAACAGATCCAGCTCATATTTTACCGCAAACTGTTCCAAGCCCGGTTTTAAATCATGGCCGGGACTTGATTGCAGAGCGCTGTTTTTCTCTTTCATACCCGTTAACCTCCGTCACAATTGACTTCATTATAACAAATTATGGAATCAAGGTCAATTGCACGTTGCAGCACGCAGCCGAAAAAAAGTTTATGTTTATATACGGCAGGGAAACAGTGCAGTCAAAGTGAAGCATTAATCTGAGTACGCCGGACACCGGTGCAGTTTTCCAAAGGGGGAGCCAAAGAACAGACCCGGGTAAACAGGCGAAGGAGCTAATTGTAAAAGGAGAGACGAGCGTGGAGAAGATGATCGAGGTAACCCGTCTGACAAAGAGATACGGGAATCTGCCGGCCGTGGATGATATCAGCTTCTACGTGGAAAGAGGCAAGCTTTTCTCTTTTTTGGGTCCCAATGGAGCGGGTAAATCGACGACCATTGATATCTTATGTACATTGCTGGATTTCAACAGCGGCGAATGTGTCATCGGCGGTTACGATCTGCGGCGGGAAAGCCGGAAAATAAGGGAGATCACGGGAATCGTGTTCCAGGATCATGTACTCGATGATCTGCTTAGCGTTCGCGAAAACCTTACCGTCAGGGCGGGGCTGTACACTTCTGATCGAAAAGCGATCAGAAAGGCTGTGGATGAAGCTATACTGGCGACGGAACTCGGTGAAATTGCAAAGCGCCCTTACGGCAAACTGTCCGGGGGGCAAAAGCGCAGGGTTGATATTGCCCGCGCCCTGGTTCAGAAACCCCGGATACTCTTTCTCGACGAGCCCACCACGGGCCTTGACCCGCAGACCAGGAAAAGCATCTGGAATACCATCAGGGGGCTGCAGCTCGAAAGCGGGATGACCCTCTTTCTCACAACGCATTACATGGAGGAGGCCGCGGGATC
>CAZQEV010000309.1:0-1781 GCA_964592135.1 uncultured Syntrophomonadaceae bacterium
AACCTGATTGCGGATAATACTGGCGGTGTTCCCGGGCAGCCCGGCCAAGAGGCAGACCCCGCTCATCCCAGAGGATCGCCGTAGTGCCGGTGGTACCCTGATCGATAGAGAGTATGCGCACTGTTATCGTCATCGCCTCCCCGCAATTTAAGAATACCGCCGTATAAATTCCGCCGTTTTTTCAAAAATGAACTCCTTATCAAAATCGAGTGTAGCCACATGATAAGAGTTTTCCAACCAGATCAGCTCCTTCTCAGCCGATCCGATATGCTCAAGAATATAGGTGGCGTTGGAGGGGTGGACCACATGATCCTCCCGGGACTCGAAAATGAGCGCCGGCTGTTTGATCCCCGGCAACTCTTCTTTCACCACGGCGCACAGCTTCAGCAGTTCACCCAGAGCCGGGAGCGGCACTTTGTCATAGGAGAGCTCCGTAACTGCGGGATCTTTGATATCGCTGCCGATCCCGGGCACAGTTTTTGTGAACAGGCGCAGCAGCGGGAGGAAAACGAGCTTGAAATCCTTCATAAAGACCGGGCCGCAAATAGGCGCCACACCCTTGATCGTGTCGGGATGGCTGTAAGCCAGATGCATGGCCAGCGTCGCCCCCATGGAGAGTCCGGCCACAAAAACCCTGCGGCATTGTCCCCTGATCTCCTCCAGCCCCGCCTCGGCAGAAGCGATCCAGTCCTGATAAGTATTATCGAACATATCTTCCACCCTTGTCCCGTGCCCCTTAAGCCGCGGCCCCACTACGGTAAAACCCTGTTCCGCAAGATATTCTCCCATAGGCCGCATGCTTGAGGGATTCCCCGTAAAACCATGCACCAGCAGACAGCCAGTGTCACCCCCTGGAAAAGCAAAAGGTTCCGCACCTGCCAAGATCGGACCTTCCATATCTCATTTACCCTCCCTTACAATGATAAAATAGAAAGTGGAGCCCCTGTCTATGTTATTTGTGTATATATTTCTTGATTATTGGTATTACTCCTGCCAACGAAAGTGCCGGCCCAACCAGTTTAAAAAAGTTTTTCTGCCGTGAGAAAAACAGCAGGGTGCAAACTCTTGTATTGATTTTTCACCCACGCCGGGGTAATATAATAGGTGCGTGCGCCTGTAGCTCAGGGGATAGAGCAGTGGACTTCTAATCCACTGGCCGGGGGTTCGAATCCTCCCAGGCGCACCATTATTTTATGAGGTTGATGCGCTGAAACCCTTGTACCCCAGGGGTTTCAGCGTTTTTACATACTCTGCCAAATTTCCACCGAAACAGCCAAACCACAAAAGAGAGACCGTGAAGAGACCGTTTGGAATTAATGTTGCCAATTTATTTCCACTGGTTTCTCGGCATTGGGTGTATTGCTCGATTTTAATTGCCTGGCGTGAGCCAAAACAGCGTGAAAAACAACCGCCAGATTCGGCCCTATCGTTTTTTCTGCATGGCCATATTTATCGGTAGTTGTCGAAGGCTTTTGGTGTCCAGCCCGCCGGGCAACATAAATATCCGGGACACCGGCCCCAAGAAGTAGCGTGATATGTGTATGGAGCAGGCCATGGAAAGTGACAGTGACACCGATACTACGAGCAAAGGCTGTAAATTCCGAACTTACAGTATCGTTCCGAATATGGTGGGAAACACGGCGTTCTAGAGCCACCTGCGCGGAGCTTTAGAGCCATTTGAGCGCACTCTTAGAGCCACTTAGCGCGCTATACGAGAGCCACTGCTACTAAACTACCACCTGCTAAAGCAGGTGGGTTACAAAATAAATTTTGAGCGAGTA
>CAZQEV010000310.1:0-1764 GCA_964592135.1 uncultured Syntrophomonadaceae bacterium
TAAGTCTGAACAGTTGCTGTGATGTCTGGAAAATTTGCTGTTCGGGAGGTTGGTGACATGTTTTGGGAAGGGAAAAGATACTGCTGATTATGAGCAGGAAAATGTTAGCGGATGCTTTGATTGCACAAGCAAAAACCGACAGGTGCTTTGAACTCTGGGCCGATCAAAACTATGCCCTGGCTGTTGTAACGGCAATAAGCTGCAGACCGGCTGTCGTTATGGTGGAGATACCGGAATCGGGCAGCTGGCATTCGGCCGAAAAGTGCCTTTCCATCTGTGATGCCATCAGGAAAGAGCTTCCGGGATGCAAACAGGTTCTTTTAAGTTCCGAAAGCGACGCCAGTTCCTGCCGCGCAGCTATACAGGCAAAAAGGGAAAAAAGAATTGACGACTTTCTATACTACGATACAAGCGTCAACTATCTCTTTTCCAAACTTGAATCGCTGTTGGAATAGTTTTAATGGACCAGGTTAAGAAAGAAAGACAAATTAAAGGGGATTTAAGGAGGATAAAGATGAACATTAACAGGAAGAAAACATTTTGCGGCAAACCCGTGATGATGGTATTGGCAATTGCCCTGGCATTGGCGCTGGCTCTGCTGGCCGGCTGCGGCAAAAGTCCGACACCCGAGGATGACGGCAATGGTCCTGTTGAGGAACATGCCGGTTATTACGTCATAGACTCTCTGACTGTAGATGGAGAGACCTATGATGCCGAAACGCTGAGGAATGCGGGTATGAATTACTATCTCCGGCTCAGTGAAGACGGCACGTTGGAAATACAGACCGACTTATTCATAGAAGGCACCTGGGAAGAGGGCAAACTCCACTACCAGGAAGACGGGGAGGATGTGGTAAGCGAATACACCTATGAGAACGGCACCCTGACGATCGAAATAATTGACGAAGAGAGCGTGGGGATCTTTGTATTCAAGCGCAGCAGCGAGGATGCAGGGACGGCCGATCCCGGCCAGGATGACGATGATACTGATACTGATGGCGGCGTTGAAGTTGAAGTAGAGGCACATTTCTCCCTGGCAGAGCTCACAGAGATATATGCACAGCTGAGCAAAGACTATAATGATTCCCTCCTGAGAGAGAAAGTCTATGAAGAAATTTGTGACAGCTATTTTGACGGCGTTGAGGGAGTCCTCGATCTCGATGGGGATACTCTGTCTATATATGTATGGTACGCCACTGACCATGACGAGGCCTATGTGCAAGTCTCATTCCAGGATTACGAGGGAGATGGAAATAAGACGGCGGGCGGTATCGGTTCCAACCTGCCCTAAATCTCCCCGGAAATTGCAAGCCGGGGGAGGGCAGTTTTGGCATTCTCACGGCAGCATTTTTGCTACTGGGCAATGTGTTGACCGCGGTAGGCGGCGGCAGCTTCAACACTATATATTTACTTACAGGCCTTCTGGTGCCGGCGCTCTACCTGGTTGGAGCTTTCCAGAATAAAAATATAGCCCAGACGGCATAAGCGGCAGATATAAGGGGTTCGCACAATGAACCCCTTATAAAATATTTTAATCGCCCTCCCGGCGGCCTTTGACCGGAGTGGCCCGATATCGATTTGGCAGCTGCAGTTCAACCAAGTTTCTCCATAATAATTCTGTCGTGTTCGGCCAGCTTAGCCTCAACCCGATCCAATCTTTCTGCATTTTGTGTGTATCCATTAAGCAGAGCTCCAAGTTTTTGGCCGTGATCGATTTCAATTCGGACAACAATGTCTTTAATCGAGCTCACTTCGGCTTTAACT
>CAZQEV010000311.1:0-1758 GCA_964592135.1 uncultured Syntrophomonadaceae bacterium
TAACTTTTGGATAAGCCGTATGATCACAAGGGCGATGAAACAGGTAAGAAAATGCGCATTGATGCGCTCTTCCCGGGTGACATATACCGGGCGCGCCTCAAGCGTACCCTTTGCAACCTTAAATGTTTCTTCGATTTCCCACAGTCCGCGGTATGTATCAATGATTTCCTTGTCGGACATCTGCAACTCGCTGGTAACAATCGCATAATATCCGTCATACTTCTCATCCTCGGCGAGCTTTTCGGAGTTGAAAGTGGGGCGTTTTTTTCCTTTAAGAACCTCACCTGTCTTTTTGTCAAACTCCAGGTTTTTGACATACTTGGCTGCGCCGTAGCTTACGGCCCGGTTGTACTTTTGCGGGTTTTTAACCAGAGCCATCGCTTTTTTAACGACTTCTCCCCGTTCAGCCCTTGCCTTGTGCTCATACTTCCTGGCCCAGAAGATGACCTGTTTTTCATATACAGTTTTTTGAGCCGTCTTTCCGCTGCGCATAGTTACGTTGATATCCCTTGCAAGTACCCTGCTTTTGATCTTGAAATCGGTGTCTTCATCGGCCGGTTTTCCATCGGCACCTGCATAGCCCGCCTCATCCAGGACATATTCTTTGAAGGCTGCTGTAGCGCCGCGAACCGAAAAACTGAAAACATAACCGTTCCTGTTTTTTCCACCGGTCAGGTAATAAATATTGTCGCCTGTGATCACTCCCATATCGGCGACGACCACGATCCTTCCTGTGTCATAATTCTTTCTGACCTCACCGATGACGGAGCGGAAGGTTTCCTTGTCCAGCTTGTTTCCTGGAAAAAGTTCATAGTGGATCGGGATTCCATCTGCATCCATGGCCAAACCCATTTGGACAAGCGGGTTGTGCCGGCGTTCTTTTGAGCGGCCGTATTTGCGCAGCTCATCGGCCTCGTCGATTTCAAAGTAAAAATTCGTCACATCATAGTAGATGGTCCTTGTATCACGGCCGTACCGCTCGGTGATCTGTGCATGAAGATATCGCTGCGCTTCTTTTGAGATCTTAGCGTAATGGGACAGGGCCCGGTAAATATCTGCCAGCGAGAAAGCGAATCGCTCAAAGTAACGCTCCTTTTCCTCGAAAGCTTTCTTTTTGGAACCGGGGGAGAGCAATCTTGAGACAACTAGAAGGAGCATGATGGAATTTGTGTTAAATTTGAAAGGTTCATGTCTGGCTTTGTTTTTGAAGAAACGATCCAGTTTAAGCTGGTGGTAGATCTTCAAGATGGCAGCATAGCCGAAATTTTTCCGGTCGTCGGTTCCCTCCCCAAGTTGGTCCTCCATGTTGATGGCCAGCGTCAATCTCTTTTTTTTATTTTCCTCCTCTGTCATTTTACGGGCCAGCTCTTGAAAATGAGCGATGGGGTCTTCATATTCTTTTTCCAGCTCATCGAGGTACCCAAGGGATTTGATGGTGCGATCGGTAGAGATATTTGTTTTTGGGTTCCTGTATTTTTGAGCGATTACGAGGTAGGTTCGTCCGGATTGTTTTCGAAACGTTTTCTTCAGATACACGCCTAAAAACCTCCTTTCGCCGATGTCTTAATTATACCACATTGTGCCGTATTGTGCCATACATATTTGAAAGAAATTTTACAAGAAAAATCCCCGGCAGCCCGATGCCGTAAGGGGTTCAGATTTAAATATTTTATTATGCTGTTAAACTAACGAGTAGATAGAAGCTTCATCCACCTTTTGGGCTACTGCAAGTCTTCTTCTCTCAAATTCGATGGCTAA
>CAZQEV010000312.1:0-1745 GCA_964592135.1 uncultured Syntrophomonadaceae bacterium
CCATAATCGAAATAACCTCCATCGGAAAAGACGCTGCTGAGCAGCACACTTACTCTTATCGGGGCTACAGCCTGCTGGCGGAGCGGGGACTATTTGGACGGGTGATTAAAGGCGGCAGGGTAAAAGTAGATGATTCTCTGGATGTGCTTGAAGACGACCTGCCAGTCTGATCCGATCATCTAGCGTCATATTGCAACATATAATGCTTGATACTGCGGACAAAGTGAGACATGGCATGACAGGTGGAAATTAGGAAACCTTTGATTTGCTGGTCAAGCGGCGGGGAGGCCGGAGTTCCTTTATCGATTCAAAGTATGAGGCTCCGTCAACCCCGCCCAGAGGCAGCTGCCGGCCAGACGAAGCAGGCGTTCGCATCTTTTACCGGCTCTGCCGGATTTGCCGGGGGTTCACCTTCCTCGCCCTTTTTAGCCCTGAGGTTGTCGGAGATCATAATACCTGATAATCAGTTCGACCCTGCTTTTGACCTGCAGCTTCTTGTAGATCCTTTTTACGAAGTAGTTTACTCCCGAAGGGGTGATAGAGAGTTCGCAAGCTATCTCTTTAGCTTTCATCCCCCGGAGGAGCAGCTGAAAGACCTCCCTCTCTCGAGGGGTCAAGGATGTGATCGGATCAAGATTTTCACCGCGTTTCATGGCAGCCCTCTCTTTGATCCCATGATAAGGGAGAGAATGCTCTTTTTGATAGCTGCAACTGTGAAAGACAGCTTTCCAAAAGAGCTTGTTGATCATGAGGAAAAGTCTCTGATTAAATCACTCTTTTCCCTAAAGGCGGCCCGAGGGGAGGGAAAAATTAATCTTCCTTCACCTCGAGCTCTACTTTTAAAAGGAAGTCACTTTTATTGGTACACTACATACAAGGTTATGTTTTTCAACATATATTCCACGCCGTCGGATTTTGCATTATAATTGGTTTCTGTTTGAAACTGCGCCCGGATCTGAAAACGGTTCACGTTTTCATCATCGATGCATTTTTGTAACTGCTTAGCCAACTCCTTGTTTTCGCCTCCGACTTCACTGATTATTTCAATATTGAAAGATGAAAATGCCCCCAAACCCGTACCGGATAGATTATAAAATTTCTCCTCAATGACATTGGGCCCCCAGTGAGCCGTGCCTATCCGCAACTTGCCCAAATCGGAGGGGCTGCCCAGGGTTGTGGGATCTTTCAGTTTCAGCACCACTTTTGTAACCTCTTTCCCGGCCAAAGTGCTGATATCAAAGCTAATCAGCCCTCGTGAAGGATAGTTAAGTTTATTGTCGCCGATATAGATAACATTGGTAGGCCACATAATATCAAATTCCACACCTTTGACAATCCACCCGCTTTCTTTCTGCACGTGAGTCAAAGTGGTTGACTTTACCATGGGTGGTAGGTTCGAGGGGGGATTAGAGACAGTGATCACCTTGCTCATACTGGCGGTGCCGCCGCGCCCGTCTTTAACTGTGACCTTAACTGTGTAGTCGCCTTTTGTACCGGGGGCGGTCCAGGTTGTGGTTTTGCTCTTGGCGTTGGCGAAGGAACCGTCACCGGACCATTCGTATGTCAGGCTGTCGCCGTCGGGATCACTGGCTGAGGCGGTAACCTGACAGCTCGTTGTCGTTATAATCACACTTTTATCTATGGTAATCTCTTTAATTACGGGTGCGTTGTTTTTCTCTGCCGGATCAGGTTTCTCTGCCGGGTCAGGTTTCTCTGTTGTATCGGGTTTTTGAGAGCTGTCCGGT
>CAZQEV010000313.1:0-1726 GCA_964592135.1 uncultured Syntrophomonadaceae bacterium
TGGAGCTCATCGAAAAAGAGCCGTCCACAACCTGGCAGTATTTGCCGCAGACCCACCCTTCCCTGCCGCTCACCCTGATCCTGTACCACGTTCCCTCCGTGCCCTGCTCCGTGCCCGCCTCCGCCTGGGCCTGTCCCAGGATGCCGTAGATCTGATTTGTCCAGACGCTGAGCAACAAGCCGCCGCTGTCTCTCAACTGGGGGCTTCCGGTGGTGGGCCGCTCCCGCACCCTTAAGTTCGGTTCGGCCGTTATGCGGATCGAATCCGTTCCGGCGCCTCCGTAATCCATATCGATAAAGTTGAAAGGATCAAGGTAGTAAGCCACATCTTCCCGCAAGGCCCTTTGCCAGCCGCCCCCGTAGCGATCCGTCACCGGCGGGCTTCCCGAAGCCATCTGAATATCAAGCATTCGGTTAAGGGTATAGCTGTAGCGGGTATGGTTGACGGTGCAGCCCGAACGAATGGAGACAACAGCGAGATAAACGATACGCTGCAGCTCTTTAAGAGAGGCGAAAGGCTTCAGCGACAGCAGCCGCGAACCCAGTTCATCCTGCTCCGCCGCCGCCAGGTTGAACATCCCCAGACCGAGCCCGAGCACAGTATCATACTCAAACAGAGCACTTTTCATCCCGGCGCCGCTGCCGGCCGCATTTACCGCCTCCATGCCTTTCTCCACTGTGGGCTTCACAGCCGCCACCGCAGCGTTAAACGCGCCTTTGAACTGATCCAGGGAGTCGTATCCCTCTTTCGGCCTTTGCGTGAGAAGCTCATCAAGAACAGCTGTCTGCTTGCTGAGGTTAAGGCTGTTATAATCAGCCAGATTCAGGCCCAGCTGCGAGCCCCAGGAGATAACCAGCGCCTCCAGATCACCGGCGCTGGTTGCCCCGTTCAGCTCGGCAAGGATATCGACCGTCGCATCAATTGCTTTTTCCGTGTACTTGAGATTCCCGTCGTCGCCAAGTGTGACAATATAAAGCTTTTCGGGCATGATCGCTTTTTTTGCCTCGCTGCCGGAGGTGTACTTATGCACATCGAAAGGTTTCCTGCCCACAATTGAAATAACATATGCTTCTAGCACATCATCATAATCTATATAGCCATTAACATCATCAAGGAATACTTTTACGTTTCTTTTGCAGAAATCGGAATACAGCGGTGAACTGGAGCCCATGATATGTATAACATAAGATTCCAGCAGCTGATCATAATTGAATTCATAGTAATTGCCATCGCTGCCTTCTGCCACATAACCAACCACAGCCGCTGATGCCGGGTAAGCGAAAATAGCAATAAACAGCAACGCTGCTATTATTTGAACTACAGCCCTTAAAACCCGATTTGCCCTCCTCATAAATAGCTCTCCCTTTGCCGGAATAGATCTACTGCCGCGTTACCTTAACATTACTCTCCTGTGCAATTTCCTCAGCCACATCAGCATAAAAGTATCCAAGTTTGCTATTGTATGGCAGTGGCACGCCACTTACTGATACATTGTAGTTTTGCGGATCTGAACAGGAAAGCTCTACGATCACAGTTTTTTTCCCGGGCAACTGACTGTTAACAATTGTAACCACCGCCGACGGAGTTTTGGGCTGCTCCGGTGGCGGCGGCTCAGGATTAGACGGCGGCGTTGTAGGCGCCGGCGCCGGATCCTCTTTTTTCGGCTGCTGGCCTTTGCCTGTGCTATCCTTGTCTTTATCAGTTGCTTTCGACGCCGTTTTATCAT
>CAZQEV010000314.1:0-1715 GCA_964592135.1 uncultured Syntrophomonadaceae bacterium
CCTCGTGAAAAGCAGAGGCGGCATTCACCGCATCCTGGCCGGTCATGGCATCGACCACCAGGAGCAGCTCCGAAGGTTTCAACTGAACTTTAATCTCTTTAAGCTCATCCATCATGGCATCGTCAAGATGGAGCCTGCCGGCGGTGTCCAGGATCACCGGATCATGTCCCTCCCGCGCGGCAAAGCGAACCGCTTCCCGGCAGATGACCGCCGGACCGGCATCGTCTTTTCTGAAACAGGGTATCCCTGCAGTATCGCCCAGCACCTGCAGCTGTTCAGGCGCCCCGGGGCGGTAAATATCGGCCGCAGCCAGAAGGGGGTTGTGGCCGCTGCGCTTCAGGTTCAGGGCCAGCTTCACCGCCGTGGTGGTTTTGCCGGAGCCCTGCAGGCCGGCCAGCATGACCACAGCGGGAGAACCCGCTGTGTTGATCTTGCTCTGCTCGCGCCCCATCAGGGCTGTGAGCTCTTCATGAACGATCTTGACCACTTGCTGGCCCGGAGTGAGGCTCTGCCGGACCTCTTCGCCGACAGCTCTCTCCCTGATGCCGCCGATAAAGTCCTTGACCACCTTGAAGTTTACATCTGCCTCCAGCAGTGCGAGACGGATTTCCCGCAGTGCTGCGTCCACATCTTTCTCGTTCAGCTTGCCCTTGCCCCGCAGCTTGCGCAGCGTATTCTGTAATTTCTCAGCCAGACTGGAAAACATCTATTCTTCCCACCATCTACTGTTCATTTCTTTGCCGTAGTTCACCGACAATCTCACGCAGCCGCCGCTTTCCCGTCGCGCCCAGGGGTTTTTCCAGGATGCGGCCCGCTTCCTGAAGCAGCTTCTGCTGAAAACAGAAAAGACTGTACAGCCCCAGCTTCCTCTCGAAAACCTCGATCGAGCTCAGGGCCCGCTTGATCAGATCGTGAACGGCCTGCCTGCTGATCCCGTAATTGGCGGCAATCTCCCCCAGGGAGAGGTTGTCGCTGAAATAGAGTTTCAGCACCTCCTGCTGGCGCGCGGTCAACAGCGAGCCGTAAATATCATAGAGCACATTGATCCGGTTCAGCTTATCGAGCATATCATCCCCGTAAAGGCATAGTCCTTTACAGCTATAAGTGTAGCAAAGACCGGGGGAGAAAGCAAGGGCAGACAGACAGTGAGCGGAATAAATTCAGGGTGCGCCAGTCGACAAAGTAAATGCAACCGGCAACAGACAAACCCTGCCGGATAATTTCTGTACCCCTCGCAGGACAACCATTTCCGTTTTTATAATGCGTGAGGGGACTCTGCTGTTCATACTGAGTTCATATTGTTGCTGTATCCTAGCAATTATTGTACGATTATTGCACTAAGCCGGGCCCCGCAGTCCTGCCGGATGGGCAAAGCGACTCTCGCCTGGGCATACTTTTTGAGGAGACCGGCCCGCTGTTTTCATCGGGCGAACAATTCTAATTAAGCTGAGCAGCTGGGGAGGTAACTTATGCTTTCACAATTCAGTGTTAAAAGACCGTACACCGTCCTTGTCGCCGTCGTCCTGGTGCTGGTACTGGGGATCATCTCTTTTACGGGGATGAGGACAGATCTTCTGCCCGACATCGAACTCCCCTATATCGTCGTTGTCACTACATATCCCGGCGCCAGCCCGGAACAGGTTGAACAGGCGGTCACCAAGCCGCTGGAAGCAACCCTGGGCACTGTGGGCGGGTTAAAGAATATCAGCTCCATC
>CAZQEV010000315.1:0-1703 GCA_964592135.1 uncultured Syntrophomonadaceae bacterium
TTTCTTTTTTCCATATTTCCAACATATTTAAGAGAGCTTCCTCTGCATCTTTAGAACATGCACCCAGAGAGTTGCCATCCAGATATAATTCACCATCTCCTAAATAAAATCTATTTTTAAAGCTCCTAAGCTCATCTTTAGCATCCATTTCTTTAGCAAATTCAACACCTAGTTTAAAATTCTCTCTCATCAAAGACCCTCCTTTCAATATTTATTATTTTCTATTATATCAGAGTAGAATTTTTAAAAAAGTAAAATAGTTGAAAGCTGAAAGTGGAAAGTAGAAGGCATTGCTTAGTCGATAGTCGCTGGTCGTTAGTTAAAGATTGAAACAGGTTCCCCTCCTGTCACTGAGAGGCGCGAAGCAACGTGGCAGTCTCATCCAATGATACACAAACAAATTTGAAATAAAATAAAAATATTATACTGTAAACTGCAAAATGTCTGTTCTTTAAGAAACGATAAAGTTATAAACTTCTTTTCTTTTAAAAGACCGCTATAAAATGTATAATTGAATATAATTGAAAATAAGCGAAACACTATCAGTATAGGATATTGTAAAATAAGGTGGTGCTAAAAATTAAAACAGTAAAAGATTTAAGTTTAGAAGAAGTAGCGCAATATCGCCAGTCCTATAAAGAACGCGAAAAACAAAAAAAGCTAAAGTTAGGGGAAAGATATAAAGAAGCGTGGGAAACAGCAAGGAGGGTAGCTGAAATATTATATGGGAGATACAGAGCTAAGAAAGTAGCTATTTTTGGTTCACTGAGAAGTAGTGAACTTTTTAATGAATGGTCTGACATTGATATTGCTGTATGGGGAATCGAACCCGAGTTATACTATAAGGCAGTTGCAGAAACGATTTCTTTAAGTCCAATATTTAAAATTGATATAGTTGACCCTGATGATTGTTCTGAATCTTTAAAAAGATTGATAGAAAAAGAAGGTATTATTATATGAGTAAAAAATATCTTATTTTAATTGAAAATATTGATAACGAGCTAGAAGAAATCAATAAAACTGTTCAAAGAGCAAAAAAGGCTTGGGTTTTAGCTTTAGAAAAGGATGAGCCGTTTTATTTGGATAGCGTAGCTCTAAGCTTACATGATTTCTACAATGGTTTAGAAAGATTATTTGAAAGAATTGCTGAAAATGTTGATGAATATAAACCAGGTGGTATAAACTGGCATAGAGAAATTTTGAATCAGATGATTCTTGAAATTCCCAATGTTAGACCCTCGGTAATATCTCAAAGCCTGAAAGAAAATCTAGATGAATATAGAGCATTTCGTCATATTGTAAGAAATGTTTATGCCCACAATCTCAGAATAGATAAAATGAAAAATTTAATTGAAAATATTGATACAATGTTTAAAGAATTAAAGAATAGCTTGCAGATTTTTTGTAAATTTTTAAATAGTGTAAAGTGATAAAATATATTGCTCCTTCTTTTTTACATAATGATAGTCTTGCAAATATGAGATCTGGCGATTTGGTAGGAATCATTGAGAGGAAAGCGGAAAGCCAATAAAATTCGTAGTTAAAAAGTTTTTGGTTTGTAGTTAAATCATGTGGAATAAGTGAAGGCATAAGACTGAAAGCTGAAAGTGAAAAGTAGAAGGCATTGCTTAGTCGATAGTCGCTGGTTGTTAGTTAAAGATTGAAACAGGTTCCCCTCCTGTCACTGCGAGGCGCGAAGCAAC
>CAZQEV010000316.1:0-1696 GCA_964592135.1 uncultured Syntrophomonadaceae bacterium
AGCCATCCGTCCCTGAAGAGCACGCCGCTCAAATCGGGGCGCCCGTAGTATCCCGGCGTCACCGAAGAGCCCCTGATTTCGAGTTCGCCCACCTCGCGCTCTCCTTTAGGCTCTCCGGTTAAAAGATCGCAGATGCGCATCTCCAGGCCCGGCAAAGGAGAGCCCAGCAGCGGCAGTATGCGCGTTGTGGGCAGGCCCGGTTCAGAGGGCCTGGCCGCACCTTCTGTTTCAAGGGCAGCCCTGTCCACAGCATCGCAGATCATCCCCCGCATGGGAGGCGGAAAGGTGCCGCCAATAGACACTTCAGCCATGCCGAAAGCACAGAATTCGGCGCCGGGTCTGAAGCCATGGGACAAGGCCGAGGCTACAAAGTTTTCCACGGCCAGGGGGTCCACCGGTTCTGCCCCGTTCAGAGCAATGCGGATTGCCGACAAGTCCAATTGCTCGCCGGTGTCGTTCATCCTGGTCAAGGCGCGGTTGGCCAGGACCCAGGAAAAGTTCGGCCCGGCGGTGATGGTCCCGCGATATTCACTCATCCAGCGCATCCAATCAGCGGGCCGGTTCATGAAATCGAGCGGTGAGGCCAGGACCAGGGAGGCGCCCACGGTCATGGAAACGGTCAGCAGCCCGATGAGGCCCATGTCATGATAGAGCGGCAGCCAGGAGACCATGATGTCATCCATGGTTATCGCGGCCGCCCGGGTCATTCCGTCGATGTTAGCCCCGATGACATGGTGAGGCAGCATCACTCCCTTGGGTTCGGCGGTAGACCCCGAGGTGAATTGAAGCACAGCGAGGCGGCAGGGATCATCTTCCACTTCGCGGTAATCATCCGCTGTAAGCGCTTCCTCCCCCTCCCCTTGAATCTCGCTCAGCGGTAGCACCGGCGGATCGCCCGGAGCGGGTTCGTAAAAAGCGGCCATCCCTTCATCAATGAGCAGCAGGGAAACATTGCCGCTTTTCAACAGGGTTCTCGTCTGCTGCATGAAGTCTTCAATGGAAGTGAAACGCAGCGGTATGGGCAGCATGATCACGCAGCCCCCCGCCAGCCAGATGGCCTGCACGGCGGTAACCAGGGCGCGGGAAGTGGGCCCCAAAATGGCCACGTGATCTCCGGGGACAACACCGCGGGCCTGCAGCGCTGCGGCGGCGGCCCGGGCCTCCTCATGCAGCTGCTTCCAGGGAACCCTGTCCGGAGACGCATCAGGCCCGCCGGCAGCGGTGCCGATAAAGGTGATGGCATGGGGTCCTGCGGCTGCACGGCGGATGCGCGGCAGCAGCGGTTCCGCCAGGGGCCCGTAGAGAGGCCGCCCGCAGCGGCAGCTCTTCGCCTGTTCTTGGCTAGAATGAACATCCATAGAAATCCTCCTCAGTAATAAGAAATAATATGATGAAATATTTAGTATTCTATGCAAGAGCCGCTATCCCCTTCTTCGGACAACAGGCCATCCTGCAGGTCCCGGCAATTTTGCGGCAGCGAAATACTGGGGCTTCTTTAAAAAAAGATGCTGCCTGCTCTTCTAATCGGTTAATTCCCCCCTGCCTGCAGGGGGAATTATCAAGCGTTTCAATTGACATCTGCGGCAGGGTATCGTTATACTTTCTTCAGCTAAAGAAAAACTCAATCTTTTGGGATTGCCAGGAAGGGAAGGAAGAACATATGTCATTTTACCGGCAGCTTACCGATGCCGCCCGG
>CAZQEV010000317.1:0-1674 GCA_964592135.1 uncultured Syntrophomonadaceae bacterium
TTACAGCACCCGAAACAGCCAGAGCAGCACCTACAAGTATGGCCGCCGTAACGCGGGGCAGCCTGATGCCCATGATGACCGCCTGAGACTGCAGCTCCCCTCTCCCCAGAAAGGTTCGTGCTATTTCAGAAAGGGGGATCTTCAAAGAGCCGTAACTGATTGCGAAAATCGCCACAGCAACAGTGGCCAAAACAGAAATGGCAAAGACCATTTTTTTTCGCTTGATGAATGCATCATAGAGCTCCAGCTGAGCGACGGGGCTATTTGTCATCAATTATCTCCCAGGGTTACCGCGCTGTAACTTGCACCAAAGGCTTCAAGTTCGCCAAGATAACCGTCCACTCCAAGAAAGAATTTAAAGATCTCGTTGGCCTTATCTGCGAAAACGATGTCTGCGAATTGCCCGGGGTAAAGCACGCTTGCCACATAATAACTGTTGACAAGGGGAATTTCAAGGTTTGAATAGTAGGATGTCGCATTGGGATACTGATAGAGTTTCCCATTTTTAACTGCAGTGAGCAGGTTGTAGAAGTCCGGGTTTTCTTTAAAATCTTCCCGGACAAGGGCCAGGCCTGTAAAATCGAAGAAGATATAGTCAGGATTCCAGCCGATGATCTGTTCCTTGTCGACAATGAGAGCACTGGAGAGAGCGGTATCGTCTCTCGTTACATCTCTTGCATTGACGACCTCAAATATTTTGTAATTGGCGTAAACACCCTCGATGCCGTGAGAACCTTTAAAGGTTGCCGCCGCCCCCAAAACAGTGGGCTTATCCTCATCGTCCAGATCTGCCGTTCTGGACTGAAGGTCCTGCAGGCAGTCATTGATAAAAGAGATCACCTCTTCACCTCTTTCGGGAACACCGCAAACATCGGCCAGAATACGAAGCGCTTCTTCGTAATCATCCCCAAAGAGCGTTCCCAGGGCCACGGAGACGACAGGTATGCCTGTTTTGGTCTGAATTTCATCGGCCAGTTCGGAAGCGTAAGAGCATAAGATCACATCGGGATTGACCTTGATGATCTCTTCGGGGTAGTAGTCTGTGGCGCCGGCGGCATCTGTGCCGACGATGGGCAGCTCCGCCCAGAGATCTTTGTTGGCATAGGCATAGGCTGTCACCGGGGTAATAGTATCGTAAGACATGCCGCCTATTCCCACCGCTTTATCAGCCAGTCCGAGATAGGTGATCATGCGCGGCGTATTCGCCAGGGGAACGATCGTCTCGACCTTTGCAGGGATCTCAACTACGCGCCCCACCATGTCGGTGATCGTGCGGGTGGCTGCAGCCGGATCTTCCTCTTTCCCATTTTCCCCACAGCCGACAGCTAAAGAGAGCGCTAAAGAAACAACCAGAAGCAGCAACAGGGACCTTTTCATCAAACCAGTTCCTTTCTTTTTAAATTGTGTTCAAGCGTCGTCACAACAACGGGCCTGACAGGAACTCCGTGTTACAAGTTGCAGTTACGTGACACCGGGTGCCCTAAAAAATAGCAGACCAACATTTGATCCCCGATTCCCGCCGCATGACTGGAGCAAAGGATGGGTTTTGCATGTGCCAAGAGCCCACCCCGGCCGCCTTTAGCTTTATGCGGTTCACCAGCCCCGCGTATATTCTTCAAAACAGGGGATGCAGACAACGCGGCCGCCCTGCAAGCGCGCCCGCGGTTCCATCAC
>CAZQEV010000318.1:0-1663 GCA_964592135.1 uncultured Syntrophomonadaceae bacterium
TTTTACCTGCATCAAGTATGTGCCCGATACTTCGGAAGCGGAGGTAAAACTCAACACCGAGGGCACAGCGGTTGACAGCAGCCGTTTCTCCTTTGATATCAACGATGCCGATAACTATGCCGTAGAAGAGTCTGTTCAGCTCAAAGAGAAGCATGACGGTAGCGTTACCGTTGTTTCTATGGGGCCGAAGCAATCGGATGTGATGATCCGCATGGCCATGGCCAAGGGGTGTGATAACGCAATTCGGATCGAAGACGAGCGTGTTGCTTCTCATGATCCCCTGATGGTGGCCCGGGTCCTCGCCGGGGCGATCAAAGGCCAGGATTTTGACCTCGTTCTTACCGGTTGTATGGCTGATGATTACGGTCAGGCAGTCACCGGGGTGGCTCTGGCCGAACTGTTGGGTGTTCCCCATGCCGCCTATGTCAAAAAAGTGGAAATAGAAGACGGTAAGGTCAAAGCAAATCGCGAACTTGAGGGCGGGCTGATGGAAGTGGTAGAGATCGCGCTTCCTGCGGTTCTGACCATCCAGACAGGGATCAATGAGCCCCGCTATGCCCCTATCCGCGGTATTCGCGAAGCACAGAAGAAAGAGCTAAAGGTAGTCAACCTCGACGATCTGGGCGTTGCCGCAGGAGATGTTGACGCCGATGCCTCCCGGATCATCCTGGAGAAAATCTATATCCCCGTCGTTGAATCGAAAGCTGAAATTATCGAGGGAGATCCCGACGAGAAGGCCGAGAAACTGGCTTCGATTCTGGTTAAAGGAGGTCTGGTCTAAAATGGGTAACGTCTTGGTACTGGCGGAACACCGCCAGGGACAGTTAAGGGATATTACTTTTGAAATGCTGAGGCCCGCTCCCTCAGTAGCTGAGGCGCTGGGCGGCGAAGTGATGGTTCTTTTGCTCGGCAGCGGCGTTGACGGAATGGCAGAAAAAATTGCCGGCTACGGGGTTAAAGTACTTGTGGTGGATGATCCCCTCTTTGTCGATTACAACTCCGACAAGTATCAGAAAGTGCTCTCGGCTGTGATCGATGATTACAAGCCGCAGCTGGTCATGCTCGGACAGACCGCCCAGGGCGTGGACCTGGCCCCGGCGCTGGCTGTGGAGAAGAACCTGCCCTTCGTACCGGATATTGTGGGGCTGGATGTGGAGGAAGGTGTTCTCAAAGCCACCAGGCAGTTCTATTCAGGTAAGGTCAACGCGGTGATCGCTTTAAAGCAGGCTGACACCGCGCTGGTCACGGTCCGCGAAGCCTCTTATGAGGCGCCGGAACCGGCCGCTGCCGGTGCTGTAGAGAAGATCGACTCCCCGCTGAAAGAAGACCTTGATTACCGCAAGTTTGTAGAATATATCGAGGCCGAGGTAGGCGATGTCGATATCACCCAGTCCGAGGTCCTGGTAGGAATCGGCCGGGGCTTGAAAGAAGACAAGAACCTGCCTGTGGCGGAGGAGCTGGCGAAGGCGATGAAGGCCGATCTTTGCGGTTCGCGCGCCGCCTGTGACGCCGGCTGGCTGCCTGCCGACAGACAGGTGGGTACATCGGGGAAAACCGTCCAGCCGAAGCTCTATCTCTGCATGGGTATATCCGGAGCATTTCAGCATCTCGCAGGGATCAAGGGCGCCAAAACAATCGTGGCCATCAACAAGGATCCCAATGC
>CAZQEV010000319.1:0-1655 GCA_964592135.1 uncultured Syntrophomonadaceae bacterium
AAACAGGAGACCGATGTTTCCGACCGCGTCCTGTTCGCCTTAAACAGCGGGGCCTGGCTTAACTCTGCACTCGCCATAAATTTCGTCTATTTCCCGGGAAAAGTTATCCAAAACGACATTGCGCTTTAATTTAAGCGTGGGTGTAATCTCACCTGTCTCCTCGGTAAGGCGGCGTTTTAAAATAACATACTCTTTGATCTTTTCATGCTCTTCCAACTCCATATTCGCCCGGTCGATCTCTTCATCCAGCAATTCGCGCAGCCTGGGATGGTTAACCATATCCTCTCCGGCGGCAACGCAGTTCTCTGTTCCACCCTGCTCCGTAAATTCCAGCAGTTCTTTATTAAAGGGGATACTCTCCTGTTCGAAAAGTTCGCAAACTGCCCCGAAATTCGGCACAATCAGGGCGGAAACATAAGGTCTTTCATCCGCAACCGGCACAACTTGATCGATATAACCGGAGAGGGTAAAAAGGGATTCTATTTTTGCCGCCGGCACATTTTTCCCCGTATCCAGCACCATGATTCCTTTAATCCGGTCGATGATTCTAAGGTAGCCACCTGGAAGCGCCTCGACGATATCCCCGGTTTTATAAAAACCGTCTTCAGTAAAAGACTCCCTGGTTGCCTCTGGATTATTCCAGTATTCCAAGAAATTGTTGTCCCCCCGGACCTCCCACTCACCTATCTCGCTGATCCGCCCCTCCACACCGTTGCACAGGGGTCCAATGGAACCGGGGAGCACCTTATGAGGCAGATTAAGGTTTACAGTATTAAAAGTTTCAGTAGATCCATAGCCTTCATAGATCCGCAACCCCATAGCCATGAAGACTTTACATAGATCAGCCGCCAGGGAACCCGCTGCCGAAAAGGCAAAACGAAAACGTCCCCCCAGCCTGGCACGCACCTTTTTAAAAACAAGAGCGTCGGCAAGCTTATATCTTAACAGAAGCCCAAGGCCCACTCCTTTGGTGAAGTTAACTCCTTCGGACATATCGACAAAGCCGTTGGCGTCGGCCCGTGCTTCCGTCAATTTGAGACCGGTCCCCATGGCAAATTTAAAAATAGCCCTCTTCAAAAAAGAACCGGATGTAGTCTCCCGCAGGGCCATATAAATACGTTCGTATATCCGCGGCACAGACATAAAAACTGTCGGCTTGAAAATCTCCAGATCCTGGAGAAGAGTTTGTGGGGAAGAATATGCAATTGTCACAGCAGCCATCGTCGCAGTGCCGTGTCCGCATTCCCTTTCGTAAGTATGTGCCAGGGGCAAGATCGAAAGCAGAACATCATCAGCCCTGTAAACAGGGACTGTCCTCAGATCGCGGCAGCAAGCGGCATTAAAACTTAGATGGGTGTGAACAACTCCTTTTTGCCGGCCCGTTGTCCCCGAAGTGTAGACAATACTCATCATGTCGGTAATCTCAATAGATCGCCACCGTTTTTCAAAAGCAAGTCGGTCGCGCGACAGCAACCCAATACCCAGTTGCCGCAGCTGTTCGAAAGTAAGCACATCGGGGTAGCCCTCCCTGTTGCTGCCGTTCAAAAGGATAATCTTTTTAAGCGAAGTCATCTTCTGACAAACTTCATAGATCCGTTTCAAGATTAACTCATTGTGTACGAAAAGGTATTTTGATTCGGAATCGTTGATCATGT
>CAZQEV010000320.1:0-1645 GCA_964592135.1 uncultured Syntrophomonadaceae bacterium
GGGGGGCGAAGAAGAGTTCGCCTTCGGGGTCAGCACAATAAAAGTAGTCGAAGCTCTAACAAGTATTGTCAAGTGTAATCACGTGGCGGGTGGATGCCTATTTCAGGGTGTAGTGCCTGTTTTTAAACTTTTCAATAACCTGCAGTAAGTCGTCAACCGACTCCTGAAACAACTCATCTTGCTCCTCATCGGTGTAAATTTTCAATTCGTTTATCCCGCCTATTTTCGTTACGTAATCGTCGATGTATTGCTCCAGCAGTTTTGCGATATGACCAAGCTGTATTTGCAAAAACGGCCGTCCATATGCGCTGGGGATATCCTTGACATATACTTCGCATGCCTCCGCAATGTCTGTAAAACCTTCTCTGTAAGAAGTAGACATGAACAACTCCACTGATAGCGTTACAAATTCATCCCACGCCTGCGCCGGTGTCAGATTTTGAATCCAGTTTGATTTCGCCATTAGCGAACACTTCCTCTCCTAATGTTTATATAATCCACTGGAAATGGGCCCACAGGGAGAAGGGTGAAAAATTTTATTGGGCAGGAAAAAGCATTGAGGATTGGCGGCATGATTTGAAAGAGCCTGCTTGTAGCCTAAACTATACAAAAGGTGAGTCCTGATCAACACCTGAATATAAATTATTTTTATTGTTCCCGGGTGAAGGAAAGAGAGCTTTCACGGTAATGTCCTGCTCAGTTTATAATAAAGCCGGCCCATATAAAGATTCTTCAAACTGAACCCAGGGTGCAGTTGAGCATAGCTGAGAATTCCTTCAGCATGCCTGGCATATTACTGGATATCTCTATTTTTATACCGCAGTGTTGTGGTGGGGGCGGTAGCATATTTTTGCAAGGCTTCTTCGTCAAGTTCAACGCCCCATCCCGGGCCTTCAGGCAATCTGCCCATCCCCCCGCTGTAGTCAATTGGGCTGACGATGAGATCATCCTCCATCATCAAGTGGCCGAAGAGCTCTGTTGCGTGACCGAGCTGGTGGTGCCTGGAGGCCGCCAGGTGAAGCGTCGCCGCCGAACCGATCCCCAGCGGCTGATTGTGAAGGACAACACTCAACCCCCGCAGCTCGGCATAGGTGATTGCTCGCAGGGCATTGGTAATCCCACCGGGCCTTTCTGTGTTTATCCCGATGACGCGGACAGCTTGAAGCTCCACCAGGGTGACCAGATCTTGAAGAGAGAAGAAATCCTCGTGGGACATAACCGGAGTGTCCACCTGGCGCTGCACCGCAGCCATACCCAGGTAGTCAGTGTTGCGTATGGGCTGCTCGGCAAAATCGATGCCGAAAGGTTCAATAGCTTTGATCGCGCGGACGGCAAGGGGGGAGCTGCGGTAAGCCTGGTTGTAGTCCACCCGGATGCGTATTTTATGACCCAGAGTGCGCCGCATAAGCTCCAGGATCTGAACATCCTCGGGGATGCTCCGGCCCAGTTTGAGGCGGAAAGTGTGAAAGCCCTCGTTATAGAATGTCTGGGCCCATTGCACCATTTCGGCGGCATCCATAAGGGGTATCAGTGCAGCCAGGGGAACCTCTTCCGCAGCCCGGCCGCCCATAAAATCGCAGGCGGGCCTGCCGGTAATGCGTCCCATCAGATCATAACAGGCCATATCGAGAAGCCCTTTGGCTAT
>CAZQEV010000321.1:0-1643 GCA_964592135.1 uncultured Syntrophomonadaceae bacterium
GGTGTAGCAGTGAGTCAAAGTCACCGTCCCCCCGACTCATTTGCTCAGGGCGCCGAAGCAAAATTGGCTGTGCACATTAGTTTGCACTTGTAAGGGCTTCCGATATCAGTTATAGTAAGACAATTGATACCATAATATTATCTTTTATTTTGGAGGTGCACGATGAAAGATATACCGCTTTACGAAGTGAGGAAGATCCGCGATCTGCGGGACATGCTTCAGCAGAGCAAGGACCTCTACGGGGATCACACTGCCTTTATGGTGAAGAAAGAGCGCGGCGGCCCCTATACTGATGTGACGATGAAGCAGTATGCCGATGATGTCGACGCTTTCGGCACGGCGCTGCTCCAGCTTAGCCCCGCCGGCAGCCGCGTGGCTATACTGGCCGAGACGCGTTACGAATGGTATGTGTCCTATCTCAGCGTAACCAATGGAACAGGAATTGTTGTCCCGCTGGACAAAGAGCTGCCGGGTCAGGAGATCGCCGGCATGCTGAACCGGGCTGAGGTGGATGTGCTCATCTATTCTGCATCCAAAAAGGATCTCGTTGATGAAATTAAAGAGGCGATCCCGGGCGTGAAGAAATTTATCTGCATGGATCAGCCCGGGGACCCTGAAGATGTGCTCTTTTTCTGGGATCTTCTTGAAAAAGGCGGCGAACTTCTTGCAGAGGGGGATCGCAGCTTCCTCGATGCGCCCGTTGACCCCGAAGCGATGACGATCCTGCTCTTCACCAGCGGCACCACTGCTGCAGCCAAAGCGGTGATGCTTTCACAAAGGAATATCTGCGCCAACCTTGAGGGGATGTGCTCCATGCTTTACATTGGCCCGGGCGACAGGTTTCTTTCTGTGCTGCCGCTGCACCATACCTATGAATGCACCTGCGGTTTCCTCTGCCAGGTTTACCGGGGCTGCACCGTTGCCGTCTGCGAGGGGCTGCTGCAGATCACGCAGAACATCAAGGAGAGCAAACCCACCATGATCCTGGTGGTGCCGCTCATGCTGGAGCTGTTCCACCGGGCCATTATGAAGAAGGCCAAGGCCACACCGGAAGCGGCGCGCAAATTTGAGTTCGGGCGGAAGCTGACACGAACCCTGCGGCGCCTGGGCATTGATCTGCGGCGCAAAATATTTGCCCCCGTGCACGAGAACTTCGGCGGCAACCTGCGCATGCTCATCTCGGGCGGCGCCTCCATCGATCCTAAAATACTGAGCGATATGAGAGATCTGGGCGTAGCCTCGCTCCAGGGGTACGGCCTTACGGAATGCGCTCCCATTCTGGCGCTGAACAGGGATGTTGATTATAATGACCGCGCCGCCGGACTGTCCCTGCCGGGCGTGGAAATGAAAATAATCGACAAGGATGAGGACGGTATCGGTGAAATTATCGGCCGCGGCTCCAATGTCATGCTCGGATATTACAAGAACCCAGAGGCCACGGCAGAGGCCATCGATGCAGAGGGCTTCTATCATACCGGAGATCTGGGCTATATCGACAAGGATGGGTTTGTGATCATCACCGGGCGGAAGAAGAATGTGATCGTCTCGAAAAACGGTAAAAATATCTTTCCCGAGGAGATCGAGTCGCTGCTTTCACTCTCACCCTATGTGGCTGAATCGCTTGTTTCCGGCCATGACGACGG
>CAZQEV010000322.1:0-1641 GCA_964592135.1 uncultured Syntrophomonadaceae bacterium
CTGGCCCAGGTTCACTTCCCAGTGCAGGTGAGGGCCGTTGGCAAAGCCGGTCTCTCCCACGAGGCCGATGATCTGCCCCCTGCTGACGCGCGCTCCCTCTTCGACCTCGATGCTGTCCAGATGCAGATAAGAGCTCGACAGATTCATCCCGTGATCAATGATCACCATATTGCCATGGGCCAGCAGCGGCGCGGCCAGCCTGACGATCCCGTCATTTGTTGCTGCAACAGGCGTCCCGGTGTCGGCGGCGAGATCGAGCCCCGCATGCCTGCTTGGAGCGCCCTCATTGATGATCCGCACAGCTCCGTATTCAGAGCTGATGCGAGCTTCCAGGGGGATGATGAAAGGCTGATACCACAGAGGAGCCTGTTCCGTGGTCTGGCGGGCCAGACGAACCCTTTCCCTCTCTTCAGAGATCCTCCGGGCTGCCTCCTCCCCGCTCCATTTCACGGGTACGCTGAAACGGGAGACCTCAAAATCGCGGAAAGTGACCTCCATCTCCCAGGCAATCTCTCTGTGTTCACCGCCGCCCCTTTCCTCCAGTCGGAGGATCAGGCTGTGATCTCCGGGCGGAACCTGGAAACCGATCCCCAGGATGAAGTAGGTGAAATCGCCGTGCCGGTAAGACGGCGAAAGGGTAAACCCGGGCTGCGCTTCCATGCTGACGCTGCTCCCAGCAGGGCAGGGGCCCGCTGCCAGCACGGTGAAATCACCGGGGCCAGGAGCGGAGGGGTAACACAAGATGGCAAGCTCTTCCCCGGGGAGGCTTTCCTCCCGCCCCTCAACAGCTTCGTTGCGGCCGTCCACGGCAGGCGTCTCCGGCAGCCGACAAGAGGCGATCAACAGCATAAGAAAACATAAAAGTCCGGCGGCAACCCCTTGCGCCCGCTGAAAACAGCTGCAACAGGGCCGGTTAGAAGTGTGTCCCATCAGGATTTTCCCTTTCTCTTTTCGAGAAGATGATCAAATATTTCTTCAAAAAGAGCCTGCATTTCAGCGTAACCTGCCGCTTCTGAATCAAAAAGATTGAATTCCAGAATCAGGTTAACTTTGCCGTAATGGTTCGGGAAGATATGCTCATTGGAACTTACTTCAGCAAAAACATGACCGGAGCTGACAGGACCTTCGTTAGTGCCGGCAACATTATAAGCTGAAAAGCCGTTCAGGCTGTCCGCTGCATAGAGCGATCGCCCTTTATAGCTTTTATTGGAGCTGTAGCCCTCGAGAGAGACGGCTCCTGTGATGCCGTCAAAGGGCGCGTAAAGCAATGTCCCGGCGGGCACGTTGAAGCCTAGCAGGAGGTATCCCATTTCCGGGCTGCCTTCCAGTATAACGCCCTGCTCCCAGTGGTCGGGAAGCAGAATGTATGCCTGGCATTCCTCATCCTCCGGTGGGGAAGGGGTTGAACCCGGCTGCCCCGGATCTTTTTCTCCATTGGCTGGTTCAACCGGTTTTTGGACGGCACAGCCGGCAAGAGCAAGTGCCAGCGCCGCCGCCAGCAACAGCAGAAGTGCTCTCCTGGATCTGCCCATACCTTGGCCCCTTTCTCCCCTGTGACATTCAGGGGTAGCATTTTAACCTATTATACAGAACATTGCCTGTTTGTGGTAGACCGGCCGGGAAAGTTGCTCGATTTTCCAG
>CAZQEV010000323.1:0-1641 GCA_964592135.1 uncultured Syntrophomonadaceae bacterium
GTAAAAATGGGGCCAGAGTGCATGCTTTCCGCGATGATGCCCTGGGCGAGCTGGACGCCACGGGGGTGGCTGAGCGCATTGCCAAAGGGGAGATCAGCGCTGCAGAAGCTGTAGATGCGGCTATCGCCCGCATTGAGAGTATCGATCCGCTGCTCAATGCCGTGGCTGCCAGGGACTATGAGCGTGCGCGGCAAGAGGCTCAGCGCCCGCCTCAGGGCCCCTTCGGCGGTGTGCCCACCATGATCAAGGACGATATCGATGTAGCCGGGCTGCCCACACGGAATGGCTCCGAGGCGCTGCGGAATGTGGCGCCCGCTAAAAAGCACAGCGCTTTCACCCGCCAGCTTCTGGCCCAAGGCCTCATCGTCCTGGGTAAGAGCCGCCTGCCTGAGTTCGGACTCATCCCTTCAGGAGAATTCCAAAACGAACCGGCGGTGCATAACCCCTGGCGCCCCGGCTTCTCTTCCGGGGGCTCCTCCTCGGGCTCCGCGGTGATGGTCGCTGCAGGGGCGCTGCCCATAGCCCACGGTGAGGACGGCGGCGGCTCCATTCGCATACCCGCTGCCTGTACCGGCGTGGTAGGGCTGCTCGTTACCCGCAACCGGCTGGTCAATGCCGAGGTGGGCCGCTTTTTGCCGGTGAATATTGTATATGAAGGTGTGCTCACCGGAAGTGTGCGCGACACCGCCAACTTTCTTGCCGCTGCCGAACAGTACTACCGGAACCCCCGGCTTCAGCCTGTGGGGAAAGTGGAGGGCCCCACAAAGCGTCGCCTGCGCATCGGCATGTTCATCGACTCTATCACCGGAGTGCCTACTGATGCTGAAACCCGCGCTGCCGTAGAAAAGACAGCAGCAGTTCTCGAGCAGCTCAGGCACCGGGTGGAGCCCGTACCCATTCCCCTCGATCGGGGTTTTATCTTCGATTTTGTCAGCTATTTCGGTGTCCTTGCTTTCGCTATAGCCCGCCTGGGTCCCATGCTTTTCGGGCGTGAATTCGAAGCGGCCCGGCTGAACAATGCTTCGAAGAGCATGGCGAAAATGGGGCGCGGGCGTCTGTTGAAAATGCCGGGTGTCATCCGGCGCCTGCGGCGTACCTGTCATGTTTACGGTACCTTCTTCGATAAACTGGACGTGGTCCTTTCGCCCACTGTAGCCACACTGTCGCCCCTGGCTGGCTCGATCCGCACATCCCCTATGACGAACTCATTGAGCGCATCATCAACTTCATGAGTTTCACCCCGATCAACAACGCCACAGGGTCGCCGGCTATCTCGTTACCTCTGGGGCACTCGGCGGATGATCTCCCCATTGGTATCCATTTTGCCGCAAAGGAGGGCGATGAGCGCACCTTGCTCGAACTCGCTTTCGAACTGGAGGCAGCGCAGCCCTGGCGCCGCATTCAGGATGGGGAATAACTTCTGCCATCACATAAAGATTATTATTGCAGCCAGGGGCGGATGATCACCCCTTGCTCTGCCCCGGGATGCTGACGCCCTGCTCAATTTTTCAGCGATGTGGCCGATTGTGCAGTGTGAGACGAGTGTGGGGGAGGTCCAACAAATAATTTTTGCTTAAAGGTTGCTCAAAATATTGGCGTCAAATGACGCCAAAACTATTGAATTTTAATGATCGGGGTGTT
>CAZQEV010000324.1:0-1638 GCA_964592135.1 uncultured Syntrophomonadaceae bacterium
ATAACTCATGCAAAGAGACCTTATATTCGTTTATAATGATGCCGCCCTTAAGTAACTCTCCATCTCGACATACCGTATGATTCCATTTCTCTGCTTCATTCATTTACGACTTTTCATGAACATCAGCTGTTAAAGCAATCCGCGTGATCTCTCCTGAAAAAAGATCGAGCAGCAAAAGGGTGTCGACAAGAAAAGAGTCCAGACCGGCGAGCAACTTAATCGCTTCGGCAGTCTGCCAGGCCGCCACCACTGCCGGGGTAAAGGAGGGATTGCCCAGGTGAATCTCCACTCCCCGCCCTGATCCTTGCTCAGCCTGCCGGCCGTAGATGGCGGCAAGGAGGGGGCGGTCCGGGCGAATCACCGCCACCTGGCCCATGAATCCGGCGATAGCGCCGTGGACCAGGGGTATGCCTATATTACGGCAGGCTTCTTCAAGAGAAAACCGTGTCTGCAGGTTGTCGAGACAATCCAGGACCAGATCGCAGTTCTGCAGCAGGCGGGGCAGATTGCCGGAATCAGCGCTGCACCGGCAGACAGTTACCTCCACGGCGCCGTTGATCTCCTTAACCCGCTGCTCCGCCGCCACAGCTTTGTTCACTACAAGAGCAGCCTCACGGGCATAAAGCTGGCGGTTCAGGTTAGTGGAATCGAAGCTGTCGCTGTCGATGACAGTAAGCCGGCCCACTCCGCAGCGAGCCAGCAGCTCAACGGCAAAACCGCCCAGTCCACCGACACCTACCACGCCCGCCCGCGCCCGAAGTAGTTTGATCTGGCCTTGTAGACCCATTGTGCCCAGGTTGCGCTCGTACCTGTCGGGAATGATCCCCGCCTCCAGGGCGGTAATCTCCAGTTCGCGGCGGGTCAGGCCGAGCCTGCCGGCCATTGTAACAGTGTCCTCCAGCGAAAGGTAGCGGTAGCTTTCACCGGCGGGGTTGACCCCGCACCGGGAGGCCTTGAGCAGGATATCCGCTGCCTTTTCAGAAGTCATCTACTTTCCTCCAAAAGGGGGTATAATTATGCAGATCAAAATTTGCGATGATCCCGTTCCTCGCAACGACTTTTGACCACAGCAGGCGAGACATACCTCTAAAAATATTAAACTACTGTTCGCTCCACTAACCCGCTGCCTGAATTGTTAATCCCACAGTTGTGAATTATGGTAACAGCAGTATACAGTTAACCCCTGCAGTCAGGGAGCTCACCCTGTTGCAGCTGCCGGAGCTTCCGCATATCTTTCCCATTTCGCAAGCGGGACCAAGAGACCGTCACCGGTGTCCCACTAAGCGGTAACAAGGGGGGCACGGCTCCAGAGCCGTTCCAGTTTATAGAAATCCCTCGCTTCAGGCTGAAACAGATGAACCACCAGTTCTCCAAAGTCGAGCACAACCCACCATCCTTCCCGGTAACCTTCCATCCGCAGCAGGGGGCGGCCCTGTTCCTTGATCTTTTCAAGTAAATGATCGCAGATTGTCTGGACCTGGATCCGCGTTGTGCCGGTGGCAATGAGAAAATAATCGGCGACGATGGAGATTTTGCCCACCTCAAGCAAGGTCAGATCCTGTGCTTTTTTTTCCGCGGCCAGTTCCGCCGCCCATAAAGCCAGCTTTCGGGAGCCGCTTGCCGGTTCCGACAAGCAGT
>CAZQEV010000325.1:0-1636 GCA_964592135.1 uncultured Syntrophomonadaceae bacterium
AATCGTGGTCGATGATCATTCCACCGACGGGACCAGGGATATTTTGAGGGAAAAAGTCGAGCCCATCGTGGAGAAGGTCCTTTACCATGAAAGAAACATGGGCAAAGGGGCGGCCTTGAGGACGGGCTTCCAGGAGGTCAGCGGTGATTGCGTCATCGTGCAGGATGCCGATCTGGAGTACGATCCGGCGGAATATCCCCTGCTCATGCAGCCCATCCTTGAGGGGAAAGCCGATGTGGTCTACGGCTCCAGGTTCACGGGCGGAGGACCGCACCGGGTGCTGTATTTCTGGCACTATATGGGCAACCGTTTCCTGACCCTCTGCTCCAATATGTTTACAAATTTAAATCTTACCGATATGGAGACCTGCTACAAGATGTTCCGCCGCGAGATCATTCAGCGCGTGGATATAAAAGAGAACAGGTTCGGCTTTGAGCCCGAGGTCACGGCAAAGATCGCCCGGATGAATTGCCGGATTTACGAGGTGGGGATATCTTATCACGGGCGGAGCTATGAAGAGGGGAAGAAAATCGGCTGGAAAGACGGGGTCAGGGCAATCTATGTGATCTTGAAATACGGACTCTTCAAAAGAAAGATCTAGACGGTAGGAGGAGGCTGCAGATATGCATAACAGGGCGGATAAAAGTGCAGTCGCCCTCTTCCTGGCGAAAGAGGTTGATCTGACCCGGCTGTTCAAATATTTCTTTGTCGGAGCCACAGCGGCGCTTGTGGACTGGCTGCTCTACTGGGCCCTGGTACAATACGGGGCGATGCACTACCTGCTTGCGGCGATGATCTCATTCATTGCCGCCACAGCGGTGAACTATATACTATCGATAAAATGGGTTTTCAACAGCGGCCGTCATAATAGATACCTGGAGATAGGTCTGGTATTCTTTGTGAGTCTCATCGGTTTGCTTTTCAACGAGATCTTTCTCTATCTTTTTGCCGGCGTTTTCCAGGTGAATTACATGCTCTCAAAAATTGTCGCAACGGGAATTGTATTCTATTGGAATTATTCCACCCGAAAAAAATTCATTTTTAAATAGCGAACCAGTTGCCAGGCACCGGGTTCACCAACTCAGGGAGGCGGATTGTCGTGAAAGAGAAGGCTTTACCGGTTTTACGGAAAGTTTATTATTCCCGAGCCCTCATCCGGATTCTTCTTGGTTACGGTATACTGACGCGTCTTGTTCAATATCTTTCAAACCGCTCCATCTGGTTTGATGAGTCGATGCTGGTGATGAATATACTGGAGCGGGGATACCTGGAGCTGCTCTCTCCCCTTGACAATGGTCAGGCAGCGCCGCCCATCTTTCTCCTTCTTACAAAATTACTTACAGAGCTCTTTGGACATAGCGAGTATGTTCTGAGGGCGATTCCTTTTTTAGCCGGGATTGCCGCTCTTTTTCTCTTTGCGAAAATGGCCGACAGGTTCCTTGGCCCCAAAGCGCTCCTGCCGGCGCTGGCTTTGCTGGTGATGGCCGACCGCGCCATCTACTATTCAGCCGAGGTCAAGCAGTACAGCCTGGAGTTGCTCGTTGCCATAGTAATTCTGCTGCTTGCGGAGAGCCTTTACAGGGAGCGCTACCGCTTGAAGGAAACAGTTATACTCGCCCTTTCCGGCAGCCTGGCG
>CAZQEV010000326.1:0-1635 GCA_964592135.1 uncultured Syntrophomonadaceae bacterium
GGGCGCCGAACAAGGCGCTCATCACCGGCGGGGACCGCAGCGATCTGGCGCTCACCGCCCTGGAGACGAGCACTTCGGTAATCATCCTGACAGGGGGGCTCTACCCCAATGTGCGGGTCCTGGCGCGGGCTGAAGAGAAAGGGGTGCCGGTGATTTTGGTGCATGACGACACCTTCACCACCGTGGAGAACCTGCACAGCGTCTTCCGGAGCATCCATCCCGACAACGCGGCGGCGATCAAGATCGTGCAGCAGGTTATCGAGAGCTATGTTGACTGGACAGCCGTGGAGAGCTATGTGAAGGGTTGAGCTAAAGGGCTGTTGGAGCCTTTCCTTTTCTGGAGATACATCTTGTGGTCGGCAACCTGGAGCAGCTGCTCCAGGCTCCGGCCTTCCTCCGGATATTCAGCGGCCCCTCCGCTGAAACCGACAAACAGCGGAGTGCGGTCCAGGTAGTAAGGTTGACGCTGCAGCGCCTTGAAGAGGCGCTGCAGCGTCTTTTCCGCCTCTTCAAGCCCCGCTCCGGGCAGCAGGATCAGAAATTCGTCGCCGCCGTAGCGGGAGAGCATGTCCCCCCCGCGCAGCACCGACTGCAACACGGCGGCAATGTGGCTGACCACCTCATCGCCGATGAGGTGACCGTAGCGGTCATTGACCTCTTTAAAGTGATCCATATCGATGAAAATAATGGAAAAGATGCGGCCATCCCTGGAGCAGCGCAGGATCTCCTCATTGATCCGCTCGCGGGCGTAGCCGAAATGAAAGAGGCCCGTCAGGGGATCGGTAACGGAGAAGAGGTAGAGCTCTATGTTGCGCTCCTGCTCGTCCCCGAACAAGTTGCCGATGGTCCATGCGGCAAAGACCATTGTGCCCAGGCCGAACAGGAGCTCCAGGTAAAAGGGCAGCTGCAGGTTCCGATCAAAAGTGTGGGTCAGGGCAATGAGCCCCGTCAGGGCGATAGTCAGCCCGATACCGTAGAGACCCGCCTTCATTTTGAAGCGGATCGTTGTGGCCAGGATGGGGATGATAAAGGCGATAAAATAGACGCTTTTCAGCCCTCCCGTGAGGTAGATGAGGTAAGCTATAAGGAGGTAGTCGATGAAATCAACCCAGAATTCGCGGTCATAGGGCTTTTTTTTCCTGAAGTAGCGAAAGAGACCGTAGCCCAGGCTTAAAACAACCAGGCCCATCGCCGCGGGCCACGGATATTTGATATAGCGATATGTGATGATAAGGAAGAGGGTGCAGAAAGCGATGTAGAGGAGCCTTTTCTTTCTATAGACATAGCTCAACCTGACCTGACGTTTCTGTTCATAGGTGTGATAAGTATAGCGGTCGCCGCCTATCTCGGGCGCCCGCGGTCCGCTGAAGCTGAGCACATTCTTACACAATCCCATCAGCCCCTGTTTTTATCGCTGCTGCAAAGAACAGATCGGAGAAGCGGATAAATTGTTCATGTGGAGTGCTGTGGCCTGCGTTGATTATAGCAGAGATTCTTTTCCAGGTAAACAACATCAACATCCCCCTCCCCCGGCCCCCGGCAGTGCGGGGCAGTGCGGCATTGTTAGGCATTGATGGGTTTATCGGCCTCTATTGGGCTCTGATCTCTTTCATAACTGCCTGAGCCCGCCTCATG
>CAZQEV010000327.1:0-1621 GCA_964592135.1 uncultured Syntrophomonadaceae bacterium
ATGAAGAGTTGAAAGGCGTCCTGGGCCACGAGCTGGCCCACATCCGCAACCGCGACATTCTTATCGGCAGCATGGCTGCGGCTATTGCCGGAGCCCTCATGTTTGTGGCTCGTATGGGCATGTGGGGCGGCACTTTCAGCGGGAGCAGCCGGCGCGGCGGAAACAGCGGGCCGGGGCTGGCCCTGTTCAGGCTAATCGCCCTGCTGCTGGCGCCCCTGGCGGCAATGCTGATCCAGATGTCTATTTCCAGGACACGGGAGTACGGTGCAGACGAGGGTGCAGCCAGATTTTCGAGAAATCCCAAGGGGCTGGCCTCTGCTCTCGCCAAGATGGAAGGTTACGCCCGCCGCCGCCCTCTGCGCGAGCTGAACCAGGCCGCGGCTCATATGTTCATTGTCAATCCCCTGTCGGCGCAAGGGCTGATGGCTCTGTTCAGCACCCATCCGCCCATCGAAGAAAGAATCGCCCGGCTGCAGCGGATGCAGCTCGACGGTATTAGAGAGCAGCCCTAGAGCGGAGGGTTCCCGAGGGGGCTCCTCTCTTAGATGCAGTGATCTGATATGCAGTCCGCCGGCCTGCTATTTAGGGCTGCGGCAGTTGCGGAGCGGCAAAAAAGGCCCTGGCATTTTCGCCGCGGATCTGTCTTTGCTCGGAGGGACTCAAGCCTGAAACGGAGAGCTCCTTCAGATAGCGGGTGGGAGAGATGAGGGGATAATCGGTGCCGAGCAGAACCTTATGCAAAACCCCAATTTCGCGGGCGGTGCGATAGATCCGGGAGGAATAAAGAAAAGGCCCGGCAGCTGTATCGTAGTAAAGATGCTTCAGACCCTGTTTCAGTTCAGGCATCAGTTCATAGAACAAAAGCCCCCCGCCCCAGTGAGCATATATGAGCTTGAGCCGGGGATGAGCCAGGGCAAATTCAGCCGCCTCTTTCAGAAAACCGGGGCCTTTGCCGGCATAGCTGTGTCCCACGGGTTCGTTCACATGGAGCAGCAACACGAGCTCCCTTTCCCGGCAGCAGGCAGCCAGCCGCGAAGCATCTCTCCCAACGAGGTCAAATTTTTGCCCCCAGGGTAAAAGCTCCCCCACGCCCACCGCTCCGGACTCATGGCAGCGGGCAATCTCTCGCTCCATCCAGCGCTGTTTCGGATCAACAGCGATCATGGGCAGGAAGCGTTCAGACCTGCAGTGGGATGCTTCAAGAAGATAATCATTGATCTCGCGGCATAACCCCTCATCGGAAAAGGGGAAACTGCAGATTACCGCTTGATCCACCCCACAGCGACCCATCTCAGCGAGGAGATCCTCAGCCGAGGCAAACCTGTGCACCGGGCTGGAGCAGATTTGAGCCATAAATTCATCTTTCCAGATATAACTCTCAGCCTTCCGCCGCAGCTCCGGGGAAATAATATGAACATGTGTGTCGATCACCGGCCCGGCAGTCATGCCTCCACCCACAGAGCGATATGTTCCAGGCCCCCAAGGTGCCGCGCCGGGGCAGAAGGATCCCACCATCCCTTCATCCCCTGCTCCCGGGCGGCCAGTTCAAAATGAGACATGGCGATACCCATATCGAGATGCTGCAGCCTGATTCTCCCCAGGGCGCGATTGTAAAGCCGCT
>CAZQEV010000328.1:0-1601 GCA_964592135.1 uncultured Syntrophomonadaceae bacterium
AAAAGGAGTGATCGGTGTGCCCAGAACAGCTCGCAAAAGGAGCGAAACCGGTGTCTATCATGTAATGATAAGGGGCATTAACCGCCAAAACATCTTCCAAGATGAAGAAGATAGAACAAGATTCCTGGAGATACTCAATTCTGTTAAAAAACGCAGCAAATGCATCATTTACGGCTATTGTCTGATGAGCAACCATGTGCATTTGCTCATCGCCGAGATCATCGAAACGGTCAGCCAGATCATGAAGCGACTGGGAAATGCTTATGTGTACTGGTATAACCGAAAGTACGATCGGGTGGGACATTTGCTCCAGGGGCGCTTCCACAGTGAACCCGTCAATGTGGATGAGTATCTGCTGACGGCACTGCGCTACATCCATCAAAACCCCGTTAAAGCTGGAATAACGATAGATTGCGCTGGCTACCCCTGGAGTAGTTATCATGATTATATGAAACCGAAAAGCGCGGACACCAGCCTGACAGATACGGCTCTGGCTTTGGAGATCATCGGCGGGCAACAGGAGTTTGTCGAATTCCACTTGAAAATTTGTGGCGACAAGGATCTTTTGGATATTGACGATGTTACCAGGGCAACAGATGAGTATGCAGAGCAGTTGATACAGCGGGTTTTAGCCGGCAAATCAACGGCGGAGCTTCTCAAGATGCCTGTTAGCAAAAGAAACATGCTTCTGCGGGAGTTAAAAGCCCTGCCCGGCGTCAGTCACCGGCAAATTGAACGTATTGCCGGGATAAACAGGAACATGATCCAAAGGGCTTGAGCACTGGTGAGTCAAAGTAAACGTCCCCTTGACTCACAAAGCAAAGTTTAGCCTGCCGGCTAGACGATCCCGCTGTTACTTTGATAGCGGCGGGCGGCAAGCAGTTCATGCCAGCGGTCTTCGCCCAGGGGGCGGTCAAAGCTGCGCAGATCGGCCAATGTGAAGCCGTGGCGGGCGGCCCACTGGCGGGTCTGGACAATGGAATCCAGGTTGACCCCCGAGGAGCCGAGGCTGAAGTGTTCATAGCGGCGTTCCAGCGCCAGCATCACTGTTTCGGCCATGCAGGCGTAGGCCAGCCCGGGAGGAAAACCGAAATCCCAGCCCAGGTCGGGGCTACCGGGCAGCTTGACAACACCGCCGTCGATAACGAGCACGTCGGGGCGCTCACGCTCCACGGCGGGGCTGACGTTGGGCGGTCGCGAGATATCGCAGACCACGGCGCCCGGCAGCAGGTCACCCGGCTGGATAAGCTTTTCACGGCTGCTGGTGGCGCTGATCACAATCCCGGACCATGACAGCGCCTTTTTCACAGAAGTGGTGATCCTGATGGGCCCGCCCCGGCGAGCGGCAGTGCGGGCAAAGGCAATGAATTCTTCAAGAGGCGCCTCCGGCGGGGGCAGCGTCCGGCAGCGGGAGAGACCATCGCCCATGCTGCCTGCCGGGAAAAGAAAGCCCCGGCACAGCAATCCCGCAAGATAACGGTAGATCTCAGCGGCGGCTCCAAATATTCGCTGCATACCGGCAGTTTTATTGTTGCTCTGCGGATTCCCCACCAGGATCAGAGCGCCCACTGTCTCGGAGAGCAGCAGGGCCACCCCCTTGC
>CAZQEV010000329.1:0-1593 GCA_964592135.1 uncultured Syntrophomonadaceae bacterium
GCAAACTGGTTGCTGCCCGAAAATACATGGGTGCCGATAGTATCCCCTTTGACCTGCAATCCGAAAAGAGCGAGTCTGGCGATCTGCGCTGCATTCAGATTTGTCTCTACATTATCCTGGATGGAGCGGTAGATCGCGGGGATATCCCTGAGTTTCCCCCGCGCCTTGATCTGTTTGAAGGCCTCGACCAGGATCTCCTGCTGCCGGGCCGCCCTGCCGAAATCCCCGCCCACGCTGCGGTCGCGCACAAATATAAGGAATTTATTACCGTCAAGAAGCTGGTAACCCTGATCGAGCATGAGATCACCCCGCCCGAAATCGGACCTGACCGGATATTTCACATCAAAATAGACCCCGCCGACGCGGTCAACCACTTCCCTGGCTCCATCCATATCCACCGTCACATAGTAATTCACCGTTATGCCGCCCAGGAAATCCTCCACTGTGCGGATTGTGGTTTCAATGCCGCTTCTATGCTTATCCTGCACACCGGAGAGGTTGTGTCCATGCATGTACGAATGGTTGATCTTGTCATAGATCTCTGTGCCCGCTATCTTCACATAGCTGTCCCGGGGAATGCTGACGAGGGAGACACTTTTCTTTTTTAAATCCAGTGAGGCGATCATGATCGTATCGGGACGGAAGATGGAATACTGCTCGTCCCTCGCGGCATCGCGATCAAAGCCGAGCAGAAGGATGTTCACGCGATCAGGGGTGAGATTTTCCGTTGCGGAAGCGCCGCTCCAGCTCATCCCCCCGCCGCTCTCGAAAAATAACGTCGGAAAATAGAGATAGGCGGCGCCAAAGGCGATCACCGCAACAAGAAGCGCCAGAAAAGCTGTTCTGCGAACCAGGCTTCGTTTCTTTTTTTTCATTATTCACAACATCCTTACATTCCGTAAAGTTTCCCCTCCAGAACAGATTATAGCGGGATCGCGGAAATTGTCAAATCAGGGCTTCCTGCAATTTTTACCTTTCGCAGAAAGCCCTCTCCAGGCTCAAGCAACAACCGCACCGGCCAAACTTCAATTCTTCCCAGTTATTTCAGGGAGAAAACCTCTTTTATGATCGCCACGTTCGCTTCATCGTCCAGAATGAGGCGCTTTTCATCACCGCCGTCAATATATTCACCCTGCAGGGTGTAATCGTTCACCGCGCTGATGTTGAGGTGTTCGCGGGCAAAGGCAACAAGAGAGATGATCTGATCGAGTTGCAAATCGGTATCCAGGCTGTCCTGGTACGCCTGGTAAGTGGGAATTACCTGGCTAAAGCGTTTCATCTGTTTGAAATGGTTCAGAGTCGCCAGGAGCAGCTTCTTCTGTCTCTCTATTCTCATCAGGTCGTCCCCGGTGTCGGAATCAACATAGGTCAGGTATTGCATGTAGGCGCGCCCATCCAGCAGCTGCGGTCCCACATAAAGATCTTCTGCGGGGGTAGGGCCCGGGATCATCATCTCAACATCAAACTCCACTCCGCCCATGGAGTCGATGAGCTGCTCCAACCCTTTCATATCAACGGCAATATAGTAATGCAGCCTGACCCGCCCCAGAAGTGTTTCTACAGTCTTCAGAATGCAGTCGATCCCCTGCCGGT
>CAZQEV010000330.1:0-1586 GCA_964592135.1 uncultured Syntrophomonadaceae bacterium
GGGCATGGTTGGTGCGCTCTTCCCACTCGTCCCCGATAAACTGGTAGTACAGCTCCGCCACATCCTGGTGCGCCAGCACCGCGTTCTCCACCGTATAGGAAATGGTAAAGGTGCGCTTTTCATTTAAAGCTTCAAAACTCCAATCAATATAGAAGCGGCCGGGCTGCTGCTCAACGTAGAATATACCCGGTATATCCTGGGTCCCGGGAGGTTCCTGACGGTAAGGTTCGCCGCCTTCACTGACCAGGACATCTCTGATCGATGCATTGTGCTTTAAAAAGATGTACTCCCAGGCACCGCGATAGCGCCCATTAAACCTGAAAGTTCGATCCTCCACAACGCTCATCGATCCGTCTGGATGGATCTCCGCCTCGATGAGCACCTGGGGGAAATGGTAAGAGCGATCATCGGCGCTGACCGGCGCTGCAAACTGCACCAGGGTGAACACAATAATCCCCAAACAGACCGCAACCAGAAGAAAGGACCCTCTGCTTTCTTTTCGGCCTTTTTCTTTATTCATGGCGTCTCCCTAAAACTGAACCCTTACCGCCTGACGCGCTTCCGGTTCATCCTCCAGGTTGAAATAAGCCTCCTCATGAAATCCGAACATCCCCGCAATCATCACCGTGGGGAACCGCTGGATGGCCGTATTGTAGCTAAGAGCCGTGTCGTTGTAGAACTGCCGGGAAAAAGCAATCTTGCTCTCGGTGTTGGTCAGCTCTTCCTGAAGCTGCATGAAGTTCGTGTTTGCCTTAAGTTCGGGATAATTCTCGGCAAGGGCAAAAAGCTGCCGCAATGCACCGGTAAGCATATTTTCCGCTCCAGCCTGATCCTGAACATTTTGCGCCCCCATGGCCTCATTCCGGGCTCTGGTAACCAGTTCAAAAGTCTCTTTCTCATGCGCGGCATATCCTTTCACCGTTGACACAAGGTTGGGGATGAGATCATACCGCCTTTTCAGCTGTACCTCGATCTGCGCCCAGGCATTTCTGATCCTCTGGCGCAGTGTCACCAGCCGGTTGTAAATTAAAACCAGGCCTATCCCGATTAAAAGTAAAGCTCCGACTATATACCAACCCATCTTGTATTACCTCCTTTGGTCCTCGATTTAGAAATACTTTTCATAACAATAACAACTTATTCGCAGCGGTGCAAATATATCCTGCAACAATTAAGGCCCTAATTTATTAAATATTATTACCATTTCAACAACTGTTCTCTGTTTTCCCCCGCTTCTCTTTAGCCATTTTTCCCTGGCGTTTGCTGTACATATCCCGGATCCAGACATGGACAGGATCCTTCCACTGCTGTTTCTCATTGGGAATATTCTTGATCAGGCTTCGGGGATTCAGCCCCATCTCCTTGGCCATCCGCACTGTTTCTGCATTGAGACGGCATCTTTTCTTCGCCTCAGCCCAGAGCTTATCTTTTTTCTCCTTGCTCATCGAAAATGCCTCCTGCAAGATATGCCAGAATATCTTCTTATCCGTTATTCATTACTTGTATCCCCATTTCTGCGCTCGTAAACAGAGCCGATCATTTATCTGACCTCTCTTCTAACAGCAAATTCCAATCACCCCTGAAAG
>CAZQEV010000331.1:0-1580 GCA_964592135.1 uncultured Syntrophomonadaceae bacterium
ACACATAACATTCCAAGTTCTAGAGCCAGCTCTTTGCCGGCCTGAAAGAACCTATCCGCCAACTCATCGTCCGATGGAATGGGGTTCTGCGGATCGCATGTATCTGTTAAGTCGTATTTTTTCAACTTCTGCATAACTGCTTTAGGAATTACTTTATAATCCCAGTCCTTCACATCACATATCGGACCGGTATTTGTTCTCTCTAAAACCTTAACCATTTCCATAAACCTTGACATGAATGTACCTCCCTTTAGTCTTTAACCTGATGTTTCACGCCTAAATTAAATATTAACCCCCTTCTATACTCAGTTGCTGATAAGACATGGCATGATTTGGGCATACCTGAACACATATGCCGCATCCATCACATTTATATATCGATACTTCAGGATACCCTTTTTCGTTTAGACTTATCGCCTGGTAGCCGCTGTCCCGGCAAGCAATCAAGCAAGACTTACATTTATTGCACAAGCTTGAATCTACTGCGCCGACGACCCTGTAACTTCGACTCAGCTCTCTATGCGGAACAATCTTGGGAAGCGCCTTGCCAACAATTTGGTTCACATTGGCGAAATCCATTTCATCCATATAATTTCTAAGGCCTTTTGACAGTTTCTTGATTATTTCATAACCATTCTGCATCACAGATGTGCACATCTGAACGGTGGTGGCTCCCACTAAAAAATACTGAACAGCATCTTCCCATGTATAGATTCCGCCAATACCCGATATCGGTATATCAACATTTTTAGCTATCTGCGCTACAGTTCTCAGACCGACCGGCCTTATAGCATGTCCCGACAACCCGCAAAATGCACCGACTCCATCAACTGTTGGCCGGGGTACAAAGTTGTATATATCAACTTCAGGAATACAGTTTATGGAGTTAATGGCAGAAACCGCATCGGCGCCGGCGCTTTTTGCGGCCTCCACCTTTGAAGGCAGGTTTTCCACCAGGACCGGGAATTTCACCATTACCGGCAACTCTGTGGCCTTTCTCACCCAACCGATAATTTCTTTTATCAGATCTACATTTTCAGCTATCCGGCCCCCTCCGCCTTTTTCAGCCATTCCGTGAGAGCAAGAAAAATTTAATTCAAAACCATCAATTCCGGCATCTGCACATCTTTTAACAGTTGCTTCCCACTGCTCCTGTTCCAGCTTCTCTGTATGGAGAAGGCTGGCAAATAAGATATTATCAGGATAATTTCTTTTTATGACTTGAATGTCTTCCAGCCATTCGTCGATAGGCCTGGGGCTGCCCAGTTCCATATTCGCAAATGCAAATATGTTTTTACCTATCCTGGTTGAATGAATTCTGGGCCTTACATTCTGAGTTAATTCCAGATCACAGCAAAGTGTTTTTATTATCGCTCCTCCCCACCCCATGTCAAAGGCTCTCTGTATCATTTCACCATTAGTTGTTGGCGGTGCTGAGGCCAAAATGAAAGGGTTGGGAAATTTTAGTCCCACAAAATTTGTTTCCAGTTTCTTGTTGTCCATCGAAGCTCCTCCTTGCGCCTTTCCATCTTTTAAGCAGTATGTTAATAACCTATACTCGCAATTTCCAGGCCAACAGT
>CAZQEV010000332.1:0-1574 GCA_964592135.1 uncultured Syntrophomonadaceae bacterium
CGTTTCATTATTATTTCATCATGTTCAGCAAGCTTTGCTTCTACCCGATCCAGTCTTTCTGCATTTTGTTTATACCCATTCAGCAGGGCTCCAAGCTTTAAGCCGTGGTCATTTTCAATTCTAATGACGACATCCCTGGTGAATTGCAAATCGGATTTAACCTCTGCCAGTTCGGACTTAACGCCCGTCAGTTCTGTTTTAACCCCTGCCAGATCAGCCTTTACATCTGCCATATCCCTTGTCAGGCCATCCACCCGGGTAGTAAGATGAGATACATGTCTTGCAATTAGCTCCAACAGGTCCCGGTCGGTCATTAACTCTCAACTCCAAAACATTACTTATTCTTGTTATTCGCCTGAGGGAAAGTAATTCCTGCACAAAATTGACTGGGGTCAGCTCTTGAATTATCACTTTTTCAGTAGTTCCTTAACTTGACTTTTTTAGGGGTGTGACTTAATATAGTGATGTCACCAGACTAACTGGTGTGCATAACGGGGCGTGGCGCAGTTTGGTAGCGCGCTTGACTGGGGGTCAAGAGGTCGCAGGTTCAAATCCTGTCGCTCCGACCATGAAAATTACGGGAAACTGCCAATAGGCAGGGACTGGCCTGCTTTCTGCGTTGTCTGCTGCCTCCTGAGTGAGTCAAAATACCACTGACTCACCTAGCGCTACTGGTAATTGAAAATGCGTGGAGGTGGTGCATCTGATTGAGAAGAGGAGCCGGTCACTACATATGTTGGTTTGCAGCATGGATGATGCTATGTGTGCTGTTCCCTTTAGCTCTCAGTGGGTGCGCCGGCGCCACCAGAAAGGATCAACGCACTGTTGTATGCATCAAGGACGATAATTCACTCTATTCTGAAATCATCTCAAAATCACTTCCATATCACACGGTTATAGCTGAGGAACAGGGAAGCAGAAGAGCTTATTCTTTCCTGAATGCCGGCTATGAAGTGGAAGCCTTCGATGCGCAGGCCATATCCGCACTGGAAAACGGCATTGCCGGGCACTGGTATCCGCACTACCTGGCCACGGTGGTCATTGCCGTTGACCGCGACAGAACGGATGCCCCGATCAAAAGCTGGAGCGATCTCCCCGCCGCCGGTGAGATCACCGGTTATTCCGACAAACACCCCGACTTGCATTTGCTGATGGCGGCCATCGCCTATGGATTGGAAGGCGACGGCTTTACACAGAAAAAGGCGGCCGCATTGCTGAAAGCTCTGCCTGGCGAAAAACGCCTGGCCTGGCAGATGCAGGAACCCCCCATTGTGATTTGCTACGATTACCAGGCGGCGGCGCTCATCAGAAGCGGGCGGAACATAGAGATCATCGTCCCGGATGAAGGGACCCTGACTTACCGGAAGGGGCTGCTTACGGGCAGAGAACTTTCCTTTGACGGCGATATGGAGGGCTCGCTGCTGTCGGCCGGTTTTCGGCTGCTCGATGGGCGCTGTGACGACACCCTTTATCCTGGAGCGGCGGCTGACTATGGGAGCGCCGCCGCTGTCACCGATTGCACACATCTGAACACTTTTTTTCAGGATATATTCCGCATTTTCCGGCGAAATGTT
>CAZQEV010000333.1:0-1571 GCA_964592135.1 uncultured Syntrophomonadaceae bacterium
TTTAGTAAATTTTGCACATTCATTAATTCTTCTTGAATCCTGACCCTTAGTAAAATTATTTCTTTTGCAGTCACAACAATAACCCCTTTTTTCTGACTTTTCCATTTAAACCCGGGTCTGCACTGCCGGATAACACAAGACTAACAGGAAAGGGCATGGCTATATGTTCGACTGCAGACAGGGCTTCCCAGTAGTCTTCATTTTCCGGAAAATCAATAATTAATAAATCAATATCTGAAGAAGCAGTAAAATGCTTCCCCCATATCAGAGAGCCAAACAAATAGACGGCCTTCACCTTATATTTATCTTTTAAATACAGGGCAATTTTTTGCGCCCTTTCTTTTGCTTTATTTTTTCGCTCTATCTCTTCCCGCATATTTCTTTGGCTTCGTTCACGCCACGTTTTTTTCATTTCATTTATTTGAGAGTCTTCCATGTTCTCACCCTCCACTTTCCTACACGTAAAAGTAAGATGCGTGAGGTTGCAATCCTACAAAGACTGTAAAACGTGCAGATCCATTTAGATAGCAGTTTATTATATCATGCGCAAATAAGTAATGCCACATTAGGGATTTTAAGGAAACAGGAGGTAAGGTAAGGCAATCCCGCCCAACATCAGAGTCATGGTCCCGATGACCTGGTTGATCAGCTCCAGGATTTGACCCTGAGTGAAGGCCATGTATGTAGGCATTCTGGTCCCAAAAGTGGTATTTCAGGGCCGATGGGATCGGCAAATACCCCTGTTAGAGAGGTAGGCTGTCTCTAGAAATGCTCAGCCCGGCGACGGCGTATTGGTGGTTGATCAGTGGCCGTCAGCAAATGCACATCCCCAAATATGTAAATGGTTCTTTACATCCACCCCAGATCACAGTATACTAATGTAAAGAGTTCATTACTTAGTGGGAGGGGACGAAATGATCGTGTTGAAAAAATTGGGTGGCTTCTTTAAAAAGTTGGGATTTGATAAGGGCGACGAGCGATCGGTCCTGATGGGCGCCTACGCAGTGCGAATCGCCTGGATGTACATTACTGTTGCTCTGATAGTCTGGACATTCTATGATGCCATCCGCTTCGGCAGCCTTGGTTTTCCTGCCCTGCTTTTCTTTACATCCCAGGTGGTGTTCTGGTCGGCCCTGATCTATTACCAGAAGAAGTGGGGCGGCTAGATGAAAAACAGGCTCAAAGAACTGCGCAAACAAAGCAAAGGGACCTGAACTGGCCCGGAGCCTGGGGGTTACCAGGCAGACCATCATCGCCATCGAAAACAACAAGTACGATCCATCCCTGCGCCTGGCCATGAAAATAGCCCGGTTTTTCCTCGTTCCAGTGGAAAACATCTTTACCCCCTGACCCTGTAACATTTCAACGGGCGGCCTGAAAAGTAGGCAAGGGCGGCCCCGCCTTGGGTGTTGTTGCTGTAAACAAAATGAAGATAGTCTATTAATCCTGTCTGTATCCTTTTTACCAGGACATTAGGGCAACTCCGGCCGTTTCCCTGTAATCGTACACAATATCGTTTATTATCATTTATCGTCCGGTTATGTTATACTGATCGTACAAGGATGGTGATA
>CAZQEV010000334.1:0-1570 GCA_964592135.1 uncultured Syntrophomonadaceae bacterium
GCGATAATTTCCTTCGACGAAAGGGCCGGCGATTACCCGGCCCCGGAAGATCCGGCGGTGCCGGCGCAGCAGATTGCCGCCCGCCTCTTCGGCCGGGGTTTGAAGGAACCGGGATCGCCCGGCCATAGAGGCAGAGTGTTTAAAGGAGGTCTTCCGAACCGATGCTGGCCAGAGTATTTTCCTGCACGGTGCTCGGAATTCAGGGAATTCCCCTGGAAGTGGAGGTGGATATCCACGGGGGCATGCCCACTTTTGACATTATCGGTCTTCCCGATCCTTCGGTGAAGGAGGCCCGGGAAAGGGTCCGCGCTGCGGTCCGCAACAGCGGTTTCAGTTTTCCTTACGACAGGGTTACCGTGAACCTGGCCCCCGCCGACCTGAGAAAAGAAGGCCCGGCCTTTGATCTGGCCATCGCCATAGCGCTGCTCGCCGCATCGCGACAAATACCGTACAGCGAAGAGCTGCAGAAAGCTGTCTTCGTAGGCGAGCTCTCCCTGGACGGAACGCTGCGCCCCGTTCCCGGCACCCTGGCCATGGCCGCCTCCATTGCGAAATCCGCCCATCTGCAAAACAGCATATTTTATCTTCCTGCGGCCAACGGCGCCGAGGCGGCGCTCATCAAGCAGGTGCCTGTCAAAGGAAGCCATACCCTCAGGGAAGTAGCCGGGCATTTCTGCGGCTTCAACTCCATCCCCACGGTGCAGCCGCAACTGGATGAACTGGTGGGGCGGGAGCGTCCGCCGGGACCCGATTTCAACGAGGTAAAGGGGCAGGAGACAGCCAAGCGAGCGCTGGAGGTGGCCGCCGCCGGTTCGCATAATATTTTTCTTTACGGGCCGCCCGGCAGCGGGAAGACAATGCTGGCCCGCCGCCTGCCGGGGATCCTGCCGGCGCCGACCCTGGATGAAATCCTCGAGATAACACGCATCCACAGCATTGCCGGCAGGCTGCCGCCGGAGCGCCCCCTGATCATGGAGCGCCCCTTTCGCAGTCCCCACCACGGCGCCTCCAGTGCCGGGATCATCGGCGGAGGCAGGGTGCCCCGGCCGGGCGAAGTGAGCCTGGCCCATCGCGGCGTTCTTTTCTTCGATGAACTGCCCGAGTACAGCCGGGACATTCTTGAGGCTTTGCGCCAGCCCCTTGAAGACAGGGTGGTCACAGTCACCCGGGTCTCGGCAACACTCACCTACCCGGCTGACTTCATGTTTGTGGCTTCGGCCAATCCCTGTCCTTGCGGCTTTTTAAACGACCCCTTCCACCTGTGCCGCTGCAGCCCGGCGGCGGTTCAGCGCTACAGGTCGCGTCTTTCGGGCCCCCTGCTCGATCGGATCGACATCCAGGTAGAGGTGCCGAGAATCAACTTCGAACAGCTTCAGGAGAGGCGGGGCGGCGAGAATTCCGCAGCTATCCGCAGCCGTGTGGAGAAAGCCCGCACCCGCCAGCGCGACCGCTACAAAAGATTGCCCATCCTGACCAATGCCCAGATGCGCAGCCGCCACATGGCCAAATATTGCCCGCTTACGGGCGAAGCCCGCCGGCTGCTTCAGCAGGCTTACCGGAACCTGGGGCT
>CAZQEV010000335.1:0-1562 GCA_964592135.1 uncultured Syntrophomonadaceae bacterium
TACATCTGCGGGATGATCGCCGAGAAGTAGTCGGTGGAGCCCATGGGGCAGGGGACAGCCTTGCGCAGGGCCAGGGCATCCCTCCAGTAGGCCAGGGCTTTGTGCGAGCAGGTCAGGATCTCCCGGAGCAGGTCCGGGTCCAGTTTTTTCCCGGTGTGCCGCTCCAGGAATTCGACCTGGCAGTGCAGATCCTCCCGCAGCAGATCCCTGTAATGGGCGGCGATGCGGGGATCATGGGGGTCGACATCCCAGGGCGGCGCCAGGGGGTCGCTGCTGAAAACGGGTATGTCGAGAAAGCGGGTGGCAATGGACTGGAACCATTTGTAACGCGGCTCGCAGAGAAAACCCGACCCCAGAAGCATGGTGGGGTTGCCCATCCCGCCCGGTATGGGAGATGCTGCGGGCGGTTCACCGCTCTCCATCCAGAGCTTGCAGTAGCCCATGGTGTTGGTCACATAGGTGCAGAGCTCGGTCGAGTAGCCGTCCCCTTCGGCTGTTTTGATAAAATCGGGAGCAACGAGACGGCTGGCGCAGATGGTGCCGAAATTTTCGGGCCATTCCCAGAGCAGGTCGAAAGCCTTGAGCAGCTCCGGTGATACCCCCACCATGCACCAGGCCAGCGGTTCATTGCTGAAGCGCCTTTCCAGTGTGCGCATGAAAAAACGCGGCAGCATATCCTTCATCCTGCGAGTGGTCTCGAGATGGCGTTTGGCTCGCCTCATTTCACTGGTGGACATATGCAGGGCCTCCTTTGCCGAACAGAAGATTCCATACATTTAAAACAGTTCGCCTTTGGATGCGACGGTTCCTGCATTTTTGAACAAAGCGGAACATTTCACCCCGGCGGCGCTCTGTACAGGCGCAACCGGCCTGAAAACGCCCGAGAGGGAGCAGCGCCCGCCCGGGGGAGGAAGCGCAGCACTTCGCCCTGGAAAGTAGAAAACCCGCCCGGGATCACGCCTTCACATGTTATACCGGAGCGGCGAAATGTCGCGGCCGGTCATTTGTGAGGATGGGGCGGTCAATTTATGCTGAAGGTGCCGCGCACAGCAGTGCATCAAAGGGAAGGGGGGGCTTCGATGAAGAGGATATCTTTTATGCCCTTTCAGGATCCCCGTCGCGAACGCTGCGCACTCTGCCGGCAGCGCCTGGCTCTGGCGTATTTGCTTCTCTTCAGGGTGGGGGAAGAGGTTGCCGGGGAAATGGAGCTTTGTGACAGGTGCGCGCAGCTGCTCAGGGAGATCTTCGCGGAAGGCGGAGCAGGGCTGGAGCTCGTTTCGGAAGGAGGTTAGGACGTGGTGGAAGAGGTGGTTTCTATTGTCGGCAACTGGGGTTTTCCCATTGCGGTGAGCATCTATCTGCTCGTCCGCATCGAGGGAAAGCTGGAGCATCTGGCCGAGTGTATCAGCGGCCTGAGCGAAGCCATCAGAAAATCATGATCGCTTCCGGGCTGTGCGGCAATCGGGGTGGGACCGGGGCGGCGCACTGAGCAGGCGCCGCCCCGGCCGCCGCGCGAAGCTGCAGTTGACGGCAACTCCCAGAAATGATAGCCTGAATCCAAC
>CAZQEV010000336.1:0-1558 GCA_964592135.1 uncultured Syntrophomonadaceae bacterium
AAGCACTACGGCGAAGGCGCCGGCAAGGGCAAAAGAATCCTTAACCCCAAGACCGTGCTTTTGGTGGAAGAGGGCGCTTACGCCGAGATGGAGCTGATCCAAATCCGCGGCGTGGATGATACGATCCGCGATACAGTGGCCAAAGTTGAGGCCGGCGGAAAGCTGGCCATGTTTGAGCGGCTCCTGACCCACGGCTCGCAGGAGGCGCGCAGCGATGTAGTTGTGGAGCTGCTGGGCGAGGCGAGCACCGCCCGGATCATCTCCCGCTCCGTGGCTCAGGGAAAATCGAAGCAGCTTTTCCAGCCCCGTCTGGTGGCCCATGCCCCGGGGCGGGGTCACATTGAGTGCGACTCCATTATCATGGATCAGGCGGTGGTCCGCTCCATTCCCGAGATCTGGGCCGAAAATGCCGCTGCGGAGCTGGTGCACGAGGCCACCATCGGCCGCATCGCCGGGGAGCAGTTGATCAAGCTGATGACACTGGGCCTCTCGGAAAAGGAGGCAGAGGAGACCATCATCAGCGGCTTCTTGAAGTAAAGATAGCCCCAATCCTTTTAATGAACATCTTCCTGACCGGAGCAATGAACTGCCTCCGGGGCGATCTCCAGAATTTTGATGATTTTAAAAAAATATCAGGAGGTCCATATGGAAAAGATCGAAATGCCTCTCTATAATCTGGGACTGAAAAGGGTCGGCCAGCTCGGTATTGTGACAGCGGATCTTGAGAAGACCGCAAAACAGCTGGGCTTGTTGCTCAACCTCAAAACCTGGTACCGTTCAAAGATCAGGGAACAGGAGGTCTACTATCGCGGCAAAAAGATCGACCTGGAGATGGATTTTCTCCTTGCCTACAGCGGCGGGCTTGAAATCGAACTCATCGGTTTACAAACGACGGCAGAAAATATCTATAGCCACATACACCGTGCAGGAGGAGGACTGCACCACCTGGGATGTTTCACCTCCCGCCTGGATGATCAGGTGAAAACTCTGCAAAAGGCAGGGGTAGAAGTCCTCCAGCATGGTCGCATCATTACGGAAGGTGGAACCGTATCCCGCTACGCTTACTTTGATACAGCCGAGCGGTACGGCATCGTTCTGGAATTGATTGAAAGCAGGCTCAGGGGAATTCCGGTGCCTCACAGCAAAGCGACAATGCAGATCGGCTTAGTCGCCGGCGACGTAGAAAAATTGCATATATAGCTCCTGAAAGCGGGCGGGATAAAAGAGCTCCCTTGCCTGGAATATAGGCCCATAGTTAGCAAACCGGTGTCTGGCACCGGCTTGCCAACTATGGCTGGATCCTAGAGGCGGTAGGCGACGTGGAAAGCTTCATGGATCGCTTCCGAAGCTTTACGGGGGCGATCGCAGTCGCCGACAGCATAGAGCTCGCTGATCAGGGGTTTGAGCATTCCCTCCAGCGGGTTGTAGGGTTGAGCGCCGGCGGCGATGATGATTGTGTCCAGATCTTCGATGGCAGATTCGTGACCATCGCTGCGGGCGATAACCGAACGCTCTCCTATGGAAAGCACATCCGTGTTTGTCCGGATCTCCACGGCAG
>CAZQEV010000337.1:0-1542 GCA_964592135.1 uncultured Syntrophomonadaceae bacterium
CCGTGATCCACCAGATATAGGTTATGCCGAGTTCTAAAACATAGATTGCCACATAGACCAGGGGTACCCGCACCAGGTAACTGGCGATGAATCCGGCCACGAGCGGCCCCCTGGTATCACCGGCCCCTTTCAGTGCTCCGGCCAGAGTGTAAGCGATGGCAATGAAAGGCTGTTCCACCGCGGCGATGCGCAAACAGGCGATCCCCAGGCTCGTGACCTCCGCCTCGGGCGGATTAAATACCCGCATGATATACTGCGGAAAAAAGAAAAAACCGAGAGCAATGCCGCCCATGAGCACTGTGGCCATGACCGTGGCCAGACTCCCCGTCCGCAGCGCTTCATCGGGCTTGCCCGCGCCCAGACGCTGCCCCACCAGGGTGGTGGCGGCTATGGCAAAGGCATAGCCGGGCATGAAGGAGAAAGATTCAGCGGCTGTGGTGGCGGCGTTGGCCGCAAAACTGATGGGACCAAGAGCGGCGATCCAGGTCATCGAAAGAAGCCGGCTGCTGTTGTAAACAACCTCCTCCAGCCCCACGGGGATACCGATGGATAATATGCTCTTCACCACCGGCTTTCTGATGGGGAAAAAACTACTCCGGGTGAGCATCAGGTCGCGCCGCCGCTGCCAGAGATAGATCAGTCCCACCACCAGACCCAGAGCCTGGGCTGACCCTGTGGCCAGCGCCGCCCCCTTAACCCCAAGTTGCGGAAAACCCAGCTTGCCGAATATAAGCACATAATCAAAAAATATGTTGAAAGCATTCGCCGCCAGGGCGATATACATGGGCACGCGGGTATTGCCCAAACCGCGGATAACCCCGTTGATCACCAGTATGAGCAACCAGAGTATTCCGCCGCTGAAAAGGGTGACATAAAAATACTCTACCGTAAATGCGGCGGTGGGCCCATCCTTGATGGCCCACAAACAGAAGGGTTTACCAAATAGGCCCAGCACCAGGGCCAGAACAAGAGTGATCATCAGGCCCAGGGATATAGCCTGCCCTGCAGTCAGCCCGGCGCTCTCGTTGTCCTCAGCTCCGACAAAACGGGCAACCAGCGAATTGACTCCGATGCCGAGGGCTCCGCAGGCGCCGATGACGCCAAAGAGGACCGAGGCGGCATATTCCACGGCCGAGGCCTCCCGGGCTCCCAGGCGCATAACCATGGCGACATCGCAAATCCAGTAAAGAGTGTGCAGGCACATCTCTAGAACAGCGGGCCAGGCCAGGATCAGAATGCTCTGGACCGGTTGATAGCTTTTTCGTTTGATCATGAGTATACCTTCTTTATAGCATAGAACTTTCGTTTTTACATTGCTGTGATCAGGCGTGATCGTGCTTCTGCTGAGGCTTGTATGTGGATGGTATACTCCCGTTAATGATGCCAGGCCGGGATCCCGGCCGGTTTTTCTGCAAGCATGGTGCCTCCATTCTCCCTTCACCGGATAGCGAGAGTCATATACTGGACACAATAAAAACGAGGAGGCCAAAACCCTTCTCGTCTTTACCCTCAATAAATGGCGGGAGTAGATGGGAATCGAAC
>CAZQEV010000338.1:0-1539 GCA_964592135.1 uncultured Syntrophomonadaceae bacterium
TTCTCTGTCCTGGTGGAGACATACCAGCGGGGCATGGCCGGTTTTCACCGCTTCGTGGAGACGCTGCAGATCAAGCCCGATATTGTGGATAAGAGGGATGCCCGCCGGGCGGGCCGCCTGCGGGGGGAAATTTCCTTTGAGGGTGTTACCTTCAGCTATGACCGCGACAAGAGTATCTTCCAGGATGTCAGCCTGCGCATCGCTCCCGGGGAGACGGTGGCGCTCGTGGGCCCTTCAGGTGCGGGGAAGACCACGATCTGCAACCTTATCCCCCGCTTTTACGATATCCAAAAGGGGAGCATCAAGATTGACGGCATCGATATTCGCGATTTCACCCAGAGATCGCTGCGGCAGAATATCGGCATCGTGCAGCAGGATGTCTTCCTCTTTACAGGGACGATCAGGGAGAATATCGCCTACGGCAGGATCGACACCACAGAAGAGGAGATCGTGGCGGCGGCGAAGCAGGCCAATGCCCATGACTTCATCATGGAACTGGAACAGGGATACGACACCTATGCGGGCGAACGCGGGGTGATGCTCTCGGGCGGCCAGCGCCAGCGCATCTCTATCGCCCGGATCTTCCTGAAAAATCCGCCTATTTTAATTCTTGATGAGGCCACCTCGGCGCTGGACAGCGAAACGGAGGCGCTGATCCAGGAGGCCCTGTTCAAGCTCTCCCGGGACCGCAGCACCCTGGTCATCGCCCACCGCCTGGCCACGGTGCGCCGGGCTCACCGCATTCTCGTCCTCACCGACGACGGCATCGTCGAGGAGGGGACCCATGAACGGCTCCTGGAAAAGGGCGGCTACTATGCCCGGCTCTATCACGCCCAGTTTGACGGCTTCCTTCCCGATATCGCCTGAGGTGACAGAGGGACAGTTCCTATGTCACCTTAATTTTGGCGGCGGATGTCCGGTTATTTGGTTGTCTTGACCCGTCAAGTTACCCGGCCCTGCTCCCATCAGGGACCGGTTTCTCAGGCTGGGCCAGGACCGGAGTGATCCCGTCGGCATAGCCGATATCGAAAAGCATCCCTTCGGAGCTCTCGCCCGCCATTTTTTTCGGGGCCAGGTTGACCACGAAAAGCGCCTGTTTTCCCACAATCTCTTCCGGGTGTTCCCTTTCGCCCTTCATTCCCGCCAGGATGGTGCGGCTGAAGGAGCCGAAGTCAACGGTCAGCTTGAGCAGCCTGTTCGATTTGGGCACATCCTCAAGGGACTTGATCGTGCCCACCCTGATGTCGATCCTGTCCAGCAGATCCATGGTGATGATCTCTTTTACCGCGGCACTCATCTTTTCGCCTCCCGGTCTATTTCCATTAATTATAGCATGGGGTATTCCCTTTTAAAAACAGGATTCCCGGCGCCCTGCAGGGAATAAGGTTTTAAAAGATCCGGAAGGACGGGTGAGCGGCATGTCAACAGGCGCAGAGTGGTGGAAGAAGGCCGTGTTTTACCAGATCTATCCTCGCAGCTTCAAAGACAGCAACGGCGACGGTATCGGTGATCTTGCCGGAATTATCGAGAAGCTCGACT
>CAZQEV010000339.1:0-1535 GCA_964592135.1 uncultured Syntrophomonadaceae bacterium
TTACCACCTCAACAAACACAGCCATGAGGACGGTTCTTGTGGCAGGTGGAATAGTTAGGAAGTGAACTGGAACAGCCGGGTGGTCTTAAGCGGACCGCCCGGCTACTTTTTTGCCTCGTGGGAAAGTGAATATTGCTCTCTTATGGGGCTTTTTTGCATACCAATATTCTGCCTAGGAAACGTGGGTTATGCCCGGGAGAGCATCGCTTGTTCTGTAAAAGCAAGACACCTTTGCAACTTTGTCATAAATTAAGATACATATTAGATTGATTATATGACAACACTAGCGTAAAATATCATTAAAGGGAGGCGGAAATATGCTTAAATCAGTTGGTGAGAGGTTTAGTGAGTTACGTAATGGGAGCGGGCTGACCCAAAGCCAAATTGCTGATTATTTAAATGTTGATCAAAGCTATATTTCAAAATATGAAAAAAATGAGCGCCAATTTAGCGTAGATATCCTTGAAAAAGCGGCAACTCTCTTTGGGTGCCCTATTGAATATTTTACTGATGAAACAAGCGAATATGCACCAATGCCCATTGCCCTTAGGGCTAGATCCGTAACTGCTGAGGATTTGGAAACTATAGCGGCAATAAACAAGATTGCTTTAAATTTTCGTTTTATGGAAGGCCTGCTTGAGGGGGGTAAAGAATGAAAGAGAAGATAGAATTAAATGCGGAAGCTATAAGTCTGCGAAAACAATTCGGAGAAGATGTAGCATCTCCAATAGATATTTTTTCCCTCCTTCATAATAACGAGGATTTGACAATTGTTTTTTACCCAATGAGCGATAAAGTAAGCGGAATGTGTATCAGGGATGGGAATAACAAGATAATCGGTATCAATTCCACTTCAACCTATGGCAGGCAACGGTATACAATAGCCCATGAATTATATCACCTCTTTTTTCATGAGGACTTTAAAAGCATAATATGTTCAATGGATCTGGAAACAGATAAAGACCCTCAGGAAAAAGAAGCAGATATGTTTGCCTCCTTCTTCCTGGCGCCTTATGAAGCTTTAGCACATTTTGTAAGGAACAAGTTGGGGAAGAAAAAATATTCCCTTGAAATAAACGACGTAGTAAGGATAGAGCAATATTTTGGGTTGAGCAGGCAAGCAACTTTGTGGAGGCTGATTAACGATGGTTATTTAACTTGCAAAAAGGCAGATACGATGAAAATAAAAATAATATCATCTGCGTTAAGGTTAGGTTTTGATAGTAAATTATATTTACCCACACCGGAGGAAAAACAGTATATCACCTTTGGAAAATACATTAATCTGGTTGAGGAGCTAAAGGACAGGGAACTTATTTCAACCGGTAAGTATGAAGAATTATTATTAGACGGGTTCAGAGGTGATATTGTATACGGATTTAGTGTTCAAGAGGAAGAGCAGTATGATTAATAAGCTGTTTTTTGATAACGATTGCATATCCTCTTTTTTGTGGGTAAAAAAGGAGAGCATTTTATTTAAACTATATCCCGGAAGAATAGTACTGCCTTCGCAAGTATATATTGAGCTTTGCAAT
>CAZQEV010000340.1:0-1525 GCA_964592135.1 uncultured Syntrophomonadaceae bacterium
TTTTGAATATTGACTAAAGCGAGAATTTATTGTAAACTATGAGATATATTATCCGAAAGGAGCTGTTTTAATGTCCAAACTAAGCTTTAACGGCAAGGTAGCCGTCATCACCGGCGCCGGGGGAGGCCTGGGCAGAGCCTATGCCCTTCTGTTGGCCGGCCGCGGCGCCAAAGTGGTCATAAACGACCTCGGCGGCACTTTCGATGGGGAGGGTGCCGACAGTACGCCCGCGCAAAAGGTGGTCGATGAGATCAAGGCAGCGGGGGGCGAAGCGGTAGCTAACTATGAGAGCGTCTCCGAATGGGAAGGCGCCCAAAAAATCATTCAAGCAGCCATCGAAAATTACGGACAAATAGATATCTTAATCAACAATGCGGGCATTCTTCGTGATAAAAGTTTGCTCAAAATGGAGATCGCCGATTACCTCAAGGTAGTTGAAGTGCATCTGAACGGCACATACTTCTGCACAAAGGCCGCCTTCGGCCATATGCGGGAACAGAATTACGGAAGAATTGTATCCACCGCCTCAGCAGCAGGCGTGTACGGCAATTTCGGGCAGACAAACTACGGTGCAGCTAAAATGGGCATTGTCGGTCTGATGAACTGCGTCTGTCAGGAGGGAGCACGTTACGGAATCCTGGCTAATACGATTGTACCCACAGCGGGCACCCGCCTGACTGCAACAGTAATGCCTCCTGATGTTGTCGACAGGGTTAAGCCTGAATTTGTCGCTCCAATGGTTGTCTACATGTGCTCCGAGCAATTTAGTGACAGCGGCAAAATCTTTACCGCCGGCGGCGGTTATTTCAGCCGTGCGGCGGTAGTGGAGGGCCCAGGTGTCTTTTTAGACACAAGCACCGAAATTACCCCCGATATGGTTGCCGGTAAAATCGAGCAGATCAGCTCTCTAGAGGACGGCCGCGAGTATGGTTCCGCAATGGAGCAAACCGGCTATGTTCTTTCCAAAATGACCGTCTAATAAATAGATCGAGAAAGGAGGGAGCAAATATGCCTATCGATCCACAAATCGTCGGCAAAGAGTTAAAGCCCCTGGAATTTACTTATCAAAACCGAGATGTCATCCTCTACGCTCTTGGTATCGGCGCCGGCGCCGAAGATGATGAGCTGAAATTTGTCTACGAAAGCGATCTGCAAGTGCTGCCAACATATGCTGTTGTTCCGACCTTTACGGCATTACTCGGTATTGTCGATCTTGAAGGGGTAGATATAGATCTGGCCATGTTGCTGCACGGTGAACAATACCTGGAGCTTTACAAGCCAATCCCCGAGGAGGGGAAACTGACCTCCTACCCCAGGGTTACCGCGCTCTACGACAAAGGTAAAGGAGCGCTCATTGAAATTGAAATTGTCACAAAAAATGCCAAAGAAGAGCCGCTTTTTTTAAACAGGTATGGCGTTTTTATTCGAGGTGAAGGGGGTTTTGGCGGAGAAAGAGGTCCTGATCCAGGCTTTGATCCGCCCGAGAGGGAGCCGGACAAAGTAATAACACTGCCCACCCTGCCGC
>CAZQEV010000341.1:0-1518 GCA_964592135.1 uncultured Syntrophomonadaceae bacterium
CCAGATCGATGGAGGAGATCCACTCGCCGCCGCTCTTGATCAGGTCTTTGGCCCGGTCTTGTATAAAGATGTAGCCCTCTTCGTCAATGGTGACGATGTCACCTGTATGGAGCCAGCCGTCCCTGAAAGCTTCGGCGCTTCTTTCGGGATCCTTGTAGTAAGAGTCGGCAATCCAGGGCCCCTTGTAACACATCTCGCCCATTTCCTTGCCGTCCCATTTCACTTCTTTCCCGTTTTCATCGACGATTTTCATTTCGATACCGGGCACAATGAGGCCCTGCCTGCCCTGCTGGGCATAGCGGCGATCGGGATCCCATTCATCCATGTAGCTTTTCAGCTCGGAGATGAGGACTACCGGGGAGGTTTCGGTCATGCCCGAACCGTGCAGGACCTTGATCCCGTGGTTTACATCGAAGGATTTGATCAGCGATTTTGAGATCGCCGATCCCCCGTTGACGATATAGCGAACACTGCTGAAATCGTAGCGGGCGCCGCTCTCCAGATGCTGGTGCAGACCGATCCAGATCGTAGGCACCCCTACGGGCAGGGTTACTTTTTCAGCCTCGATGAGCTTGCAGATGGCCTCAGGTGTGAGCAGCCTTCCCGGGAGAACAAGCTTTGAGCCCATCCAGACTCCGGCGAAGGGGATCCCCCAGGAGAGCACGTGAAACATGGGCACAACGGGCAGAATGGCGTCTCGCTCCCCCACACCCAGGGTATCCGGCAGAGCCACCATCATCCCATGCAGGTAGATGGAACGGTGAGTATAGGTAACCCCCTTGGGTGCACCGGTAGTTGCGGTAGTATAGCACATGGCCGCGGGAGAATTTTCGTCAAGATCTTCGGGGAAATCATAGAGAGGTGAGGCATCGGCCAAGAGCTTCTCATAACTGATGGCATTGGGAAGATTTAGCTCAGGAAGCTCCTCTTTGTCGGAAAGGATAATGTATTTTTCCACAGTGGTCAGCTGATCGGCAATTCTCGCCAGAAGCGGCGCCAGGTCTTCATCGATAAAGATGACCTTATCCTCTGCGTGGTTGATCACATGCACCAGCTGATCGGGGAAAAGGCGCAAATTGATCGTATGGAGCACCGCGCCGCTGCAGGGAACAGCAAAATAGAGCTCCAGGTGGCGGTGGTTATTCCAGGCGAAGGAACCAACGCGATCACCAGGTTTAATCCCCAGTGATTCCAATACATTTGCCAGGCGGCAAACCCGTTCATAGAACTGCCCGTAATTCAGGCGGTGGTCCTGATCGAGACAGCGCGAAAAGATCTCTTTTTTCGGAAAGAACTTTCGCGCCCGGTGAAGCATTGTTGTAATCAAAAGGGGATGATCCATCATCATCAGCCTTCCCTGCCCTGCTAACAGACAGAGCAGGTTAACACCTCCTTAAAAATATGTTTTTTGAGACGTGGAAAATTTGGCTGCGGTCTCACCTCCTCAGGAAACGACTGACTGGCTAGAATATATCATATATTTAAAATCATGTAAATATTCAATATTGCGGGATGGAT
>CAZQEV010000342.1:0-1516 GCA_964592135.1 uncultured Syntrophomonadaceae bacterium
GCTAAGTAAATCGAAGGCGGCTGCGCTGCCCCTGCCGGGCCGGTGCGTGATAAAACGCATTGCCCGGGCGGCAGCCATCAGCTCCGCAGCAATTACCCAGGTAATATTCTCCACCACCTGCCGCCCTTTATAGGCGGCAATGGAGCCCATACTCACATGATCCTCCTGGTTGCCCGATGTAGGGATGGAATCCACGCCGGCAGGGTGGGCTAAAACCTTGCCCTCTGAAACCAGCGCTGCGGCGGCATACTGCAGCAGCATTAAGCCTGAATTGAGGCCGCCGTTTTCTGTGAGAAAGGCAGGCAGGCCGTTGTTCAGGGCGGGGTTGACCAGCCTTTCAATCCGCCGCTCGGAGATATTGCCCAGTTCATTTACAGCTATAGCTAAATAATCGAGGGCCAGGGCCAGCGGTTGCCCGTGAAAATTGCCGCAGCTGATCACCTCGCCGCTTTCCGGGAAAACCAGGGGGTTGTCGGTAGCGGAATTGATCTCAATTTCCAGGACATTTCGGATATACTGCAATGCGTCAAGGGTGGCCCCATGGACCTGGGGAATGCAGCGCAGAGTATAGGCGTCCTGTGTTCTTTTCTGTTTCCGCCGCGTTGCCAGATCGCCTCCCTGAAGCAGCCTGAGCATCAGGGCGGCACATGTTTTCTGCCCGCGGTGGGGCCGCACTTCATGAACCTGCGGATCAAAGGCCGAAACAATCCCCTCCAGGGCCTCAAAGGTCATCGCTGCGGCAATGGTGGCGGCCTTGAACAGCTCGACGGCATCAAGAAGAGCCAGGGTACCCAGGGCGCTCATATACTGTGTCCCATTTATGAGAGCCAGCCCCTCCTTCGCCGTCAGCTCAACAGGCTTTAGCCCGGCCTGCTGCAAAGCCTTTCCTGAGGGGGCAATTTCTCCGCGGCATTCCACCTCCCCCAGCCCGATCATGGCCAGGGCGATATGGGCCAGCGGGATCAAATCGCCGCTGGCGCCGACCGATCCTTTGGCCGGAACCAGGGGATGGATCTTTTCGTTGAGCATATTCAGCAGGAGTTCAACAAGCTCCGGACGGACTCCGGAGAAGCCTTTGGCCAACGAATTGGCCCGCAGAAGTATCATCGCCCGGACCACCTCTTGCGGCAGCGGTTCGCCCACGCCGCAGGCATGGCTCATGATAATGTTTCTTTGCAGGGTATCCCTGTCCTGCCGTGAAATAAAGACATCGCTGAAACTGCCGAAGCCGGTGGTAACGCCGTAGACAATCCTCTCCTGCGATAAAATATTCTCAATGACCTCTCGCGATTTAAATAGTCTTCCTCTGCCGGAAAGATGCAGTTCAACAGGCGCACCTTTTCTAGCCACTGCAATGACCTGTTCCAGTGTCAGACTTTCACCGTCTATGTAAACTCGCTCTATCAGGTTATCCGCTGTCATTTGCTGCTCTCCTTCACTTAGTACAAAAGGGAGTAAAACGCACGAATATTACGTTTTTACTCCCTCATAGCTCATATCTCTGAGTAGATTGATG
>CAZQEV010000343.1:0-1511 GCA_964592135.1 uncultured Syntrophomonadaceae bacterium
TATGTGTGGCCAACCGGCGCGGGTGGATTTTGGAGAGGAATCCGGCCTTCATCGATATGTGCCGGGTTCTGGGAATAGATAAGGCCGAGCGCGTCGATGAGCTGGAATCAGATCTGATCAGGATGCATAATCTCGGAAATCTGGAGGTTAGCATGATCGAGGGGGGAAAATCGATACGCACCGGGAAGCAGGTCTATTACCTGCAAAGCAGCAGCTTCAAGGCGCGGGGGAAACCCTTTACCCAGCTGGCGCTCTCAGATGTAACAGAGATCATCCGGGCTGCATCAAGGTTGGAGCAGGAAAATAGGAGGCTGGTCGGGAACAATCGGAAACTGGAGGGACTCATTTCCGATATAGAGCTGGAGAGCTCTCTCCTGGAGCGGGAGCGCCTTTCCCGATCCGCCCACGATACCTGGTCCCAGCGTCTGGCTGTAGCCGGTTTGGCGGTGGATATTCAGTTGAATCAGGGTAAGCGGCGGATAAGCGATGAGGAATTAAAAGAAATTACGGGAATTCTTAGCGAATCCGCCGAAATGGAACCGGCGCCGCCTCCGGAGGATTTCCATGAGGTTTTAAATGAACTTGTCGATATGTACCGCAGGCTCGGCGTAAAAATTGCAGTCAAAGGGCAGGCGGCATTGACCAGCCATCAGGGCACGGTCTTGTCTGCCGTATTCCCGGAGGCGATGGCCAATGCGGTGCGCCACGCCTATGCCCGTCGCATAGCGGTAGATTTTTTTGAGGATCGCCAAAGGGTGGGTGTGAAAATAGAAAATGACTGTTTTGACCTCCGCCCGGAGGTGGTGGAGGGACGAGGTCTGTACGATATCAAGGCCCGCATTAAGAGCGCCGGCGGCTCGGTTCGATATAAAAAGGGAAACACCTTTGAATTAAAAATCCTTTTCCCGAAATATCCAGGCAGGCAGAAGGGGCGGTTGGAAAATGAAGGTTATCCTGATTGAGGATCAAAAACTCTTGAGCAGCACTCTGGCCAGGGCTCTTCAGCAGGGATCCGATATCGAAATTGCCGCCATATCGGATAAGGCCGACGACGCCCTGGAGCTATGCCGGAAACACAATCCCGATGTGTTGATCATGGATGTCTTCACCAGGGAGGGGAACGGCATTGAATGCACCGCCCGGCTGAAACAGGTTTTCCCCCAGATCAAGGTGCTGATCATGACCGGGATTGAGGACAGCCGCCTGGTCCAGGAGGCGGAGAAGGCCGGGGCCGATCTCTTTGTCTGGAAGAGTTTATCCCTGGATGATCTTTTGGATTTTATCCGCAACGCCAAAAAACCCTACCGTATTTTCCCCGATGTTTACTCCGCAGGGCAAAGGCAGGCCCAATTTACAGACACGGATCTGCGCATCCTGCATCTGCTGGCCCGGGGCAAGAGCTCCCGGGAGATAGCGGCCGATCTTTTTTTGGCTTACGGCACCGTGCGCCTCTACATATCCCGCATGTATGCTGCTACCGGCTTGAAAAGCCGCGCCCAGCTGGTGGCCTA
>CAZQEV010000344.1:0-1509 GCA_964592135.1 uncultured Syntrophomonadaceae bacterium
CGGTAGGCCGGTTTGTCGACGCCCCTGTTTCCTCCCCCGGTCAGGAAGGAGAGGGACGCGCCGCTTAATTAAGCAGCGTAGGCTAGATTATCGTTGGCGTTTATAGCCGTTCCATGTTTTTGCCGGGCCATGGTCCCGGGCCTGCAATTCCTGCTCCCACAACCCCCGTCGAATCCTTACGCCCCCATGATCTTGTAACGAACTCAGTTATATTATAACCGAAAGAGCCCTAAAAATAAAGGTATTTCCATAAAATGTTGTCTAGGGGCCGGTAATAAACGCCGCAGCAAGTGTTCATTACAGCCAAAGCAGTATGAGTCTAGTAGCTTTGGCTCTTCTCTTTTAGTCCTCGTTCCATCTCCCGGCGCCGGTCGCGCTCGGCAATGACCTGGCGTTTGTCATAAAGCCTTTTCCCCCTGGCCAAAGCGAGCTCAATTTTGACAAGCCCCTGCTTCAAATAAACCTTAACAGGAATCAGGGTGTAGCCCTTCTCTTTCACTTTCCCGGCGAGGCGTCCGATTTCTCCTTTGTGCATGAGCAGCTTCCTGGTCCTCAGCGGATCATGATTAAAGCGGTTGCCCTGATCGTAGGTGCTGATGTGCATATTGAACAGAAAGAGCTCTCCTCCCTCAACCCGGGCATAGCTGTCCTTTAAATTCACCTTCGCACCGCGGACAGACTTCACCTCCGTACCGGTAAGCACAATGCCTGCCTCGTAGGTTTCATCAATATGATAATCATGATAGGCTTTACGGTTACGGCTGATTAACCGTTCCATACCGAAAGATTCCTTTCACAAAATATGCCGCCCGGGTAAAAACAAACCCTACCGGCTGTGAACATGAGCAAATAGGGTTCACCCAAACATCCATCGCTGACTGGATTGATCATAGCACCAGGCGGGCGTCGCAGTCAAGAAAAACCGGCTGACCTATGTTTTCGGGAAGATGGATATAATAGATGGCGTGTTGGGTCGGATTTATAATGTAGTGTTGATCCCGGACGAAGATAGTTCAGCTCTACCATCATTCTCCGGCTTCCGTTATGAGTGATTGACAGCGGAGCCGGTTGACAGAGTGAAGCAAGATCACCAGGCGCCAGGCACCGGACCATTATTATGGCTCATTTTTGGCTTGACCGGCCCCTGTCCGGAGGATATAATCGTGGCAAAGGGGAGTAACTGGCAGGGTTTTCCTGTTGGATGGATCAACAATCCCGGTAGCGATACCTGGTCCATCTCTTGCCGCCAGGCAAGCAGCCAGACCTTTAACATGATCTCATGTTAAAGGTCTTTTTCATATAAGGGTATAATTTGACAGGGAGGGGACAAACCCTTGGCATCAGAATGGCATACTTATAGCATAGAAAAAACAGCCGATACTTTGGAATCCGATATTGACCGGGGACTGGTCCATATTCAGGTAGATCAGAGACAAAATATATACGGCTTTAATGAACTTCAAGAACAGAAAGGAATCACCATCTGGGGGATGTTCCTTGCCCAGTTCA
>CAZQEV010000345.1:0-1503 GCA_964592135.1 uncultured Syntrophomonadaceae bacterium
TCGGGTGTGGTGCCTATTGACACCGCAAAAGGTCTTTTTATCTTAGATGATATCAAAGCAGCCACCACCCTAGTGCTGGACAATATTAAGTTGATTCTTGCTGAGGCGGGCTCTAGCTTGGACAAGGCAGTAAAGGTAACCATTTTTCTTAGGGATATGGCTGATTTTCCGGCTCTGAACGAAGTCTATGAAACCTACTTTGTCGAAAACCAACCGGCCCGTACCTGTGTCGAGGTTAAGGGAATACCGGGTAACTTTCCCCTAGAAATAGAGATGATTGCTGTTAAATAGCAAGGGCTATGAGCCCAAGGAGGGAGTTCATTTCATGGTTGGTTTAGACGATATCAAAAAAGCCCGTGAAGTGATTGGTGAAAAGGTTCATCATACACCTTTGTTATCCTCGGCTTCTTTGGGGGAACTTACTGAAACAAAACTTTACTTTAAAGCGGAAAATTTACAGAAAACCGGTTCTTTTAAGGTCCGTGGTGCAATTAACAAGATCCAATCTCTGGTGGAGGATGGAAGCAAAGGTGTTATTACAGTTTCTTCTGGAAATCATGGACAGGCTACAGCATATGCTGCCAGGGCTACAGGTCTACCGGCAGTTATTATGGTGGCTGAGGGGACACCTGCTGTTAAAATTGAAGCTGCACGTGCCTATGGTGCTGAGGTTATAGTTGGTGGAGATCTAAATAACGTTGACGAAATAATTGGTCGGGCATTGACCCTGGTCCAAGAAAGGGATCTTAGCATTGTTCATCCATTTGACGACCCCTTGATCATTGCTGGTCAGGGTACCATTGGTTTAGAATTACTGGATGATTTACCTGCTATTGATGCTGTTATCACACCTGTTGGTGGGGGCAGTCTTATTTCTGGCATTGCCCTAGCCCTTAAATTGACCTGTACAAATATAAAAGTATACGGTGTTGGAATTCATGGGGGTTGCTGTGTAGCACGCAGCTTAGAAAAAGGAGAACCTGTCCAACTAAATGATATGCCAGATACTATTGCAGACGGTATTAGGGCACCTATATGTGGCTACTTTGCGCTACCTCTGATTCAGAAATATGTGGATCAAGTTGTTACAGTAACTGACGAGGAAATAATTTCCGCGCTACGCTTACTTTGGGAAAGGTGCAAAATTGTAGTTGAGCCTTCTGGCGCAGTTCCTTTAGCTGCACTTCTCGCCAAAAAAATTGTCCTTCCACCGTTAGCACGGACAGTCTGTGTTCTAAGTGGCGGCAATGTGGATTTAACGAAAGCAAAAAGGTGGTTTGCTTAACGAGTATATGGGATTTTTTGCAATAGCAGCAGTGTAGTCCTTGACTTAGTAGTTTTAACGTTACCCAGCGCGCCAATAGCAGGTGGTGTACTATGCGTTGAATAGTCAGGTTATCTTTGTGCTTATGATGTCTATGAAGCGGGTTACACCGCACCTTGATGAGCTTGGTGCCGAAGGTGGGAATCGAACCCACATGGGCTTGCGCCCGCACGATTTTG
>CAZQEV010000346.1:0-1500 GCA_964592135.1 uncultured Syntrophomonadaceae bacterium
GCATAGTAAAAACATGGCATTCGCTATCTATATCCCAACAACCTCATCAAAAATGTTCGGGGTAAAGCCAGCATCAGCGCCACCATCAGTATTCCGCGCCATCAGCTTGTCAAACAATGCCATAAACGCAGTAACTACCGAAGAACTCCCGCCGGTAACCATGCACCCCTAAAGGTGGTTGCTGCTGACTTGCCGATAATGTAATCATGTTCACAACTCAACGGCATGCTGCAATATCGACTTGAGAAAGAGGTTGCCGGAGTCTGTCATGCTGCGTAGCTCATCGGCGGTGTAAACAAGTATGTTTACATCGAAAGGGATGGGGAAGTAGCAAGAATAAGTTTCCTTCCTGTTTAAAAAAGGCGTAGCTGTACTTTCGACAATGATCAGGATGTCGACATCACTCAGGGGAGTATAATTCCCTCTGGCGAAAGAACCGAAGAGAAAGATCTTTAGGACAGACTTATCTTCCTCCCTGATCCTGGAAGTAGATTCTGCCAGAGATCTTTTCAGTGCAGGATAATCAACGGATAGTATTTTCACAGAACCCAACGATTTTTCGTGTAGCATCCAGTGCCTCCGCAGCAATTTTGTAATCAAAATAATCGGCGGGCATACCTTGCGGGAAACCGTTCGGATAACGGCTCTCGATATAATAGCGGTCCAGGATCCGGGCTTTGTGGAAGAGCTCTTCCGGTACGCCTAGAAATTCTGTCAGTCCCTCGAGCAGCTTTAATATGGAATGGCCCCTGGCGATCCTGTTTTTTGACTGGTACACAGCCTTTACCGCTTTTTCTGAAGACTGCTGGGCTGTGAAGCAAGCCCACTCATAATATTCCTCCGCAATATCGTGCTCAACTTTGTCCAGATCCCTTTTCGCCTGGTTAAGCCAGTCAGCACTACGATCCATCTGATCACCCCTGATATTGTGTGATGCCAGCATGATTATAGCCTAAATATTGGCATGAGTCAATGAAGGGGGCACAGGGGTGCGCGGTGGAGTATAGGCCCTTTGATTTGTTGCCTTTACACCCTTTGATTCGATAATGAGAAAGCTTATTCAGCTATTAACCCGCCCCCGGTAAAAGAGTCGTTATTCCTTTTACCATTTCAGCACAAAAAAACAACGGTGTGGCCATGAAAATACGTTTTTCATTAATCTACCTGCCCCAACGATTCGTTTCCTCTACTTCCCGGTAGGATCCTGTCAAACATATAATCTTCAAAGAGTGAGGGGATAGTTTACACGAGGGCTTAAGTTTTTTAGTCCCATCCTTTCACGGTAATGCAGCAGATACCCTGAAAGAAAATATGATTATCTGCAGGCTCATTCCCGCCGGTACCGGGATGTCCCTGTACCACAATGCCCAAATAAATCAACCTGGTAAGTAAGAAATTTTTCGGTATATAGTTGATAAAGGTAATACATCTATAGGGTGTAAATAGCAAATTACGACATTTTATAGTTGAAATACGTCGTTTAAACGACTATAATTTAAC
>CAZQEV010000347.1:0-1496 GCA_964592135.1 uncultured Syntrophomonadaceae bacterium
GTGGAGGAAACGGTGTTGATGGGCCGCCTGCCTTACCTGAAGCGCTTTACTGCCGAGGGCAGCGATGAAAGGGCAATTGCGAGGCGGTCTATGGAGATGACAGGGGTGAACCACCTGGCCGGGCGCTCTATCGCCACCCTGAGCGGCGGAGAAAAACAGCGGGTGATCATCGCCCGCGCTCTCTGCCAGGAGCCGCATATTCTACTTCTGGATGAACCTACCGCCAATCTGGATATTGGCTACCAGCACAGCCTGCTGGAGCTGATTATCCGCTTGAACAGGGAGCAGGGGATTACTATAATTGCCGCTATCCATGATCTGAACCTGGCATCCCGCTTCTTTGACCGCATGATCCTGTTGGCCGGCGGCAGGGTCCTTGCTGCCGGAACGGCTGCAGAGGTTATCGCTCCCGAACCGATCAGGACAGCATACGGCGTGGAGGCTTTTATTTATCGCCATCCCCTCACCGGGTGCCTGCAAGTCAGCGTGCGGGATAGTGCAGGCGTTGCAAAGACCGGGCAGCCGCCGGTTCATGTCATCGGAGGGGGGGAAGAGGCAATACCGGTACTTGAACACCTGCGACAACAGGGCTTTCCCCTGTCTATCGGCCCGGTGACACCCGAAGACAGCAGTTATCGTTTTGCCGCCTTTTACGATCTGCCGGTAATCGCGGTGCCGCCCTTCTCCCCGGTTTCCGATCAGGCCCACCTTGCGCATCTGGAGCTGATCAAAAATACCGCTCTCGTCGTGGTGCCGCCGATTCCCTTCGGGGTGGGAAACCTGCGCAACCTGGAAGCGGCGGAGAAAGCCCTGGAACAAGGGTATCCGGTGGCCGTTCTCAGCCACACCCCCGACATGCTGTGGGATTTTACCGGCGGAGAGGCAAGTCTTATTCTGGAACGTTTAAAAAACAAGGGGGCGCGGGTGCTTCACGATAGAAAAGGGATTACCGCGCTGCTGAAAAGGGTACAAACGAAACATGGACAGGAGTAAGCCGGTCCTGGTTGGCAGCGGCTCCCCCGGCGTATAAAAATGAGTCTTCTCTTGATCGGTAAGCCGCTGCGCTGAAAAGAAGAAGCTGATATGCTCCATGATCGGATAGACATCCGCTTGGGTCAGATCATCAAATCTTCTGCCTTTTGGTGGGCGATGGGATGTCCTAACGCTTGCCGGCTGCTAAACCCGCCATAATATCGACAGATCGAGAGCGAGCCCTTCAAATTCAGGATGCTTGACAAGATCGTCATCCATGCCTGAGGCTACCAGGGCGTAAAGACTGTCCCGCAGGGAGAAGCACTCCAGGGTCCTATCTGTGGGATCCGCCAGCCAGTAATGCCGCACCCCTGCAGCGGAGAGTGAAGACTTCCTGATGTTGCCGGGCTTGAAAATAGCCACAGTGTCCGCAGCGTATCTGTTGGCAATGAAGCTGATGTCGGCTCGGTACGGGGAAAAAGACAGGGAGGATATACAATTCCTTGTTGCGAAGATGGGGATTA
>CAZQEV010000348.1:0-1485 GCA_964592135.1 uncultured Syntrophomonadaceae bacterium
ATGATTCGACCCCAAAAACTAGACGTTTTCAGTTAACAGTAATATGACAGCGCCCCGCTACAGATGAAACGGCGGCCAGGCGAGCGTAAAATATCAAGAAAGGAAAGGGGAGTTGCTCCCATCCTCTTGCAGTATCTGTAATATGACTTGAAATTGTAGGCCATCACCTTGAAATGGTCCCAAATCCGGGTCCGTACCAGGCCCCTTACCGGCACATCATCGACACCGTACACCCTTCGCAGGACCGAGGGCACCCCTTCGACCCCGGCCCTGAAATCAGCTAGCGCCTGATGCCTGACGGTGCCAAGCAAGTTTCGGTAACGATCCGCAATCAACTTTTTGTCGGTAATGGTTACCGCGTTGAAGCGTTTTTGCTCTTTGACAATACAGCTGTCCTTCAGCGGACAGAAAGCGCAATCTTTCCTGTTAAACTTGGCATGGCAGAGCCTTTTCTCCTGGTCACGAGAGGCTGATACCGGCGCGAACCCCCCGGGGCAGGCCATGATTAACCCGGTATCCGGGTCAATGGCAAATTGGTCGGCGCCTAATTTGCCTTCCGGCGCACCGCGCCCGTTTAATGCGGAGAAACTTACCTCGATTCCTTTTTCCAATGCTTTCTCCGCCACCTCCTGGGAATAGAACGCACCGTCACTGACCAGTGTTTCCACGCCTTTTAAGTCGGCATCTAAGGTATTTAGGCCGAGTTCAATGTCACTTATAATGTTGGGACGGCGCTCGGTGTGGACGATCATGCTCATCGCTTTTTCATTGTCTCGCGCTTCAACAATGTTTAGCGTATATCCGACAGAGGATTTATTGCCTTTTCTGCGGAAGGTGGCATCCTGTTCCGAAGGGTTTTGCATGATGCCCCCAGAGAGGTCTTGATCATCTTTCGGGCTGTGGCTGCCGTCTGTCTGCTCTTCAATCAAGCGGGCCAGGTTTTTAAAGGGTTGGCTCTCTTTAAACTCACCCGGCACACAGTTGGAAAGCTCCACTGATTCTTTAAGCAGCTGAATGGTTCTTCCCGGCACTTCTTCTTTTTTCAAGCGGTAGATCTGGTCAGCCTTGTCTTTGTTTTGCAGGTAGTGTGCGCAGCTTTCAGGGATAATCTCAGGAGCTTCATCCCTTAGCAAAAACACCATGTTTGCGTTTATGGTGTAGATTAGCTCCAACCGCCCCATCCTTTTGCAGTTGGCACTGATCATCATCGAATCCTGCCGGGCAAGCTTTGTGTCCATTCCAGAAAGTGTGATTAAAAAATCAGTTAGCCGGGAGACCTCTTTTTCTAGAAGGTCGCGGCCGTGTTCTTCAAAGTGCTGGTAGAGCCAGCTTCTAAAATTGCCTAATGTGTTGATGCAGATGCGCTCTTTGTCAAAATCACCGATGCCTAAGGCATATTGCACCCGGTAGTCGAAATACAAAGCGGCAATTGTCTCTTCGTCGGTCCAGCCGTTTAGCTCCTTTAACATCAGCAGACCGACGGTT
>CAZQEV010000349.1:0-1485 GCA_964592135.1 uncultured Syntrophomonadaceae bacterium
AGTTGCCGCCGTTGAACCCGCTACGTCCATTTTTCACCCTGCTGGCGCTGGCCTCGCTGCTCTCCCTGGCTGCACCCTTTTTCTGGGGAGCCAAAGCTATCTTCGTCATTGTCAGCCTCTTTGGCCTCAATTTGTGGATCCATTACCGGGTCAGGCGGAGTTTTATTTACAATCTGCCCGCCATATCCTATCTGGGCGCGCTGCTCCGAAGGGCACCCCAAATCGCCTCACTGGAGATTCCGGGAGGAGAAAAATACAAAGAGCAACTTCGTGCCGCTGCCGGAGCATCGCGTAAGATCCTGCGGCAGACAAGATTTCTCACGTCAAAAGTAGCCACTTCTGACGTTGATTTTATTTTGGAATACATGAAAGTCTTTTTTCTTCTGGAGGTAAGGGGTTTCTATGCGGCGCTGCGCGAAATCGAGAAGCAGCGCATGAACCTGCAGTCCACCTATCTGCGCGTTGGTGAGCTCGATGCCTTTCAGTCAATCGCCTCGTTCCGCTCGGAGCTGGAGGACTACAGCGAGCCGGAATTTGTTCCCGGCGGCTCTTATCTCAATGTAAAGGAGGCTCGCCATCCCCTCCTGGACAAAGCCGTTCCGAACACCATTGAGCTGAAAGATCAGGGAGTGCTTATTACAGGTTCGAACATGTCGGGGAAAACCACGTTTTTAAAGACCATCGGGGTGAATGCTCTTCTCGCGCAGAGCATCTGCACATGCCTGGCGCAATCCTATGTGAGCTGCTTTTTCAAGATCGGGGCCTCTCTGGGCAAGTCCGACAGCCTGGCAGAGGGGAAGAGCCTGTATTACATGGAGGCGGAAAGACTTCTGACCCTGGTCAATGCCGCCGGTGATCCCGCATTCCCCTCACTTTGCCTCATTGACGAGGTCCTCTCCGGGACAAACTATCTGGAAAGGATTGCCGCCGCTGAAGCGATCTTGAGCTACCTGGCGGCGAAGAATGCTTTAGTTATCGTGGCCACTCACGACCTGGATCTGGCGCAGAAGTTAAAGGATGCTTACCGCTGCTATCATTTTACCGATCATGTGGGGGGGGAAGGTCTCTATTTTGACTATATTTTGAAAGAAGGGCTTACCACTAGCCGCAATGCCATCAAGCTGCTGGAGCAGATGGGCTATCCTGAAGAGATTGTCACAGCCGCCGTCGCGGGCGTCAGTCAATACTGCGGCAAACTGGATGTTGGAGGCAGTAAGTTCGGAGTTGGAGCAGAGTAAAGCCTTTTTTAGGGTTGCCAAAACAGCCCCACCTCGTTGTCACAAGCTGAGGAGATGTTATCCCCGGCGAGCGAACAGAGTTCACTTTGCGACGGTGATCGATAATGCCCTTTATAAAGTTCCTGCCTCCGCCTTAAGTTTGTCCCGCCCCTATCCGGAGCTTTAGCTTTTAACCGCTTTTTCCCAGTCGGCCAGGAAACGCTCGATGCCCTTATCGGTCAGGGGATGATTGAACATCTGGCGCAGC
>CAZQEV010000350.1:0-1470 GCA_964592135.1 uncultured Syntrophomonadaceae bacterium
ACCAGGTTTTACGGTGAAGAGCACTCCAAGGCGCAGGGGATCATGCTGCGCAATTTCCTGGGCATTCTGGCGCAGAAAGTGACCGACGTGCGCAGGGAAAAAGCAGATGCTGTCGCTGCGCTGGAGAGAGAACTTGCGCCGTACCGCCTGAATGTATTATGTGCGGGTGTTTCGATGAGGCTGGTTCATGAAACTGCGGAAAAGTGGAACCGAATCCATCCTGAGCTGCCGGCGATAGTTACCCCGGGCGGCTCTGTCGATTTGATCCGGGACTGCATCAGCGGTGAACCGTGCGATCTGCTCATCTCCGCCGATGATGTCCTGATCAGTTCCATGATGATGCCTGAATATACCGAAGGATACCGGATCTGGGCAGGCAACAAGATGGTCGTTTGCGGAGAGGGGATCACCTCCGATAATTGGGAGGAGAAACTCCTCGCCGCTGACGCCACCTTTAAGCACCATAACCCCTATGGCGATCCCGGCGGCTACCGCGCTGTCATGGCCATGCTGCTGGCCGATTACTTTAAAGCCGGCCTTACGGATCGCCTGATGAACCACCCGGGGCATATCGGCATGGAGAAAGATCCCGGCCCCTTTGGAAATCTGCGGCCGGCAAAATATGAATTCATGTACTATTCCGGCGCCAGGATGTGGGGAAGGGATTTTGCGGAACTCCCTGCGATCATGGACCTATCCGATCCGGCCCTGGCTGAGGAATATGCCAGGGTCAGCTTTGCCGTGGACGAGGAAAACAGGGTGACGGCAACACCGATTGCGCATGCCCTTACCATTCCCAAAAGAGCGTTTCACAAAGAGGCGGCACAGGAATTTGCCGGGATGTTCCTGGCAATTGATAAGGAGGCCAGGGGTTTTCTGCCTCGCGAAGGTATTGTTGGTGAGGATCCCATTAAGAAGCCCCGGTAGAGTTGCGATGGGAAGTATTGGATTACCTGTTGTTGGAGTAAACAGAACAGAGAAGAATAGAAAAGAGGAGGAACGCACATGAAAGGACTCAAAAAGCTGGTAAGTCTTATTCTTGTCCTGACAGTACTTGCGGCATTAGCCGCCGGCTGCACCACGGAGACTGCCGACCCCGGCGGCGAAGAGGAGGCTGGTGAGGAGAGAAGCATCACCATCACCGACATGAGCGGCGATACAGTGACCATCGAAGGGGAAGTAAAGAAAATCGTTAACCTGTGGCCCGCAGGGACCGCTTCGTTTTTCGTTATGGGCGCCGGCGACATGATCGTCGGTCTCGCTGTCAACAGCCCCGCCACTGTGTCTGGCTGGACGAGCCTATTTTATCCTGATGCTGCGAAGATACCGGATTTAGGCGGCATTACCCCTTCCATTGAAGAGCTCATTAAACTGGACCCCGACATGGTGATCATCCATCCTAGTTCGGCCAAGGACGGCTTTGCACAGCAAATCCGCGAAGTCGGCATTCCCGCCATCAACATCTTTTTT
>CAZQEV010000351.1:0-1464 GCA_964592135.1 uncultured Syntrophomonadaceae bacterium
GCAGGAGCGCCGCAGCAACAAGCACCTCCACCAGGGTGAAACCCTCATCGCGCTTCAGGAAGATCATGCCACACCTCCCGGGATCAATTGGACCAGACTCTCTTGTAGGCGGTGCCCGGATCATAAGTAGATCCCTCTCCCGAACCCGGTTCCCCCGGCTCGGCACCCAGGTCAAATTCAAAATCGGGCACCTCGTCCCACATTTCAATGGCATCGCTGTCATAGATAACCTTCGCTCCGCCCAGCACAGAGCAGGAACCGCTCACAATAGCCCCCCGGAGGCCGCCTCCCCCGGAAACCTCCACATGGGCATTGGGCGCGTAGATCACCCGCACCACGCTGTCGCTGCCCCCTTTGATCACGGCGCTGTCCCCCAGGGTGATGATATTACCGATGAGCCCGCCCGAGCCCCCTATCTGCAGGTTGGCCTGCTGGGCAAAAAAATGTGAAGGCAGCTGGAGCCAGTCAGAAAAGTTGAGGTTCCCGGTGGTACCCCGGTAGTAAATGAGCAGTGCAGCGGGTTCGCCGCCCTCGTTGAAGTGCGCGGTGGAGGTAAAAGCATCTTCCACATAGAGAATCAGCCTGCCGTCGCCGCTTTTATTGATCACCACTTCGGCGTTACCGGTAACAGCGAACTTCTTGACCCTGAGGATCAGATCGCTGCTGCCCACATTAACGGTCAGCTTGCAGCTATTGGTGATATTGATCTCGTTGTATTGACCCGGCTCGTTGATCTGCAGGTTACGCTGGTTGCCGGTGGCGATGATGTTGCTGCGCTGGGGCAGCCCTGTGGGGAATTCCGGAAAGACCGGCTCCGGATAAAGGCGCTCATCCTCCAGGTTGCCCAGGGCCTGCCAGTTGCCGTTGGGGTTGGGCGTGTACACTACCGTATTCGGATCCCCCCCGGGGCCGATATAAAGATTCCCCACAGAGGTGCTCCAGCCAAATTCGACAGCTCTCGGCTCAACGGAGTTTGTTGCAACGTTGCCCTCTACCCGGGCGGATCCGGTCAGCTCAATGTTGCCGTATGAAAAGACAGCCATATCGAAGATGGGCAGAAACCCCGGGTTTGAGGACCCGCCCGGCACCTCTCCCTCCGGTGTCAGCGTAAGCGTGAGCTTTTCCTGGTGATTTCCCGCGTAACCGGTAGACTCTATCACGATAGTCCCGTCACCGCCATCAATCACTTTGGCCTGGAACTTGCCGTTACCCAGCTCAGCCTCTGTAATCTCGCCGAAATAGCTGTTAACATTGCTGATATTTTTCATCAGCACAGCTTCCACCGCCTCGGCGCCGCTGCGGGCGAGATAGTAGGCTTCATTGTTTTTCTGCTGGCGAACAGCCTGGTGCTGATCGTTCAGGGCAAGGGTGCTCAGGGAGACGCCCAGAATGAGCAGAGCGGCCATAGTGACCACCACGGTGACCAGCACCGAGCCATCCCTGTTGAGAAAAAGGTTTTTTCCC
>CAZQEV010000352.1:0-1463 GCA_964592135.1 uncultured Syntrophomonadaceae bacterium
AATAAGGGGTGACGTTTAAGAAATGGGTGAGTTGATCAAGGGAGGCGCTTTTTTACTTAGCCCTGTCGACGAAGCAACTGTATTTACACCTGAAGAATTTGACGAAATTCACCTGATGATTAAAAACACAGTTTTGGATTACATCGAGAACGAAGTAGTTCCCAAAATCGATGAGATCGAAGTAAAGAAGGAAGGTGTGACGGTAGAGCTGATCCGCAAAGCCGGGGAACTGGGCCTGCTCAGCAGCGATGTCCCTGAAGAATACGGCGGCGAAGGCGGGGACAAGGTTACATCTATGCTCATTACCGAATGTGTTTCCGGCGGCGGTTCCTTTGCCACGGCTTTTGGAGCGCACACAGGTATCGGGACGCTGCCCATCGTTTTTTATGGCAACGAAGAGCAGAAGAAAAAGTACCTGCCCGAACTGGCCACGGCGAAAAAAATTGCAGCCTATGCTTTAACTGAGCCGGAAGCCGGTTCTGATGCGATGAACTGTAAGACTGTTGCCACCCTCTCCGAAGACGGTAAGTATTATACCTTAAACGGGGAGAAGACGTTTATTACCAACGCAGCCTGGGCGGATGTAATCATTACCTATGCGAAGATTGACGGTGAAAGGTTTACCGCATTCATCGTTGATGCCGACACCGAAGGGGTCAGCCTCGGAGAAGAAGAAGGCAAGATGGGGATTCACGGTTCTTCGACGCGCAGTGTAATTTTGGAAGATGTCAAGGTGCCCGTCGAGAATATGCTCTGGATCGAAGGCAAGGGACACCATGTTGCTTTCAATATCCTCAATATCGGTCGCTTCAAGCTTGGCGCCGGTTGCATTGGCGGTGCCAAGAGCGCTCTGAAAGAAACAGTGGATTACGCCCTTGAGCGGATTCAGTTCAAGCAGCCCATTGCAGATTTTAATCTCACCAAGTACAAGATTGCCCAGATTGCCCTATTGATCTATGCCACCGAAAGTCTGGTCTACCGTCTCGGTGGAATGCTTGACCAGGCGATAGATAAGGTTCATGAGGCCGGCGGTGATACCGCGGAGGTCGCTGCGGCAATTCGCGAATACACTATTGAGTGCTCTATCTCCAAGGTTTACTGCTCAGAGGCGCTGGACTATGTCGTCGACGAAGCGGTGCAGATTTTTGGCGGTTATGGTTATTGTGATGAATATCCCGTTGAGCGCGCCTACCGCGACAGCCGAATTAACCGCATCTTTGAAGGGACCAATGAGGTCAACCGGATGATCATTCCCGGCACCCTGATTCAGAAGGCGCTTAAGGGTGAACTGCCCTTCATGGACGCTGTATTCGGCCTGGGTGAAGAGCTCAAGAAGTTGCGTGAAGCCGAGGAGCCTGTTGGAAGTCTTGAACGCGAAGAGTTTATTCTGCACAAGATGAAAAAACTTTTCCTCATGGCAGCCGGTAATGCAGCCCAAAAATTCAGCGAAGCGCTGACCAATG
>CAZQEV010000353.1:0-1455 GCA_964592135.1 uncultured Syntrophomonadaceae bacterium
GACCGCCTTTTTCCTGGTGATCATGGATGACCGGAAGCAGCTGGATATGAAAAAATTGGGGGGGATCTTGGAGGAGAAAAGTATCAGTTTCTGCTCGCCGGACCGGCTGATGGAGAAGATGTCGCTGCCCGCCGGAGTGGTATCGCTATTCGGCTTGCTGAACAACGAGGAAGGTGACATCAAGGTATATCTGGACAGGGAGATGCTCTCTGAAAAGATCATGACCTTTCACCCTAATGACAACTCAAAGACCGTTTTTATTTCGACAGAGGACATGTACAAGTTTCTCGAAAAGCTGGGCTATAAGTACCACATTGTGGAGCTGTAGAACAGGGAGGACAACACGGAGACGGTTCTGTTGTGCTGACCATGCACTTTTTGCTGTACCCTCAGCCGGCCCCGGTTACAACTGAAATAAAACTATGGAGGTATTGAGCTATGCCTGTAAAGTGGTTTTCCAGGGATAAATGCATAGAGCTGCTCGCCAAAGCGGTGTCCGGTAGGCTGGCCACCAGTGAAGAGAGCGGGCAGCCTTATATCACCCCGATCAACCCGGTAGTTCTGGAAAATAAAATATATTTCCATACCGGGTTTCAGGGTAGAAAATTGGGAAACTTGAGAAACAACCCCAGGGTCTGTTTGGAGATCAGCGAGGCGGGAAAGATCTATGCCACTCCCCATGCCAGGGATTTCACCATGAGGTTCTGGAGCGTGCTGGTATTCGGCAGGGCTTCTGAGGTTGAGGACGAGAATTTGAAACTGACGGTGATGAATCTGCTGCTGGAAAAGTATGCCTCCGGTTACAGGTACGAACCGCTCTCCCTTGATGATATGGAGGGCGTCAATGTGGTAGAAATAACCATGGACGAAATAAGCGGCAAACAAAGCGTCGACCCCTGAACCTGTCTGAAGGATGGTTCCTTCGTGTTCATCCGCCGCCATGCGGCTTTTGCTCAGCGCCGGCTGTTTTTGTGGTGGGCTATTTTAAAACTATAATGGTTGGCTTGTGATCCGGTTTTGAGTAGAGGATTCTGTAGCTATATTTTTGAGATTCAATGGTTCACCGCCTGCCCGGTTTAGTATGGCACGTTGTGACTGTCCGACACAACCATGTCGAGCTGTGACATAACTGTCAAGGTTAATTTAGCATTGCAAGTGTTGCAAGCAAGGGGGGCAGGTTCTGGATTGCCGGTTTTATTACCGGAATCCGGATCCGGTGTCTTGAAGAGTTATATCTTATCCAGATATTATGTGGCTTTTTAGTGCCCGGCCGCAGGGTTCAATTTCTTAAAAGTGATATTTCAAGAGCTGACCCCAGTTGTGCGGTTGAATATTCGGCGTCCTTCGGATATGATTTAACATATGATAACACAGATATTCTTCTGTCCTGGATTGTGAGGGTGATTGGATGACTGCAAAACCACTGCCCGATACATTTTATGTGTTGTTGCCGGA
>CAZQEV010000354.1:0-1442 GCA_964592135.1 uncultured Syntrophomonadaceae bacterium
CATTTATTAATACATCCTGTATGGTAAAATTCATTTATTTACTCCACCTTTAAAACAAATTTTATTAAAGTATTTTTTAAACTGTTGCTATACAAGAGGAACTTTTTTTTCGATATACTGAATTATTTCAAAAATATTTTTAAAAGAAGCCAGGGATAGTTCAATATCATTTTTATAAAACGATTTGACTTTCTGTATGGCTTCCTCATCAGTAGGATCGCTCATGGCAAGAACCAGAGTATTGTTTATCTTTATTAAAGGAATCAGATTGTAATTTTTAATTAAATATCCTGGAAATTCTTTTAGTAAGCTTAAATCTAACTGGGTAGTTTCTATTTGTACATAGGGAATATCTAACTGCTTGCTGAGAACCCAGTTAATTTGATCTTGTGATGCCAGATTAAGCTCAATTATTATTTCTCCAACTCTTTTGTTCCTTATTTTCTGCTCCCTTAAGGCATTATTGAGTTCTTCTTGTGTTATTACACCATATTCGAATAATAATTCACCAAGTCTTTTTTTACAATTTTTTATCATTATATATCCTGCTATTTGTTATTTTTTTATTCATTTATATCACTATGCAGGCAGTATTTCTTCTTTTTATCAATGTGATACTACAAATTTTGGATCACTGGCTCTAGTTATGGCTGTTTCTCTGTCTATTAAATGATTTTGATATAACTCTCGAATAGATTGATCCATAGTCTGCATCCCGAGTTGTTGAGAGCTTTGGATAGCTGCTGGAATCATATGAATACGTTCTTCGCGAATAATATTCTTAATTGCTGGTGTTGCTATCATTATCTCTACAGCAGGTAACCGCATAGTCCGATCAATATTGGGAAGCAAGGTTTGCGTAACAACTCCCTGCAGAGATTCAGACAGCTGTATCCTAATTTGTCTCTGTTGATGCCCTGGAAAAACATCAATGATTCTCTCTACTGTTTCAGCAGCACTGTTGGTGTGTAAGGTTGAAAATACCAGATGCCCGGTTTCCGCAGCAGTAACAGCCATGGAGATAGTCTCCAAATCTCTCATTTCTCCAACCATGATTACATCAGGGTCTTCTCTCAAAGCACTTCTTAAGGCATAGGAAAACGATTTAGTATGAAGCCCGACCTCCCGTTGGTCAATAATACAGTTCTTATGATGGTGGATAAATTCAATGGGGTCTTCAATGGTTATAATATGGAGTCTTTGTTTTTCATTTATAATATCGATAAGGCTGGATATTGTTGTTGATTTTCCACTTCCCGTAGGTCCGGTCATTAAGACTAATCCTTTTTGTTTTTTGGTGAATTCTTCTAATTTCTGAGGTAGCCCTAATTCCTCTAATGTTTTAAGTTTCTCAGGAATTAAGCGGAAGGCGCCTGCTATACCACGCCTGTGTGTAAAAATATTTACTCTAAAACGAGCTCCATTAACAATTTCTAAAGAAA
>CAZQEV010000355.1:0-1428 GCA_964592135.1 uncultured Syntrophomonadaceae bacterium
ATATCGGGGTTTTTAATCGGGACCTGCTTGAGCATATTTTCATCTCCACTTATTTAATTGACCGACAGATGTTATTTTCGCATGATCGCGCCCTTTTCCTGCATGGTGGAAAAGTGATCACATGTTATCCCTCTCCTAATCCCTCTTTTGGCGGGAGCTTGCCGGGATTTAAGATTGTCCAATTTCAACCAAAAGGGAGCTACCATATGATAAAATATATAATGGGGTGGAATAAAAATGATTGCCATTAAGAATACACCAAACCTGACCGGTGTAACTATAAGCGGTGACTTTAATGATCTTTACAACCTGGTGGAATCGTTACATGATATTACCCTGGTTGATGATGCTGCTGGGGCATATCACCAATATATTGGCATCTCTACCCGTGTCCTGGGGGTTTGCTATGATATCAGACATGCCTACCAGGGGGATCGTGAAATTGAACTTGTTGACAACAACATCACCGATGAAAAAATGAAGTGGCATTCCATCATCGCTCCCAAAAACAATATTTATTACAGCTGCAATATCCTTTACCCGGAAATGTTTTTTGTCATGCTCGCTTTAGATACCCTTATCAAGCCCAGGATAAAAGATCTGGCTAAAGCAAAGCTTACATTTGAAAGAGCCGTGGATAAAAGGGTGGTCTGGGATAAAACAATTACAACCATCCGTAGTTTCCAGGCTGAATTTGCAGCCTGCGTCAGGAGTACTTTCACGAAAGCTACTTTTGCCAGATGGATGAACATGATGAGGGATGACTATATCGGTATTGAGGATATCGCCGGGCAGTACGTTGATTTACTAAATGTAATATATATCAAAATGCCAAAGGAGAAACGGCTGAAAAGCCTGTCCTCTATCGCTAAAAGGATAGTAGAGTTTAGATATAACAAGGATCATAATGAAATAAAAGACATTGTAACAAGTGCGGCGAAAGAATACAAATGTGATCCCCGGGAAATCAGGTTGCAGGGCATTGAGTATCCCGAAGATATTGAATGGTAAGGCATATCACCCTCCGATGCATAATCAATTATTGTAGTGATAAAGTCTTAAGCCTGGCCTACAATTTAATTACATCTCCAACCTGTTTTCTAATTATCCCTTTGTCAAATTCTATTAGCGGAGTGTAATCACCCTGATGCCGTGTTTGGAATAATTCATCATATAGTTTAACGAAAGTCTTATCCAGTATTCAATCAGCGCCCGTTTATGACTCTTTGGCGTATCCATTCAGAAATAAACTGTCCCTTTGAGCTTCTTTGTAAAACGGCGTAAGCATCATAATGCCTCCGTACCATAACGGGCATCCAATTTCACGGCGTGTGCCGGCAGGTGCCATTTTTCACAAGGCTTAAGATGCAGCCAAAAATAACTGGCACAATATCTTGAATCTGAAAGTTTCGGCATGGTATAATTAGA
>CAZQEV010000356.1:0-1417 GCA_964592135.1 uncultured Syntrophomonadaceae bacterium
AGACGGTGCGGTCATTCCAGGGCACCAGGGTGTTGTCCATATCGGCGATGATCCCCCGGATACCCTGGGACCAGAGCTCGGCGGCGTTCAGTTCGTAAATAGATTCAAGGTGCTGTTGCGGATAAAGCAGATTCATAAATGTTAGTGTCACCCTGTAAATCCTCCATAACCGGTCGGGAATTGTCACACCGTTCATTTTAACTTTATCATACCGACAGGTTTTGCGGAAGACCTTGAAAAGCAATGCGAGATCGGATAATATAAAAAATATTGCAGCATTTCCCAGGTGTCGGGCAAATATCAGTCAGGAGATATACCTCAGGGGCTTCACTTGTTTACGACACCACGATATATAGATGGAAGCGTTTATGGATCTTTCGGATTTCGCCCTGAGGCGACTATACACCGCTCCGCAATAAAACAGTGGCGCTTTGGTTAAGTAGAATAGACCGGTGCCTGCAACCGCAGGCGCACAAATTGGAGTTTTTATGAAGGCACATCCAATTAAAGAGCTTATGCAGCGGCTGACGCATACAGCGAGTAAAAGCGATAGCTGGAAACTGTTTGTGCTGATCTTTATGGCTGCCCTTTACCCGCTGGTGGTGATCCCCGGAGAGAGAGTAGGCTTTACCCTGCCCAAGTATGTGGCGCTCGCCCTGACTGCGGCAATTGTTCTCTACCAGATCATCTACGGCCGCGTTAAAGTGAAGCATCCCGCCCTCATCCCCCTGGCCGCCTTTGTCGCTTTCGCCCTGGTCTCGACACTTTTAGCGTCGGATCCGCTAAATGCCTGGTTCGGCATGTACCGCTTTACCGGCTTTTGCACCTACCTCTTCTGCATAATTCTATTTCTGCCGGCCGCTGATTTTCCCGAGCCCGAGAGGATCGTCAAGTGGATGGCTGCGGCCGCCGCCCTGGTCTCCTGCATCGCGGTGCTGCAGTATCTGGGCCTTAATTTCATCCCCCACTATTCCCATCCGCCTCTTCACGCCTACGCAACTGTGGGTAACCGGAACTTCGTCGGCACCTACACCGTCTTCATCCTGCCCGCAGCGCTTTTCCTCTACCTGAAATACCGAAAGGCCTTCTGGTTGGGAAGCGCGGCGCTGATCTACGCCGGCCTTCTTGTTAGCCTGACCCGGGGCGCCTGGATCGCGCTGCCCCTGCCTTTGCTCATACTACTTTTCCATTTTTACAGGGAAGGGGAGGCGAGGAAAGCGGTCTGGATTATCTGTATTACCCTGCTGCTTGTAACATGTCTGCTGGCGCCGTTTCATGACTGGATGCTGATCAAAAGAGCCTTCAGTTTCAAAGATCAGTTGTCGCTGGCTTTGGAAATGGATGACGCCACCGGCGCAGGAAGGTTCTATATCTGGAAAGAGGCGCTCAGGATGATCCCTGCGCACTGGGCTTTCGG
>CAZQEV010000357.1:0-1406 GCA_964592135.1 uncultured Syntrophomonadaceae bacterium
CGGCGGCGCAGTTCCTTACGCAACACGGCTATCCCGATATTGCCGGCCATGTCGCAGTAGGTCACAATCGCCTTCACCTGGTAGATACTCTCTACAATCACCTGGCGTCGGAAGGCTAAAGGGAGCAGCAGGCATTCCTTGACAGAAGCCTTATCCAGATGGCAGGAGATGATCATATGGGGCGGAAGAGGGGTGGCCCCGGGGGCGGAAGGAGAGTAGCGCCACTGCAGGGTAACAGCGGTTCTGCCCCGGGAACGTCCGAATAACCTTTTTACCAGAAGGCAGGCGATCCCTACAGGTCGCCTGGCGATACGGATTAGATTGTCAGCGTTTACAGCCATGTCGGTAAATGTGGACACAGCTCTTCCCTCACAATTGCCGGTGCCTTCCCGGCTAAATGATCACCCCTGGCTTCAGTCGGAACAGTAATGTCGTCTTTGGAATATCCTGCATGACTGTATTGTATTTCAAGTAATGCAGCAAAGGCATTCTGCCGGCTCCTTTTGATATACTTCCGGCTGTATCGTTATATCATATGTTTGACTGCTCTATTTGTTGCCCGGCGGCGCGGCGCGAGGTTGGATCGCGGGAAAAGCAGCGGTTTCTGGTGCACGTTTAATTTTAGGATTTGGGCGCCCGGCATATGGGCGCAGTCTAACAGGTGAAAGTCAAGGACAACAAGAAAGGGCTACCGGCGAACCGCCCATAGCCCGATCCTGTTAATATCCCTATCCAATGCGGAAATTAAATATCTCCGCAACTAAACTCTTTCTGTCCCGCGTCCTGCTTTAGCGGGGGACCAGGAACAGCTGCGTAATGAGGTAGCCCCGTCCCGGCTGGTAGACTATGCCGATCCCTGTCCTGGTATAACGGGAATCCACGATCTTGTTCCGATGCCCGGAACTGTTCATGAAAGCATCAAAAATAGCCTTGATGCTGCCGCCCACGCCGATGTTTTCTGCAGCCAGGGAGAATGTGACTCCCGCATTTTTGAGCATCTCCCCGGAGCTGCCGTAGGTGGGTGAGGCATGGGCAAAGTAATTCAAATCGATCATCTCCCGGCTTTTCAGCCGGGCCAGGTAAATAAGCTGCGCATCGAGCTGCAGTGGAGCCAGGCCCCGGCTCACCCTTTCGCTGTTCACCAGGTTGAAGAGCTGCTGTTCCTGCGGGTTCAGCGCTGCCGTTTCACCGTCCGCAGGGGGAGGCGTTTCGTGCGACGGTGGCGAGGGAACTGCAGGGATTACCGGTTCTTTCGAGGGTGCCTCAGGGGCCGGCGGCAAAAGGGGATCAAGTGGCGGCGCAGCCGGTATGTAGCTGTAAAGGCGCTGGCCGCTCGACCGGGCCAGGGCGTGGGAACTGCCGCTGTAGCCGTATGCCTGTTGCGGCAGCGGTGAAACAGGATCTGT
>CAZQEV010000358.1:0-1402 GCA_964592135.1 uncultured Syntrophomonadaceae bacterium
GGATCAAGGAAGATCCCTATTTCAAAGATGACCGGACTCAGGTAATCAAAGTTGACCATGTAGCGCCACTTAAAGTTACCGGCCACGGCGTGCACATACAGCGCACCGGCCGCTCGGGCACAGCCCACAGCCAGCTGCTGGACTTGAAGATGAGGCTGACCAACCCCGCGGCTACCGCCCAGATCATGGCAGCAGCAGCCCGGGCCTCCCTGCGCCTCAAACCGGGCTGCTATGTTCTGGGTGAGATTCCCCCCATAGATCTGCTGCCGGGCGGCCGTGAGGAGATCATTAAAAAGCTGGTTTAAAGATTAACCAGGGCTGCTCAACCTCTATATTTATGCAGCAGGCTTGCAGGCCTCTTCTATTCGGCGGCTTTACGAGCGTATGTGGTCAGGTAGACAAGGCGCATCAATAAGGATTCAACGGGATTAACCGGCCGGGCTCCACCGAAGAGAGCAGTGCCGATAAGGGCCCGGCAGCCTTTGTCAAGGATCTGTGCGGCAGCCGCGGCATCGCTTCTGGAGGGACCGCAGCAGAGGGCTCCGTTGCCTTCAATCATTACGGCATGACGGCCTCTCATCTTCCCGGCAACCATCCTCGCCGCCGCCGGCAGGGGGCATCCCGCAGCCGCCCTGACGCTGAATCCGACAATCTGGGCAAAGTCGTCAATGAGCGGGTAAAGAGTTCGACCCGTTTTGGAAACGGTAAGGATATCAGGTGAGGTTGTATGCAGAATCGCCCTGATCTCTTTGAACTTACGGTAGATGAGGCGGTGAATTGCAAGTTCCGGCGGGAGGCCGTTGTTCTCAGGCAACCCTTCCAGGCCGGCCTCGATGCAGTTCTCTCCAGTGCCCAAAAAGGACTGCCCCGGATCGTCATCCAGGTAGAGCTTCAGATGATTGCCGCTTCTCTCACTGCTGTAAAGCGGACCTCCAGGAGGCCCCTCCGCTAAGAAGCCGCCCGGTGAAAGTTCTTCCAGATAGTAAGCCCTCAGCCCGTCCCAATCCGGCTTTTTCCGGCCGCTAATCTGCAAGTAGCGGCTCATGATAAAATCAGAACAGATCTGTTCCAGCACTGCCGCAACCTCGAAGGCTTCGTCACGGTTTTCGCCCAGGCAGAGTGCGCCGTGGTTGGCCATCAGAAAGGCCTTGCCTTTTGAGCGGGAAAGCGCTTCGATAACGCTTTTCTTCAATTTTTTCGAACCTGGCAACCCGTAGGCGGCGCAGGGAATTCGGCGGCAGCCCATTGCCGCGGCCCCGGCGGAGTCAGACAGCTCTATATCGCGATGCAGCGCGCTAACCACGGAAGCATATACCTGGTGAGTATGGATAACAAAATTGATCTTCGGCCGCTCCCGGTAAATCGCGGTGTGAATGCCCTTTTCGGAAGAAGGCTTGATTTC
>CAZQEV010000359.1:0-1395 GCA_964592135.1 uncultured Syntrophomonadaceae bacterium
TAGAGCGGGAGCTCATTCATCAGCTCAATGATTCAGGAGCGGAGATCATCGTCACTCTGAGCCGCTTCTATCCCCTGGTGAGAAGAATCAAGGAGAAGACGGCAATCAAAACGATTATCGCGACAAACATAAAGGAGTACCTGCCTTTTCACTTGAGGATTCTTTATACCCTCTTCCAGGAAAGGGGTGAAGGGGACCGGGTAAAACTTCAGCAAGGTGACTACTGGCTGCAAGATCTGATGAAAGAGTATTCTTTCGCGACCCCCCCCGGGGTGGAAAGAGAGCCGGATAATGCCGCCTGTTTTCTCTACACCGGTGGAACTACCGGTCTGGCGAAAGGAGCCCACCTTACACATCGCAATCTGGTGGCCAATGCCTTGCAGATCAAAAGCTGGCTCACAGATTTCCAGGAGGGATTGGAAATTGGCCTTGCTGTGCTGCCATTTTTCCATAGCTATGGGATGAGTACCTGTCTGAATTTCTCCCTGGTTACGGCCGGCACATTGATTCTTGTACCGCGTTTTTCGCGGGAAGAGATCCTGAAGCTAATCAAGCGGGAGAAACCTACCCTGATGCCAGGCGTGCCCACTCTTTATATCGCCCTGATTAATGCGCCGGATCTGGAGAAATATGACCTGAGTTCCATCCGGATCTGCATCAGTGGCGCCGCGCCGCTGCCTCTGGAGGTGCAGAACCGTTTCGAGAAACTCACCGGCGGCCGCCTACGGGAGGGTTACGGGCTGACGGAGACCTCCCCGGTGACCCACTGCAATCCCATTTACGGCCGCTCCAAGCCCGGCAGCATTGGGATACCTTTTCCCGGGACAGAGGCGAAGATTGTTGATCTTGCAGATCCCGCTGTTGAAATGGCTTCAGGGGAGATCGGGCAACTTGCGGTCCGCGGTCCCCAGGTGATGAAGGAGTATATCAATCAGCCCGAAGAGACCGCCGAAGTCTTTCACGAGGACTGGTTTCTTACGGGAGATATTGCCAGGATGGATGAAGAGGGTTACTTTTATATTGTTGATCGGAAAAAAGATATGATCATTGCCGGTGGATTCAATATTTTCCCGCGGGAGATCGAGGAGGTTCTCTTCAGCCATCCCAAAATCAAAGAGGCCTGCGCCGTGGGAATTCCTCATGATTATCGCGGTGAAACGGTCAAAGCCTATATTGTGCTCCGCGAGGGAGAGAGCGCAAGCGAGGAGGAGATCGTCCAATTCTGCCGGAAAAACCTGGCCGGTTACAAGGTCCCCAGGATGATTGAATTCAGGGATGATCTACCGAAAACGATGGTCGGCAAGGTTTTGCGCCGGGCCCTGGTTGAAGAGGAGCTGGCCGCAAAAGGCGAATAAGGGTTTTCGATAGACCCCTCAGGTTTGAATGTCAGCCGCT
>CAZQEV010000360.1:0-1393 GCA_964592135.1 uncultured Syntrophomonadaceae bacterium
GCGAAGCCAATTTTCAGGAGGAAGATATGGCGGCATCACCCCCGAACCATCTTTCAGCTGCCGGTGCTGCCCGGATTGCTGCCCGCGCCGGCGTGAAGAGGCTGCTTTTAACCCATCTGCACCCCGCGGACGATCCCGCCGTCTCCCTGGATGAAGCGCAGGCGTACTATCCGGCGGAGATAGCGGTGGAGGGGGAGACCTATCCTGTTTGTGAATAATTTTTTACGTCTGAAAAGCGATCGGAAAAAGTGTCGGCAAGGTCAAGCCTGCCCAGGGCATATGGGATCAAATATTTTTAATAAATATCATTTAAACAAGCAGGATGTGGCAATCTTTTATGGAACTATCATTGTAACAAGTAAATAGTTTTCGGGAATAGTTCAGGGAAGCCGGTGGAAATCCGGCGCGGTCCCGCCACTGTGAGGGGAACCGGCTTTGCACGATGCCACTGTCATTTATGATGGGAAGGCGCAAGGCCGGGAGGATCCCAAGCCAGGAGACCTACTAATTCCCGCTGGTCACACTGCTCTACGCGAGATGGGGAGGTGGTTTTTTTGTTTGAGTGGTTCTGCTCCGGCAGTTCCCGCCCCGTTCCCAGGTAGGGATGGGGTTTTTTGATGGCTGCCTGTCGTGAAGTTGATGAAAGAAATTGAACGATTAAGGAGGTAATAGTGTGTTGCTTGCCGATAGAATAAATCGGGTTTTGCTTATATCTTTGGTTTTGATTTGCTCTGTGGTTGTTCCACTGTTGGCCCTTGGCGGGGACGATGAGGAATAGAGTATTATTGGTTTGATCGGAGCAAGCACCGGAGTGCTGGGCCAAAGACAGGCTGAACCACGGTGCATGCTTTAAGCGCCTCCCGGGTTTTCTTGGGGCCGGCTGATGGACCATGTTTTTTACGATTTTCTTGATCAAAGCGCTGACATGGGCTACTATACTTCCGGCCTCTGCTGCCGGCTTTCCTTTAGATTGCCTGTATGACTCAGGCAATCTATCTTTCTATTTGCTTTCAGGATCCCAGGCTGTCAAATTATTACGGAGTTTAAAGCAAAGATTAGCTTTGTGGAGGGATAGGCGGGAGATTTTAAGTGATTTTGCCGGCAGGGGAGGGCTTCAGGGTTAGATCAGCGCAGCGCATGGACGATGAGTCGGGCCAGCCTGCCGATAAGCGCTGCCGCTTCACCCTGGTCGGGTGGATTTTCCACCGCTATGGTCAAAGCCAGCGGCGAGTTTTCCGGGAAATAAAGAAGAGCCATATCGCCAACCATGCTTTTAACAGTGCCGACCTTGTAGGCCACAACCGCCCCCCCCCCGATATAGCGACCGATCCGTCTTTTGTCTGCCGTTGCCGCCAGCATGGTGATTCCTTTCCGGGTGAGCGCTTCACCGGCT
>CAZQEV010000361.1:0-1373 GCA_964592135.1 uncultured Syntrophomonadaceae bacterium
GGCTATTGAAAGTATTTTTGCCTACCTGAACGACAGGTACATCATGATCGAATCATTAACCGAGGAGGTGTATAAAATGGCTAAATCCCTGTATGATCCGGCTGTCGAACAAAGGGGCATTGAAAAAGGCATTGAAAGAATCGCTCTGGCTGCCTTGAGGAAGGGCTACCCCCTGGAAGAGGTAATGGAGCTTACCGGGCTGGACAGAAAAAAAGTAATTGAATTAAAGGAAAAGCAGTCTTAGCAGCCAAGAACGGCTTCCGGCGAACCGGGTTTAACGGGGCACAAGCAGCCCTAGGGCGTTGTTTTCAAGCATCAGTATTAATGGATCATCCCTGCCTTTTTTGCTTTAGACTGCGAGGCTTCCCTGGAAGAAGCCATACGACTGAAAAAAGAGATGGATTGATCGCGCTGCAAAAAGGCTTCGGGAGCAGGCGGGCGGATCTTTAACGGCGGTCAAGAGCCCCGGGAGGCGACTTCCAAATAATTTATGCCTTAAATGATCATTTTCGTTAAATTGTGATATAGTCATAAGTGTAGAGTATTGGGAAATTGATTTGTTTTTTACTGATGAACTGAATATCAACCGGGGCGAGGAAGCGGGATAAAACCCCACGGTACCTTTGCCTCTGTGCCAGGCAGGCCAGCCTGTCGTTCCACTGCCTTTGGCGGGAAGGGACGGCGATCACAGGCGCCTGGAGTCAGAAGATTTGCCCCGGCGGAATTTTAAAGAAAACAAGCTCAAGGGTGCTTGGCCGAAAGATAGCCGGTTTAGATGAAGCGCCCGCCAGAGCAGGTGCTTTTTTGTTGGGCCGCCCAGAGCCATTCTTGGCGGAACCGTCTGTTTAAGCATTAATAAAAACAGCAAGTCATTGTTCTGAATTGCCCAACAAGGGATTACTAAAAGTAAGCACAACTACATAGCCGGAGGGGAAATATGACCTGTTACGAACTAAAAGAGCTGACCTTTGCCTATCCCCTGGGGAGAGGCAAAGCCCTGGATCAGATTAACCTGACTGTGCCAAGGGGCGAATTCGTCGTCTTCTGCGGCAAAACCGGCAGCGGCAAAAGCACACTTTTGCGCCACCTGAAGACCGTGCTCACTCCCCACGGCGAACGCCGGGGGGAAGTTTTTTTTGAAGGAGCCCTTTTGAGCGGCATCTCGCGGCGGGAGCAGTCCGCAAGGATCGGTTTTGTGCTGCAGAACCCCGACAATCAGATCGTCACCGACAAGGTCTGGCATGAACTGGCCTTCGGGCTGGAGAGCCTGGGCACCGACAACCGCACTATTCGCCTGCGGGTGGCGGAGATGGCCAGTTATTTCGGCATCCAGGGCTGGTTTGATCGCGATGTGAGCGAGCTCTCCGGGGGGC
>CAZQEV010000362.1:0-1365 GCA_964592135.1 uncultured Syntrophomonadaceae bacterium
CAAGGTTGCCCGTGGGCTCGTCGGCGAAGAGGATGGCCGGCTTGTTGGCCAGGGCTCGCGCGATAGCCACGCGCTGCTGCTGGCCGCCCGAAAGCGCACCGGGAAGGTGATCAAGCCGGTCGCCGATGCCGAGCATCTCCACGAGCATGCCGATATATTTTTCTTCGGGCTTGCGCTTGTCCAGCAGCACCGGCAGCAGGATGTTCTCGTAGGCGGTGAGCTCCTGCACCAGGTTGTAGGCCTGGAAGACGAAGCCGAAGCGGCGCCGCCGCAGGATGGAAAGCTGGTTGTCATTGTAGGCGAAGAGATCCTCGCCCCTGTAGAAAACCTTTCCCGAGGTGGGATACTCCAGGCCGCCCAGCAGGTGCAGCAGCGTTGATTTGCCCGAGCCGCTGGGCCCTCGCACCGCACAGATCTCCCCCTCGGCAAAGCCGGTGCTGATATGGCGCAGGGCCTGCACGGCGCTTTCACCGCTGCCGTAAGTCTTGCAAAGCTCTTTGCATTCCAGAATTTGCATAGATTTACCTCCTTCATTTTGGAACAACCGGAACAATCCCGTTTGTCCCGCACTGCTGCCGATAACCCGACATTTCCAACTACCTTAGATTTTACAGAGTGAACCTTAATTTACGGTGACGCCTATCTTACATTTTCGTAAGATTGGCCCAGGATAAGTGCTTCAAATGTTGCATTAAAGCCAGGTCGTCGTTAACAGCTTGAATTTACTGTAGAATTATCATATAATAATAGCAGAATAATTCCTGTATAGGGGGGCGAGTTGATGATTATCAAATCTTCTACCAGTTTGCGCAACGATTACATCAGCATATCAAACCTGGCCCATGAAAAACAAGAACCCATCTATATTACAAAAAACGGCGAAGGTGATCTGGTGGTAATGAGCATAGAGGCTTTTGAAAAGCGTGAAGAAATAATCAAACTGCGGGCTAAATTGGAATTGGCGGAGCAATCACGTCTTGCCGGAGAAGCGACTTTTTCCTTGGAAGATTCGAAAAAACGGCTGGATGCATTCTATGAACAAGGCAAAATATAAGCTGGAACTGTTAAGGCCGGCCCAGCGTGAGCTAGAGGAAATTGCTCTGGTGCATATGGAGCTTGCGGGGGTTGAATCGGCGCGCAAAATCACCGACCGTATCTTTAGAGCACTGGAGCATTTGCGAAACCATTCGCATATGGGGGTAGAGTGCATGGATGAAATACTCCGGCGGGCAGGTTACCGGATGCTCATTTGTGGACATTACCTGTGCATCTATCGGCTGTTGGGTAAAACAATCTTTGTCTACCATATTGTCGATGGCCGGACTAATTATCCCCGGCTGCTGGCTACATTACCCGTGCAAGATG
>CAZQEV010000363.1:0-1363 GCA_964592135.1 uncultured Syntrophomonadaceae bacterium
CTGCCAAAGTCCCTGTCCCCGTGGCAGGTTCCCGGCGGGCTAGTTCCATCTCGCAGTAGAGCTTCAGGCCCGCCAGCGGGGTTTTCAGCTGGTGGGAGACATCGGCGATGAAGGCGGCGTTTTTCTGCGATTCCCGCTGCCCCTTCTCCCGCTCCAGCAGCAGCCTGTTCTCCAGCTCCACCACGGTGTTCTCAAGCAGGGCAAAATCGTCGTCATCCACGCTGAAACGGGGGGCGGGGAGCCGGCCTTCCAGGAATTCAGTCAGCTGCCCGTGCAGCGCCTCGATGGTCCTTTTCTGCCTCCGCGCACCGGCGATGCAGAGGGCCAGCGCCGCCGTGCCGGCCAGCAGCACCGCGAATCCGATCCAGCGGCCGCCTCCCGGGTTGTAGCAGACCAGGTAGGCGCCCAGGGCGGCGGTGATGCCCGACAGCCAGGCCAGGGCTGAATGTGTGTTCATTTCCATTGTACCTCCGGTTATTCCTCTGATTATTTCAATCCATGGATGGGTCAAGACCGCTGGCGTTATGTGAACAGGCCGGCAGCGGTTTCCAGCGATTTCTGAATGCAGTGCCATGGGGGAATGATCTCCATCCCCGCCACTGCGCTATCCCCAAGACAGCGATCGGTGTTAAACTTGCTGTAAGTATAGCATAACAGGTGTCGACAGGATCGCGACAGTTAAGGTGGATATCTATAAAGGAGGTCAGAGTTTAGAGGTCGCAGAGGTCCGTAACAGCGGCAGGTGACCTGCCAAAGTCCCTGTCCCTGTGGCAGGTAGCTTCTAGGTGTCGGTCCAGCGGTAGCCCACGCCGCGCACCGTCTCGATGCGGCCGTCGCCCACCTTCTCACGCAGGCGGCTGATATGCACCGAAAGGGTGTTATCGTCGATATAGAGCCCGCCGTCGTCCCAGATGGTCTGTAGCAGGATCTTGCGGGTGAGCACCCGCCCGGCGTTGCGCAGCAGAGCTGAGAGAAGCTGGAACTCCGTGGGGGTCAGGTTGAGCTGTTCACCCCTGCAGGAGGCGCTCATAGTCTGCAGGTCGATACGCAGCTCGCCTTTTTCGTAAAGAGGGGGGCGATTTCTCCGGAGCAGAGCGCGGATGCGCGAAAGCAGCTCCGCCAGGCGGAAGGGCTTGGTCACATAGTCATCGCCGCCGGCATCAAGTCCCCGCACGACCTGCACCTCATCGTCCTTGGCGGTGAGGAAGAGAATGGGCGTCTCCAGGCCGCCGCTGCGCCAGCCGCTGCAAAGATCGAGCCCGCTGCCGTCGGGCAGCATGATATCGAGAATGATGAGGTTGTAGCTCTTTTCCGCGGCCAGGCGGCGCGCCTCCCGGCATGTCCCCGCGCAATCGGCGGCGTA
>CAZQEV010000364.1:0-1358 GCA_964592135.1 uncultured Syntrophomonadaceae bacterium
ACATAAAGGAGTCTGGCCAGCGCTTCGCTGAAACAGGGGGAATCGTAGAGCAGCTTAGCATTTGAAAACCACTTTAATGCAGAACATATGTTCCAGGATACCGGCTGCCCGGAGTTATGATGAAACATGAAGCCAAAAAAGTTATAGGCCGGATCGCTTAAATCCAGCCTATAACCGTTGTTAAATGTTGATCCAAACAGTTCAGTTACCGCGACATGTGCACCACCTACCGGTGCCGCTTCCGGCGCAAAACAGCCAGCCCGGCGGCCGCCAGGGCCAGGCCTGCCACCGGCAGCAGGGGAAGGGCGCCGGTGGTGGTCGGCATATCTACCGTGGGTTCTACATCCGGGGAATACTCGAAGACGGCAAATTCACTGAAACCGGGCACCATCGCCCAGATAACCTTCCGGTCGATATCTACGCCCCGTTCATCTTCTGTGGCTCCGCATAACTCCCACTCGCCCCGGCTTTCGTTATAGCGGAAAAGCCGCAAGTCGCTCTCCTTCATCCCCGGGGGGAGATCCTCCAGGGAGTAGTCCACCTCGACCAGCACCTCGGCGCCTTCCAGACTTCCTGCGGTCACCTTGATCTCCATGTAGATCCCGGCGGGGTTCAAACCTTCTTCCGGCGGGTGGCTGGTGGTCCCTTGCCGCCGGACGAATATAGTTGCATCCACCTCTTCGTCGGAACTGATATCGAGATGAACATTGAGCCAGTCGAGCTGGGCCTCGTACCGGCCCGTATCCGGGTTGATATCGGCATCCACGTCTTTGGGCGGTGCCGATATCTCTACCTCAATGGGATCTCCGAAGAGAACCCAAACCTCTTCACTACCGGGAACACTGGCGTCCAGGATAATGTCATGCTTGCCTTCTTCATGGCACCAGCATAGTTCATACTCCCCCGGAGCAGTCTCCCGGACACTTAAAAGGGTGCCGCCGGCAGGTTCCATGCCACCGCCTTTCAGAAAGCGCTGAACAAAGAAATGGTCCCCGGTGAGGCCCGTGGCCGGTTCGAGTTCCACTCCCCTCGATAAATCCACAACATACTCCGGATCGCTCTGCTCTTTCGTCTCGTCGGCGTAGAACTCATTCCACCATTCATAATGGTTTACCTTTACGCTAATGGTGGCGGTGCCGTCCTCATTATCCACAGCATCCGGAACCGATCCATCTCTTTTGAAAATTCAGACTATAGAAGTGGCTCCTTCAACAACATGGTACGTGGTAAGTGACTGCCACAACCTTTCACCCCGTTCGACGCCGTCTACTTGGAACCAGACCTGCAGTGCCACATATTGGGGGAAATAAAGGGCCCGCCAGCTTACCGGCGAACCGGGTTCAATCTCCACAACCTCC
>CAZQEV010000365.1:0-1344 GCA_964592135.1 uncultured Syntrophomonadaceae bacterium
CGGACCGGCTGAATATCTCGCGGGAGAAGCTCTCCTATATTGTTGACAGCACCGCGGCCCCCGTAGCCACCATCGGGATCATCTCCACCTGGATCGGCTACGAACTGGGAGTTATCAGGACCGCTTTCCTGAATGTCGGCATTGAGGAGAATGTCTTCTTTCTATTCTTGAAGAGCATTCCTTTCCGTTATTACAGCATCTTTGCGCTGGGCCTCGTTGTGATTATTTCAGTGATGATGCGGGACTTCGGCCCCATGTACGAGGCGGAGAAGCGGGCCCGCACCACCGGCAAGGTGCTCCGGGACGGCGCCGTTCCCCTTGTTGACACCACCTCTTCAGACCTGATGCCCAAAGAAGGGGCGCCGCTGCGGGTGATCAACTTCCTGCTGCCCATCCTTGTCCTCGTGGGCGCGACATTCTACGGGCTTTACTGGCACGGAGTTAACGTGGGAGGGGCCACTGCCGGGAACATCCTCGAAGCCATCGGTGAGTCCGATGCCAGTATCGTGCTGCTCTGGACTTCGCTGATCGGCTCGCTGGTAGCCCTGTTGCTCGTTATAGGCCAGCGGATTCTCGGTTTCACCGAGGCCATGGAAACAATGGTTTCAGGGATGAAATCGGTATTTTTCGCCTGCATCATCCTGGTCCTGGCCTGGTCCATAAGCTCGGTATCGAGCGAACTCGGAGCGGCCGATTACCTCGTCGGGTTGGTCACATCGGGCGGAGTGCCCTACCAGATCATCCCCCTGCTCATATTCCTCATCGCCTGCCTGATGTCCTTTGCCACGGGCACATCCTGGGGGACCATGGGAATCATCCTGCCTCTGGCCATCCCGGTGGCTTTCGCTCTCAATGAAGCGATCCTGATCCCCACCATGGGTGCGGTGCTCACCGGGGCCATCTTCGGCGATCACTGCTCGCCTATCTCCGACAGCACCATCCTCTCCTCTACGGGGTCGGGGGCGGACCATATCGACCACGTGCGCACGCAGATGCCGTACGCGCTTCTCGCGGCAGTGGTGGCGGCAGTATTCGGCTTCATCCCCGCCGGGTTCGGTTTGCCCTACTGGACTACGATCATTTCCATACTTGTGGGCTGGGGCGTGATGATTCTCTTTGTCCGCTTTGTCGGCAAGAGCACCGACAAGGATGTTTTGCTAGTTGATGCGGGCAAAGCCAAGGTTAAGGCGTAAATATCCTTAGTTAGCACATGGGCGCCGGCTGAAAAGCCGGCGTTCCCTTTCACCAGTTGCAAAGAGGGAGGAAAGCATTCTAAAAAGCCGGCCTCACAATTTTCATAAAAACGATCCGGATCACACTGCGCTGCAGTAGAGCGGTATAAAT
>CAZQEV010000366.1:0-1337 GCA_964592135.1 uncultured Syntrophomonadaceae bacterium
GCTTTTTTCAGGTCATGATAGCGAAAGTCACCGGAAATTAAAAGTTCCGCACCTCCCGCCGCGGCAGGTTCAATCATTGAGCCGCCGCTGCCGCCGCAAAGGGCGATCCGGCTGAATTTTCTCTGTGGCGGCGCCCAGCAGCGCAGTGATCGCACATCCAGTGTCTTGCGGCAGTGTCCCGCTATTTCAGAAAAAGTGCAGGCCCTTCCCAGGGTGCCGATGAGTCCCAGGCCAAGAGGACGGCCTTCCAGGGCCAGAGGATAAAGATCGTAGGCCGGCTCTTCATAGGGGTGCGCTTCCAGAAGAGCCCGCACAACGCTTTCCCTGCGGGAAGCAGGCAGAATCGTCTCCAGCCTTTTCTCGCCGACCCGCTCCAGCCTGCCCCGGCTGCCGATATAGGGATCGCTCCCCTCCAAAGGCATGAATGTCCCGGTGCCGGACACCTGGAAACTGGAGTGGCTATAGGCGCCCAGTGAGCCGGCTCCCGCAGCGGCCAGAGCTTCGAGCAGACGCTCTGCATGGCCCGAGGGAACAAAAACGACCAGTTTTAAAAACTGGTCGTATCCGGTAATCTTCAGAACCTGCCGCCCTTCCTCCGCCAGGCCCAGCCGCTCCGCAAGAATATGGTTCACCCCCAGGGGGGCAACATCAAGATTTGTATGAGCACTGTAAACGGCAATCCCGTGACGGATCGCTGCAGCCACCAGCGCATTTTGAGGCACGCTCTCATCCACCGAATGCAGCGGCTCAAAGAGCAGCGGATGATGGGTTACAACCAGCCGGCATTCTTTAACAACCGCTTCTTCAAGAATCGCTTCATCCAGCTCCAAAGCCACAAGCACTCTTTGCACCGCTGCATGAGGATCGCCCAGCTGTAAACCCACGGGATCACCGGGCAGCGCCAGGGAAAGCGGCGCCAGCTCTTCAATACAGGCGGCTATTTGCTTTACCGTTGCAAACAACAGGACACCTCTTTCCAAAATTCAGTTTTCCCGGCATTCCGCTCCTGCACGGTAGAGCTATGCCTCCCGGATATGAGTACGTTTACCTTATTCACCGGATTCTATTTACTATCCTGCAAGTGCAGCGGCAGCTTCAACTCTTTATAGGAGCGGGCCAGCCGGGCGGCTGCCGCACTGTCATCTTCGTGACAGATGCGGTGGCCGCCTGCCTCTGCGGCGAGCAGGTAAGCGCCGGCAGCCGGTTCAAAATACGGAAGGCATAACCGGGCCCGGGGAACTGCACGGTGCAGGGACAGCGCAAAGGAATCGATGAGAAGGGGGTTGTGCTGCCGGGCGGCGGCATACATTCCCCCGGCAAGAACAACGTCACAGCGC
>CAZQEV010000367.1:0-1332 GCA_964592135.1 uncultured Syntrophomonadaceae bacterium
CCTTTGCCTGTGCTATCCTTGTCTTTATCAGTTGCTTTCGACGCCGTTTTATCATCGGGCAGCTCCTCGCCGCCCACCATCGCCTTGATCCCCTTAGCCAGATCCACCTTGCCGGGCTTCTGCTCAATACAAACGCCGGAGACGTTGATCTTGACATGCCCGATGGAACCGGCTCCGGTGACCTCGGCGGCGCCGTTAAACTCCATATATTCGGCCGCAGCCCCTTCCGGCAGGTGGATCATCACGTTGCCCTCCGAAGGATCTACAAACAATGCATCGATATTGGCGGCGCCAAACTCGAGAAAGATCCCCCGGCCGGCGGCGCTGATTTTCTCCACGCTGCCGGAAATTTTGCACAGACCAGGAGAGCTCACCAAAATATCCTTCATCGTGCCTGCGCCGGAGATCTCCAGAGGCGCCCCGGCCGACAGCGAATCGATGATCACCCCTTCTTTCAGATCAATCAAAGCCCCCTCAGCTTCTTCACCGGTGCGGAGGCTTTTCACTTCGCCCGCCAGGAATGTAACCCTTGCTTCCGGTTCGGTCACGCAAACAGTTTCAAAATCCCCGTCGAGATCAATTTCCGCCGCAGTTTCTATGTCAAGTTCACCGACCCGCCCTTCACCGGAAAGAGCGCTCGCTGAAAGGGCGGCTTCACCCAGAATGGTTACCTTATTCACAACGGTGTTCCCCTTGAGGACAACGCGCACCTTACCTTCTACCCTGTTGATCACCAGATGGTTGATCATCGCGTCTTCAAAGACCACGGTATCTTCACCGCCGCCCTGGACCATGACCCTATCTTCCACAAATACATTGACCAGGTCCACACAGCCGTCCCCGATGGCTGCCGTAAGAATGAGATCATCTGTAACCCTGGTGTTCTGCAGCTTGACCCCTGGTGCAGTGATCTTCAGGGGGCCCTCCACAATCTCGATATCCGAGGGCCCATATGTGCCCGGTTCACCGATCTCCTTGAGCTGCTGCCAGCCCGGCGCCGAATCTCCCCCGCTTATTCCTCCGGGGCTGACTATAAAATAGAGGTTCAGGCAAAGGGATAAAATCATGATCAAATAGATCAATGGCGAGTAATTGAAGGCCGGCTGTTTTTTCCTCATGAAGATTTCCCGCTCCTTGGCAAATAATGATATTGTTTCTAAGACATTATTAGACATTATAAGACAGATTCCTGCCTCCCTCCGTTGGAAACTTTTTACTCCCCGGGATCGCCTCCCCCATGGCTGTCACCGGGGCTGTTGTGAAACAGCCCCGGAAAAGAGAGCAGCCGGACCCCTGGCAGGGAGTCCGGCCGGATTTGAGTTGTTCATGTAC
>CAZQEV010000368.1:0-1329 GCA_964592135.1 uncultured Syntrophomonadaceae bacterium
TTTGTATTACATCCCCTCTTTCAACAGGGGGCACCGCTTTCCTTGTTGAAAACAACTTTTGAGGAATTATTTCCTGAATGGGCGCTTTTATCGCGGCGCTGCGAAAAGCGAGGGGTTTGACCCAGCAGGAGGTGGCCGACAGGCTGAATGTCTCCAACAAGACCATCAGCAAGTGGGAGCGCGATGAGGGCTACCCGGAGATCACGATCATCCCGGCGCTGGCGGAGCTCTTTGATGTGACCAGCGATGAGATCCTGCGCGGCGAAAGGAGCGCGCAGCGGGATCAGGATGGAGAGAAACAGGCGGCCAGGGTGGAGAGGCAGATCCGGCAGATTGTGAACAGCACCATGACCAGGTTCCAGAATTTCTCCTACCTCGCCGCGGCGCTGGCCCTGTCCGGATGGGTTATCCTTTTTACCGTGGCCTACACTTTTTACCGCCCCTGCTCGGCTTCGGGATCATGACGATCTTTGTCCTTGCCGGCGTGACGATGGAACTTTTTTTGATCAACACAGTCCGCGCCGCCACCAGGGATCGCGAGATCACCGGCGGCAACGCAAAGCTGCGGGGCCCTCTGTGGAAGACGATCAACCGCTATGCCTTCGCTGTTTTCATGATCAATATAGCCGTGTTCATCCTGTCGCGGCCCTTTATTCTTTTCCAGGACAGCTGTTATGTGGAGAGTGTGATCAGCCTGGAAACATACCTGGCCTGGATTCCGGGGCTGCTGATCATCATCGCCCTTGTCTGCGCCCTGCTGATCAGTTTATTTCAGGAGAAGCTGTTTATTGAGAAGGGAACCTGGCCCGGGGGGTATCCCGTCAGGGAGATGCGCCGGCTGAACCTGATCCAGGGCGGCTCCCTGCTCCTTGCCGGCATCCCCTTCGCTGCAGATGCTTTTCTTCAATCGGCAGCCGCCCTCTCATGGCCTGCTTTTTCACCATGTTTCTATTTGCCGTCGTCAGCATGATCGTGATCGTTGTAAAAAGCAAAACCGGAATGAGAAGACTATTGCTGCCGGCGGCGGGAATCAGGAACATCCTCTACCTCTTTGTGCTCACCTACCTCACCACATGGATAGTCATCGTGACCATGGCTGACCGGGAGAGGCTTTACCAGTTCAGCTTTACCCCCGGCCTCCCGCTGCTTTTCCTGGGCGCCACAGCCGGCTACCTGCCGGCCCGGTACTACATCCAGAAAGGCGGCAGCCGGCTGCATGCGGCGGAACAGAAATGTAAAACCGCCGAAGAGAGCTGAACTACGCTCTGGTCATGCGGCAGGATTCTCGCACAGGCCCACAAAGAGCAGGCTGCCCTCCGGCGCCGTAAT
>CAZQEV010000369.1:0-1328 GCA_964592135.1 uncultured Syntrophomonadaceae bacterium
AAACACCGGATATCTTTTGTTTTACCTTCATCATCCTGATGTCCCGTTCAGCCTGATTGTTGTCGAAGGGGATGCGGAAATCTTTCATGAAGGCTAAAATTTCATGACGGTGCAGACTCAGGCGGTTTAGCATGTTTCTGGCCCGGCCTTGCTTTTTTCGTCCCCGTTTTTTCACATGCTCAGGAGGCGGATTGTCCCGGTAACCCTGGGCCACGATAGCGATGTATCGTTTTTCAAAATCATTGATTTCATCCGGATGGAGTGCCTCCGACAACTGCTTTTGTTCATCTACCCTTTTTTTGATCTCAAGGAGCAGCTCAATCATATCCGGAGCCCATTTTTGCCCCGTTAGCTCAAAAATGCCGGTTAACTCCCTGATGTTGTGAGTGTTGCAAAGGACATGTCCGCAGCTGTATTTGTAGTACGGCTTCCAGAAATCATGGACCAGGATTCCCTCGATTTGGGGCAGGATGCCGATTTCATCAGTGGCTATGCTGCCGCGTTTGGGATGCCATTTGTAATGCGTAAGCTTCTTTGTCGACGCCACATGCAGCCATTGGCGTTTGGCTTCGATGCGCATCCCCGTTTCATCGACATTGACCACTTCTGAATTGATCAGCCGGTCTATGATTTCTGTTTCCACAGGGCCCAAATGTTCAAAGACAGTCTCAATGGCATTGTAGATAGTCGCTTCGCTAATCGAACAGCCGCAGATATCTTCGATAAACTCTCTTGTCCGGTTGTAGGGCACAAGCTGGTACTGATTTAGATAAACCAGAAGGGCCTTGACGTTGTTTCCATACTGGACCGGCTGGGTTACCCCTTCTGGGAAATCGGCCTTGTTTACTTTGCCGCAGCAGGGACAGGTAATTGTTTCGCTTCTATGCTCGATCACAGAAAGGTTAAGTGGCGGCAGATCAAAAACCTGGCGTTTTTCGATGGAAGCTGGATCTACTTCTCCCAGCCGGCAGCCACACTCCCGGCAACCTTCCGGTCTGTGGATGATAATCTCATCGGGTGTTTCACTCATTTTTAAAGTTTGCCCCTTATGCCCTTTCTGGCCGCCTGTCTTTTTGCCGCTTTTTTTGCGTTGACTCTTGGGCTTAATGAATTCATCGCTAGAGGGCGGTTTGTTACTGTTTTTGCTGTTTTTGTTAAGACGAGCTTTGAGCTCTTTTATTTCAGCTTCCAAAGTTTGAACCTGGTTGCCTAAGGTTTCCACCTGCGCCATGAGTAAAGAAATGGTTTCACCCATAGTGGCCACTATTTTAAATACCTCTTCCGGATTGGTCCGGCACAAGAGCAGGAACTGTTCCTTGTTCATAACA
>CAZQEV010000370.1:0-1315 GCA_964592135.1 uncultured Syntrophomonadaceae bacterium
TCAGATGCCCGGGCCCCTTCGTTTTCGGTTACTGATACCGTCTCCCGGCGAGCGCCTTTCTCCCCAAAAGCAGGCCGGCTGCGAGCAGCAGCAGGCCGGTGCTGCAGAGGAAAGGGGGTGATAACACTCCTGTTTTGGGAAGGTGCGGAAATCCGCCGCAGGCTCTTAACGTCCATTCCAGGACAAAGTGTTTATCCTGCAGAGTATTGTCCGCCCCTTCATCCAGAGTAAGAAAGAATCTAAAAATCCTCGCTTCTTGACCTGGAGAGACATTCCCCACATTTACTTTTTCAAAACTTTTCAGGGGCCCGCTGTACCAGAATATGTTTTCCAGGGTGCTCTGCTCAACAACGTCTATGATCAAACCGTCATAAAGGTAAAGTGCAAGCCCTTCCGCACCGCTGGAAATCAATCTTTTTTCAATGCGCAGTGTGAAATCTTCGTTTCCGGCATTGCTTACCTTGACTGTGGTGGCTTGCTCTTCGCCCTTGCAGCCCGGATATAGATTTTCAAAGGCAAAGGGCTTTTCAGAGTGCTCCACCTGAAGGCCCCGGGTCTCGCTGCCCGCGATGATCAGAGCTCCTCCTGTGCCTGAACATCACCACCTTTACCGGTAACGACTGCTTCATAAGGGAGCAGCATTCCACTGCTGGAATAAAAGCCTTATGCTGAATTCATATTTGGTTTCAGCGGATGCATTACCGCTAAGGCTGATAGTCAAGATTCCGTCAGCACTGCTCCCGTTTCCACCGATAGAATCCCGGGTAAACTCATTTTCAAGCGATATCTCTTCCGGGTCATACTGATTATCCTCAAGTGCCAGCTTTACCGGCACACTCCCCCGGTTTTCAATGGTATAGGCAAAGACATATGCCTCGCCCGGGACGGCATCTTCTATAGAAATGGTGATCCTCTTTTTATCTTCAGAAATGTAGATGCTGCCCGCTTTCCGGGCTTCAACGCTTGTGAAGACCGGATCAATGTCCCCGGTGGAGATTACCCCCCCTACCACGATCCCCACCTGCCAGGCCGCTACCCCCACGCCCATCATCCCCAGCGCCAGAGTTAGCGTCATCCAGATCATTAACGTCGGTGCGGTGCTCTTCTTTTTACCTCTTTTCATGCTTCGCTTCAAAATATGTCCTCACCGTCCTTCCCCAGGTTGAAGACGTTCTAGTGAATGTATATGTTTAAATAAAAAATTAATTTCATATTTTGCGTGCAGATTATCCTCTGCCCTGCAGCGGAAGAGAAGAGCGCGCCTTCAGCGGTTCCAGCATTATTTGTCACCCAAAAGCTCCCAATCAGATCCTTA
>CAZQEV010000371.1:0-1312 GCA_964592135.1 uncultured Syntrophomonadaceae bacterium
ATTATAAAGCCCCATGAAGGTTTGTTGTAATTCTAAATGTGGATATGCCCATTCACTTCGTCTATACCCTGTCGCCTGCTGCACATGAAAAGATATTCAAAATTTACGGCGGCCAGGCACCGGCTCTAAAAGACTTTGACCGGGAGATGCTGAAAGGAATGGCCAAAATTGAGGATTTTTGATCTCCGGCATGACCCTATTCGTAAAAATAAAAATAATCTTCATGATCATGCTGTCCCAGGAGAGCTGAAATTTTATTCTGCATTTTGGGTGAAAACTCCCTCTCTCTTAGCAGGGTTTCCAGGGGTAGACGAAGCTCTGCTTCCGGACATTGGGCCAGATAATTTAAAATCTTCGTGATCCACTGCCTGGTGGTATTGTTGGAGACTATTTTATATAACTCGCCCACCAGCAGGGAAATAAGCCTGGCTTTCTGATCTGCGGTACCCCAGTAGCCCAGGCTTTCCAGGACATCTATCTTCACATGGACGTCATCGATTTTTTCCGGAGGGGGTTGCCTTTCAAGATAGTCCAGCAAAGCATCAAAAGCCTCTCCGCTTCCAAGGGGGATGATGCCGCCAAGGCTGTGCAACGCCTCTATTTGTTCCACCCGATCCCCCTTTTCCAGCTTTTCGCGATACAGGCCCACCTGTTTTCCCCAATCCCTATTTTCCAGACTCTTTATGTAAATCCCACCTCTAAACCTTTCCCAGTCCATTTCCCCGGTCTCCATAAAGTGGTGCATCATTTCCCCGAGGGGGCTGTCATCATCAAATTCAAGTGTTTCCGCTTCCTCATATCTTTCGCAGCCTTTGCTCTCTCCCGGAAATTTCTTTTTCTCGATCAAATCCTGGCAAACAGCAAAGTTCAGTTTTTCCAGCAGTTCATCGATATAGGGCTCAAAATCATCGTCCTCTAGGCAGATACCATATTCGGTGGCCTCCCGGCTGGCAGTAAAAAAGTAAGCGCAGTTAAAACAGATCCGTTCTTTTGTCTCGCCGTCCATAGTGCTGCCTCCATGACATCATATTTTACAGTGCCCGGACTATGTCCTTTGACATCTCCGCCGGTTTCTTCACAGGGATATAAGCAATCTGATCAAGAATTCTTCTGATCAATCATCATTTTAAATCACCAAAAGCAATAATTCCAAAGGCCTGCCGCTAGTGCGGACCCAACGGGATAGCCCCCCAACCCTTGTCTGCACCAGTCTCATAAGCGAAACCAGGTGAACGCCATCTTTAAAAAGAATATTTACCGAAAAGCACCACAAAGAAAATGGCCATAAAGATCGCAGGCAGCAGGTTCCCCA
>CAZQEV010000372.1:0-1309 GCA_964592135.1 uncultured Syntrophomonadaceae bacterium
CATCTGGGGCGCCAATATATTCCGTGCATGCTCGGACGAGCATTTAACAGCAGTGGGTTTTTACACTTACGACAACAACACCAGTTATGAAATTGAAATCTATACCGGTGCCGGGGCAGAAGCGCCCAGGGGCGGTGTCAGGCAGTTGGTTCACACCGGAGCAGCATTGTGGGCAGGTTACCACACCGTAAACCTGAGCAAACCCGTTGAACTGAATGCGGAGGAGCCGTTTTCGATCGCCATAAAGTTCAGCTTACCCGGCGGCAAGGCCTACCTGGCCTTAGAAGCGCCCATTGAGAATTACTCCAGCGGGGCTACGGCCAATGCGGGTGAAAGTTTTTTAAGCTCCAATGGAATGAATTGGTCTGATTCAGCAACATACAACATGCTGGACCTTAGAGGCTCAAATGTCTGCATCAAAGCCTTCACCAATTACCCGGTGGAGATCAACGTTACCGCAGAGCCTGCCGGCGGCGGCACCGTCACAGGCGGGGGCACTTACAGTAAAGACAGCCAGGTCACCCTTAAGGCCTACCCCAGCAAAGACTACTCCTTCGCGAGCTGGAGGGAAGGGGAGACAACTGTGAGCACAGATAACATATACACTTTCACCGCTTCCTCCAGCCGCGAGCTCACAGCCTGCTTCATCCCAACAGGCAGCTTTCTTTACGGAGATGTCAATTGCGATGGAGTTATCAATGTGAGTGACGCCATCCTGGTGCTTCGCCGGATCGTGGGGCTCATCCACTTTACCCCGGCCCAGGAAGAAACCGCCGATATGAACAATAACGGGGTTATCGATGTGGGCGACGCCATCATGATCTTGCGTATCATTGTGGGGCTGTAATCCTGTAGGCAGTATTTTAAAATCCCGGCCTTCGCAGCCGGGATTGAAGTATCTGTGAGTAACAAAAGTTATTACTCGATCTCCAGGATCTCCAGGGGGTGTTGGGGCAGCAGTTCGCAGTCCCTTTCGCGGATAATGATGGGCGCCTCGTAACGGAAACCGATCCCCTCATCGGAGCAGGCGTACTGGATGGCGCAGATGAGCATTTCGCCTGCGCTATAGCAATGGTAAGGATTCGTCCAGTAAGGAATGGGACCGTCATGAGCCCCGATCCTCCACTCGTCCCCCATCATGCCGATACCATGCTCAAATCCCGGAACCATGTAGTCGGAAAAACCGCCCTCCTCGGCTATCTCCATCATCTCTGCCGCCAGGTCCGACGGTGTGATCCCGGCCCGATATTTTTCCAGGCAGGCCCTGACAATGCTCAGGAAGTTGTCCGCATGCCATCTCTGGCGGGCG
>CAZQEV010000373.1:0-1303 GCA_964592135.1 uncultured Syntrophomonadaceae bacterium
CTCTTCGACTCCGGCGGCATCTTCGATAAAGCAGGGGGCCACGCGGTAGCCAAATGTGCCCCGGCGCCAGCCGATAAGATACTTGACATCATCCCGAGAGACAATCTCCGCTGCAACTTCGTGTAATTTACTCAGATCCATCTTTTCCCCTCCTCACCAGCCAACCTGCCGGCGTTTGAACTGATCAAAAGGACCGGCAGCCACGGCATTTTCCACTGCTTTTTCCACTACTTCTTTCCATTTATGCCCCTCTGAAGCGGAGACCCAGCTCATAGTGAAGCGGCGGGGGTCCACGCCGGTAAATTCGAGCAGCTCCTTGAGCAGTTTAAAGCGGCGCCGGGCGTAGAAATTCCCCTCCATGTAGTGGCAGTCCCCCGGGTGGCACCCCGAGATGAGCACCCCATCGGCACCCTGCTGCAGGGCGTTGACCACGTAAAGGGGGTTCACCCGGCCTGAACACATAACCCGGATAATTTTCACGTTTGCCGGGTACTGGAGCCGGCTCGTCCCCGCCAGGTCTGCGCCGGCATATGTGCACCAGTTGCACAGGAATGCAACAATGTTCGGTTTGAACGGCTCGCTCATTTAATCCCCCCCAATGCTGCGATTTGCGGTAGAATTTGCCGGTCCCGGAAGGACTTCGGCTGGATAGAGTTGGAGAGGCAGCCGGCCGAGCAGGAACCGCAACCCTTGCAGAGTGCTTCGTTAACCCGGGCCACATCCACCATGTGCCCCATCCGGTTTACTGTGACAAGCTCAATGGCGGTGTAAGGGCAGATGGAGACACAGAATCCGCATCCCCGGCAGGTGGATTCGTCCACTGCCGCCACCTGGGCGTCAATGACCACCTTGCCCCGGGCCAGGGGGATCAGGGCAGAAGCGGCCGCCCCTTTGGCCTGGGCCACCGTATCAGGAATATCCTTGGGCCCCTGGCAGCATCCAGCCAGGTAGACCCCTTCACTGGCGGTATCCACGGGGCGCAGCTTGGGGTGCGCCTCCATTAAAAAGCGATCGGGCGACTGGGAGAGCCGCAGCAGATCGATGACCTTGCGGCCGTCGCCGCGGGGCTCCAGGCCCACCGCCAGGACCACGAGATCGAATTCATCCTCACAAGGCGTGGCTGTGAGGGTGTCCTCAACCTTGACTATCAGTTTTTTGCCCCGCTTGAAGATCTCCGAGGGGTTGCCCCTGACATAGCGGATTCCCTCGCGGCGCACCCGGTCGTAGAACTCCTCAAAACCCTTCCCGAAAGCGCGCACATCCATGTAGTAAACCTTGACCTTGGCATCGGGAATCTTATCCT
>CAZQEV010000374.1:0-1302 GCA_964592135.1 uncultured Syntrophomonadaceae bacterium
ATAAATGCAATGATAACCGGTAAAGGTGGGGAGGCCATGCAGTATCTTTTGCTCTTTCTGGAGGGGATTATCACCTTTATATCACCCTGTATCCTGCCTCTGCTGCCCGTATACCTCTCCTACTTTGCGGCGGGCGAGCCGAATAAAAGCAGAACGGTCGTGAACGCCGCCGGTTTCGTCACGGGCTTTACCGCTGTCTTCGTGATCATGGGCGCTTTCGCAGGGACTGTGGGCGGGTTCATCCGCGATTACATGCCGCTCCTGAACCTGATCGCAGGCCTTATCGTGATCATCTTTGGCCTGAATTTCCTGGGTGTTTTAAATATAGGGTTTTTAAACCGCGTGAGCAGCAAAAAAATAGATGTTAAAAACCTTGGGTTTTTCACTTCCGCCCTCTTCGGGCTCATCTTCTCCATCAGCTGGACACCCTGCGTCGGCGCATTTTTAGGATCCGCTCTTTTGATCGCCTCCCTGGAAGGTTCGCTGCTGAAGGGCATTACCATGCTCCTGGCCTTTTCACTGGGGCTGGGGATCCCTTTTGTGGCCGGCGCACTCCTTATTGATCGCCTCAAGGGAGCATTTGATTTCATCAAAAGAAATTACAAAACCGTCAATATAATTTCAGGCGGATTGCTCGTGATCATCGGCATCCTGATGGCAACGGGTTATATGGGTTACTTCCTTTCACTTTTTACTTTTTAGGAGGTTCATCTGTTGAGCAAAAAAATGAAAACAGTGATCCAGATAGCAGCCTTTGTTCTCTTTCTTGCGGCAGCTTTCTATGCATACGACGCCCTGAGCAAAAAAGCGGCGCCCCGGAACAACACCGGTGGTATTCAGAAAAAGGAAGAAGAATCTCAAAACAGGGGGGAGGAGGAAAGCGAAAAAATAGAGGCGCCCGATTTCACCGTTTTTGATGGCGATGGAAATGCGGTGAAGCTGTCGGATATGATGGGCAAACCAGTTGTAATGAACTTCTGGGCCAGCTGGTGCCCTCCCTGCAAGAGTGAAATGGCCGAATTTAACGAGGTCTACGAGGAAAAAGGTGAGGAGATCATATTCATGATGGTGGACCTTGTGGACGGCCGGCGCGAAACAAAAGAAAAAGGGGCGCAGTACATAGAAAAACAGGGCTTTACCTTTCCCGTATATTACGATCTGGAGCAGGAGGCGGCATTTAAATACAGCATCGCCGCCATTCCCAAAACGGTTTTTATTGATAAACAGGGTTACATTATTGCAGCGGTAGAGGGAGCTATTGACTCAAATACCCTCCGACAAGGAATCGATTTGATCAAATAA
>CAZQEV010000375.1:0-1300 GCA_964592135.1 uncultured Syntrophomonadaceae bacterium
TCTCCTCAGAAGATCTGGAGCGGATGCACGGCACCAACGAACGCCTTTCACTGGAAAACGTGGAGCGTGGCGTGCGCTTCTACATAGAGCTATTTAGTGAGTCGGAGGGACGGTGACTTTGACTCACTCGAAAACCCCGATTTTGGTGCAACAGAGAGTTTGGACAGACCCCGCTAAATCCGGGCGGATCACGGCAGGGAAATGTTTGCGAAATCTTGAATCTATTCTTAATCCTGTAGGCAATACATGGAAGAAAGGTGGGATTACTTTTGGGAGAGTTCAACCTTAACAGCGCTTTTTTATTCATCATCGCCGGTGTCATTGTCCTTTTTGTCATGGCTCAGTCGGTTTTCTTTCTCTCCAAAGCCTGGCGTCAGGCCAGGGAACGGGGTATTTCGGGATCCGTATTAAGAAGGGTGGCCGGCGCCAGCGCCATTTTCACCATAGCTCCTGCTATCGCCATCCTTCTGGGGGTATTTGCTTTATCCAAGTTTCTGGGGCTGCCGCTGCCCTGGCTGCGACTGAGTGTTCTGGGCGCAGTGACCTACGAACTGCCGGCGGCAAGCATTGCCGCTGATGCTCTCGGTATCTCCATATCCGAAGGGGTGACCGACCCCCGGGCTTACACGACCATCGCCTGGGTCATGACCCTGGGGATCATGGCGGGACTCATCGTGATCACACTCTTTTTGAAGAAAATTCAGGGGGGCATCCAGAGCCTGAAAAAGCGGGATACCAGGTGGGGTGAGATTTTTATTGACGCCCTCTTCCTGGGCATGATCTCGGCGTTCCTGGGGCTGATCTTTGCCGATATCTCCGCCGGCCTCAGAGGCTGGATCCCCGTTTTCGTCATGCTCGTCTCCGCCCTGCTCATGCTCATCTGCGGCTTTTTCGTGCGAGTGCTTAAAGTTAAATGGATGGAGGATTACGCTCTGCCCATCAGCATGCTCGGTGCAATGGCCCTGGCCATTCCCATAACCAGGTTGCTGGGTTAGGAGGGAGATAAAATGAAAACAGCTTACAGTGAAAAAGTCCATCTCTGGGGCCGGATCTGGTGTTCGCTGGCCCTGGTCATGTTTGCTCTTTTCCCCGCGGCAGCCAGTCTCTATTACGGCGCCTGGCCCGATGGTGTCATGCTGCTGAAAGGACTCCTGGGCGTTGTGCCCATCTACTGGACGGTAGGGGTGATCGAAGCTTTCACCTTCTCACCTTTACTCGGTTCGGGCGGTTCCTACCTGGGCTTTGTTACCGGTAATTTGAGCAACCTCAAGGTCCCCTGCGCTTTCAACGCCATGGAGAT
>CAZQEV010000376.1:0-1297 GCA_964592135.1 uncultured Syntrophomonadaceae bacterium
CGGCGCCGAAAAGAAAACCGTAGAACAGCGCGGGCAGAAAAATAAAGATGAGCACTGTAATAAAACCGCCTCCGGCCACGATGAGCGATTTTACGGCAAAGACAGCCCGGGTGGAAAGAGGCGTCATGAAGAGCAGTTCGAGGTCTTCGGACATATAGAGGGCGGCAAAAGCAGCAGTGATCCCGAAAAAAATAATACCCGATGAGCCGGCCAGAAAGATCAGCGAAAGGAAGGCGCGGGCTGTTTCAGGCGGTGTTTCGTTCAGAACTCCGTACGAAAGCTGGGCCAGGTAAACAAGCAGAGATACGAACATCAGGGCGAATACAGCGATGGTGATCAGTCTCCGCCGGGGCCAGTGGCGGATCTTGTTCCAGGTCACTCGCAGTTGAGCGGCAAGGAGCAGCTTGAAATCCTGTCCGAAGGAGCGGGCCGGCGGGGCTTCAGTGAGCGGTGTGGGAAGGTCGATGATCAATGGTTGCCCGCCTCCTCCAGGCTCCGGATCAGCTCGGCATCCTCCATGCCGCCCGTCAGTTCCAGAAAGATATCTTCAAGGCTCTCATCGGCATGGCCCACCTGCCGCCGGAGCTCTTCCGGGCTGCCCTGGGCAATGAGCCGGCCCTGCTGCAGGATGCCCACGCGGTGGCACATTCGCTCGGCAATCTCGAGGATATGGGTGGAGACGAAGATGGCTGCCCCCAGGCGGGCCAGCTGCTGCAGCACATTTTTAAGCAGACGGGCGCTGCGGGGGTCGAGCCCAACGGTGGGCTCATCCATGAGCAGGACCCTGGGGCGGTGGATCAGGGCCGCCGCCAGCACCACCTTCTGGCGCATGCCGTGCGAATAGCCCTCCAGCAGCTCGTCGGCCCGTTCAGTCAGTTCAAACATGGCCAGGAGCCGTGCCGCCTGCTCCCGGGCGTAATCCGGCGGCATACGGTACAGATCAGCCATGAGCGCCAGGAACTCGCGGGCTGTCAGCTTGCCGTAGATCTTGGGCTGATCGGGCACATAGGCGATGAGCGCCTTGGCCCTGGCCGGCTCCCGGCTGATGTCATGGCCACAGATAAAGGCTTTGCCTGATGTGGGCTCAAGCAGCCCCGTGAGCATGCGGATGGTGGTGGTCTTGCCTGAGCCATTTGGCCCGAGAAAGCCGTAAATCTCGCCGGCATTGACCTGGAGATCGATATGATCCACAGCGGTGACCGGACCGAACTGCCTGGTAAGGCCGCTGGTTTTGATCAAAACCTGGTTCATTGAAGCATCCCCTTCCTCCAATATGCCTCTCCGGGCAATCATTTAT
>CAZQEV010000377.1:0-1293 GCA_964592135.1 uncultured Syntrophomonadaceae bacterium
TTCGGAGACCACCCTGCGGGACACTCGAAATTTTTCAGCTGCACTCTTAATCATAGCCACCCTCCTTCTCGCTAATCTTTTTTCTACAGGGCAAAGCGCAATACTTGTGCCCATCCTAACAGCAAAAACCTGTGAAATAGGCATCAGTACTATTTCCACAGGTGTCATTCTTCTTCGACTATGTTATTTATGTTATTCGACATCGATGTAAAGATATCCCTGCTTGACAATGCCAATTTATTAGCGAGCCACAGTGCGAACTGCTCAACTGCCACGCAAAGGGTATTCCCGATGAAATAAAGAATAAAAAATATTGCACAAAAGACCGCGGGGCTCAATTATAGAAAGCCGGGGTGAATACGAGATGGATCCTGTTCAGTTAAAACATAAACTTGACGAGGTACCGCCCTTTGGCGAAATGCTCCTTTTAGGACTGCAGTGGTTCACCATCGTGGTGCCTATCCTAATCATTGTGGGGAAAATTGTGGCCGGACTGCATTTTCCCGACCCGGCGGAGCAGATCATTTACATCCAAAAAATCTTTTTTGTGACGGGGATCTCCCTTCTGGCCCAACTGTTCTGGGGACATCGCCTGCCGCTGCTCATCGGCCCGGCCACCATACTGCTCGTCGGTATCGCCGCTAGCGGCGCCGGCAGTTACGACGCTATCTATACCGCTATCGCCATCGGAGGCCTGGCTCTTTTTATTCTCAACGCTGCAGGGCTGTTTGGCCGGCTAAGTAAACTTTTTACAGCGCCTGTGGTGGCCACCATCCTCATGCTCGTTGCTTTTACCCTTGCTCCCATGATTTTGGATCTAATGGTCTCATCGGGGCCTCCGGAACATGCTCCGGCCAACCTCTGTTTTTCGCTTGCTTTTGTGCTTCTCCTTTTTTGGGTGAGCCGCCGCACTGGCGAATTCTTGAAATCAACGCTCATCATGTGGGCGCTTGTTGCAGGTACCGTTGTTTACCTTCTGCTTTTCCCCCAGGATGCCGGAGCGGCCGGGGCTGCCGGCATGGGCGCCCTCAGCGGCTTTTTCGATAATCTTAATTTCAGGCCGGTTTTTGAACCTGGTGTGATCATCGCTTTTCTGGTCTGTTTTTTGGCCCTCTCCATCAATGACTTGGGCTCCATTTATGCCGTGGGCGGCATGTTGAAGCCGGATCAGATGGCACAGCGCATTCGCAGGGGCCTCTCACTAACCGGCCTCCTTAACCTGGGGTCGGGCCTGCTGGGTGTTATCGGTCCGGTCAACTTTTCTCTAAGCCCCGGGGTGATCGCCTCTACAAA
>CAZQEV010000378.1:0-1283 GCA_964592135.1 uncultured Syntrophomonadaceae bacterium
TAGTACGGCATGAATAGCCTTAACTCTGACAACAAGCTTTTTGCGCAAATTCCTGAAAACCTTTTTTCAGTGTTCACCGGGCCGCTGAAAGAGCTGCATGCAGATCTGCTGTTTTTGGTCTATGATCTCTACAGGCGCAGCATCTATACCCTGCCTAAAGAGGCGATCATCGATCTATTTTGCGAATACCTCGAAACCGCTGCGGTTATGGATTGGCCTGAAGATGAAGACGAACTGGAACCGGGCGGCCGCGATTCCGACCGCAGCATCCGCGGCCGGGCCAACCAGCTATTTCGGAGGCTGGATGAGGCCGGATGGCTGGACCAGGAGCAAAGCCCTGATTACAGCTATCGGGTGACGCTTTATGATCACGCCCTGGCCCTGCTGGAGACTCTCGACAGGATCCGCAAGGGCTACCGGATGGAGTACCGCGGCCGGATCTTGAGCATCTACCAGAACCTTACCGGTGAGGAGAGTCTTTCTTATGTCGCCCTGCAGCAGGCGCATGAAGCTACCGCCGAACTCATTGACGGGCTGAAGAGTCTCAGCCACAGCATTAAGAAATACACTGCAGAACTTCTGGAGATGAAAGAGCCCCGCGACATTTTGAGCCATATCTTCGATCAGTATTTCAGCGAGGTTCTGGGGGAGCAGTATTACCGCCTGAAGACTTCGGAGCATATCTCCAAGTACCGCACCGGTATTATTACGCGGGTGAAACAGTGGCGGCCAAACCGGCCGGCGATCACGGAGCAGGCCCGGTTGATGGTGGAGGAGAAACAGGCGGCTGGAAGTCTGCCGGCGGAGAACCTGATCTACGAATGGCTGGAATATATCGAGGAATCTTTCGGAAGCATGGATGAAATCATCGGAGAGATCGACCGGCGCAATGTCCAATATGCTCGCGCCGCAGTGGAGAAGCTCAGGTTCCAGTTGAGGCACGGCAAGGGGAGCGAACAGTCGCTGCGCCGCGCACTTCGCTATCTTTCTGAGGAAGCCAGGCGCCGCGGTGAGCGGGAGGAAGTGGCACCTGATATCGGCCGTTTCATCCGCCTTTTTCCCCAGAGGACTGTTGACGAGACGAGCATCAAGACACCTGCCCGCCATCGACGGGAGCACGTCCCTCAGCCTCTTCGCATTCAGGAGCTATCGGGGCAAACCCGCCGGGTTAAGCTGGATCGCTTTCGCGAACGTCTCCGGGAGGAAATTACCGTTGAAGAGATTAACTGCTATGTGGAAGAGCTGCTGGCCGGGCAGGAGGAACTCCCCCTGAGTGCAGCACC
>CAZQEV010000379.1:0-1278 GCA_964592135.1 uncultured Syntrophomonadaceae bacterium
CGCCATCAGGTTGATAGACATGGCATCACTGCCTTCGCTAATTTTGCCTATACTTGCACTTTTACATGTCCCCCATAACCATATCAAAAACCTTAAATCCCGAATCAACGGCCTGATGGGTCCCCAACCCAAATCCGGCGGCATCATTGCCGACGATATAAAGACCGGGGATGGGCGTATCTCCCTTAGGGCGCAGCGGACCAGCCTGGCCCAATGAATTGGCGATACCATAGGATTCACCACCCTGCCCGGGCATTATGGCGTCATTGCCCACACCGGGGACAATGGCCGGGGTCATGATCTCGCTGCGCTCGATGGCACCCGGCGCATAAAGCTGGGGGATAATCTTTTGCACACCGCTTTCGATATATTCAAGATAAGGCTGCGGATCCACATCCACATCAGGCAGGCAAGACATCACCGCATAGACAACCTGTTTGCCCTCGGGCGCCATGTTGGGATAAAGTGATGTGGTGCCGATATAGATGTAGCCCCTTTCCGGCTTGGCCTTACCGCTTTCTATTGCTTCAAAGTCACTGTATTTAGAAACGCAGCCCTCGGGGAAAAGGACCATCATCGGGGATTTCAGAACAGGCCTGCCGGTAAAATAGCGATACCCCACACAGGCCAGATTGCTTTCATAGCCCTTGACCTTCTCCACATAGCCGCTATCGAAATGCTCTTCACCCACCAATTTCAGTACAGTTTGGCGAATGCCGGCATTGCTGATCACAACAGGAGATCTATACTTTTCCCCCTCCCGGGTAGTTATACCATGCACCCTTCCATCTTCCAGATCAATGGAGGCAATGCGCCTGTTCATTCGGATTGTTCCGCCGGCCTCCGGCACCTTTTGAGCCATCACTTCGAAGAAGTGTCCTACACCGCCCTCGTAATAGCGTCCGCCGCTGCCTTTTGCCGTAACCTGGAACATTCTCACCATTTCACCGGCCGCTACCCGGTCGGAGCTCATTTCAAAGGCTCCCTCACCAAAGGTGGCCAGCATAAAGGTCCGGAAACCGGCTGGAACAGGCCCGAGACTGTCAAAATACTTCATTGCAGAGATATTGTAGAGATTGTCAATGCTCTTCTCATCCATACTCAGCATCTTTTTCGCAACACTAATCATGCGCCGGAGTGAACGGAAATGCCACCATTTCACATCGATAAAGCCGGGCATTTTAAGGAGATTGGGCAAGCGAAAGCCCATCTGCCAGGCGTTGATTTTTCCGGCTTTATTCTCATAGTACAAATTACCGATACCGAAATCATCACCCA
>CAZQEV010000380.1:0-1275 GCA_964592135.1 uncultured Syntrophomonadaceae bacterium
ATTCTTGCTTCCTGCTTCTTGATCACCATCTATAGTGAGCGAAAGCCTTGTTTGCTTCAGCCATCTTGTGCGTATCTTCTTTTTTCTTCATCGCTGCGCCGATACCGTTGGATGCATCGAGAATCTCAGCAGCCAGCCGCTGCGGCATTGTCTTTTCTCCCCGGTTCCGGGCAAAACTTATAATCCAACGAATTGCCAGCATGCTTTTGCGATGCGCGGTTACCTCTACCGGAACCTGATAGGTGGCGCCCCCGACTCGACGGGGTTTCACTTCAAGAACCGGCGATACGTTGCGGATGGCAGTCTCAAAAACATCCTGCGGATCCTTGCCGGTTTTATCCCGGATGATCTCAAAAGCGTCATAAAATATTTCCTGCGCAATCCCCTTTTTACCGTCGTACATAAGCTTGTTGATAAACTTGGCTACAAGCTTACTGTTATAAACAGGATCGGCAAGTATCTCCCGCTTGGCCACAGGGCCCTTGCGTGGCATTTTCCCCATCACCCCTTAGGTAAGATCTATTTACTCCTGGGCTTCTTGGCCCCATATTTGGAACGCGCCTGGGCCCGGTTTTCTACACCGGCCGCATCCAGTGTTCCGCGGACCAGGTGGTAACGGACACCCGGCAGGTCTTTCACCCGCCCGCCCCGGACCAGGACAACGGAGTGCTCCTGGAGATTATGGCCGATCCCGGGAATGTAGGCGGTAACCTCGATCCCATTGGTCAGGCGGACACGGGCAATCTTCCGCAAAGCAGAATTCGGTTTTTTCGGTGTCGTAGTAGAGACCCTGGTGCAAACCCCTCTTTTCTGCGGGGAACCCTCCAGCGCCGGAGCGGCGGACTTATGAGTCTGCTTCCGGCGTCCCTTGCGTATCAATTGGTTTAATGTCGGCAACAGTCCACCCCCTTCAAAATTCGATAATGGCAGCAGCAGCAGCTTTTACCTTGATTCCACAAATCATTCCCAGATCGGACATGGTCTCAACATAGTGGACCTTTACACCTTTGCCCGCGGCGAGGTCCGCGACAGGAGAACTGATCCTCGATTCGGCGTCCTCTGCCAGCAAAATCATAACTGCTTCGTCCTTTTCCAGCACCTTCAGGGTTTGCTTGGTCCCGACAACTTTACGCCGGGCCCGCTGGAACTGTTCCATCAGTTCAGAGTCGCTCAAGAGCTGCCGCCTCACTTTCTAAAAAGCGCATCCCCCTGGAAAGGCACTAAAAGATTGTATCACCAGCCCGGAGCGTTGTCAATCAATATTTGCCTGCCTGT
>CAZQEV010000381.1:0-1274 GCA_964592135.1 uncultured Syntrophomonadaceae bacterium
GTATTAATCTTCCACCATATATGCTGAGGGTGGGGTTATAATCAAGCCGGGGATAAAAGCAAAATGCTTTGTATTTTTTGTAACCAGGCATGCTCCCTGAATAATTGTGGAGGCGGCGATAATGGCGTCAGCCATTTCAAGTCCATGGCTTTTACGAAACTTCCCCAGCAGTTGCCCGGCTAATTGAGCAACCGGCGAACCAATCCCGACACGGTGAAGATTGTTCATAAGCATTTGTATAGATTCTGATTGTCGCTGATTAATCTTTGCTGCGGAATACAGTTCTACTTCGGTGATTGCGGCATAGCAGGCGGAAAACTCTTCGCCGACCAAGACTCTATGAAAAAAAGAAGCTTCTTCATCGCTTCCTCGCAAAAAGTTTATGATCACGTCTGTGTCTATTAGAATCGGCATGCTATTCCCATACATCGCGGGTTCCGCCTTTCCTCATATCCCGAACCAAATCGGCGCCATCCCGTTCAAGATGGCTCCAAATCCCTTTTAGTTCATCAAATAAATGTTGTTTGTCATCTCTGTCTCTTACTTTTTTTGCCGGAATCAAAATCAGATGATCACCGCTTTCGGATATTGTGAGATGATCACCCGGACCGATATTCAAGCGCTTTCGATAACCGGCGGGTAGGCAGATCTGCCCTTTAGATGAAATTTTCACTTTCATAACACTCAACCTCCCGTCTTACTTGTAAACCATTATAGCATTTGTAAAGCATCAAGACAACCAAAGAATAACCAATTTCGCGAATATTTTTTATCCTGTTTTTATCCGGTCCTATGAGCAAACATACTTGTTCGGAGACAGAACGCCAAAAGTAGGAGAGATAGACTTGGTCTTGATGTCCGAGTATTGATAATCCAAGTTGCAACGTCATGTTGACACAAAAAACTGGTAGTTGCTATAATTGATATGGGCTAAACCACATTCCAGCATCTATAGGAGGAAAGATGATGACGGAGAAATACAATCCCGGAACTTTTTGCATTGACAGTCATTGCCCCAAGCATAAGGATCTCGAGCAGCTGGAAGGGGATGCTTACCTGGAGGAGAAGAAAATACTGTGTCGTGATTGTGTCGCCTGGAAGTTCTTCCTCTGGCTTGGGGAGCGTGATTTCAGAATACTCAGGACATTTGATGAGATTCCCGCCAAGGAGCTGGCCGCCCGTCTCAAGGGGATCGACCCGGTGAAGGTGGAGCACCTTTCCATCGAGGAAATCCTTTGTCTGTAAGGATTGCCGGCTTTGAAAGCCTTGGCCCC
>CAZQEV010000382.1:0-1266 GCA_964592135.1 uncultured Syntrophomonadaceae bacterium
GGATAATTTAATTACACACGCCTTCGGAGCCCGGACCAGGTCGGCCCACTGCAGGCCGCGGAAAGGGCCTTGAGGAAGGGCGGTGGATAAACCAAAGGAGGAATTTGCTTGGCTATTGTAACTATGAAACAGCTGCTCGAAGCGGGGGTTCACTTCGGGCACCAGACCCGCCGCTGGAACCCTAAAATGAAAAATTATATCTTTACCGAACGTAACGGCATCTACATCATCGACCTGCAGAAAACGGTGAAGCTCATGGATGTGGCCTACAACTTTGTGCGCGATATCGCCGCAAGGGACGGCCACATTATTTTTGTGGGCACCAAGAAACAGGCTCAGGAATCGATCCGGCTGGAGACCGAAAGATGCGGGATGCATTATGTGAATCAACGCTGGCTTGGCGGAATGCTGACCAATTTCCAGACCATCAGCCGGCGAATAAAGCGGTTGCATGATCTGGAAAAAATGGAGGCGGACGGCACGTTCGCGCTATTGCCTAAAAAAGAAGTGCTCATCCTGAAGCACGAACATGGGAAGCTGCTCAAATTTCTCGGCGGAATCAGGGACCTGAAGGCCCTGCCCGACGCTCTTTATGTTGTCGATCCGCGTAAAGAGAGAATCGCTGTTGCCGAGGCGCGCAAGCTGGGCATCCCGATCATCGCTATCGTCGATACAAATTGTGACCCCGACGAGATTGACTACATCATACCTGGAAACGACGATGCCATCAGGGCGATCAAACTCATCACCTCGCTCATGTCGGATGCGGTTATCGAAGGACGGCACATCCTGCAGGCGGAACAGGCGGATGAGGAGGTCGTTGAAGAAGGCGCGGATATTCACGAGGAGACCCTTGAGGGTGATGATACCGTCCCAGCGGGAGATGTAGCGAAGGGCGGCACAGCCACTGAGGCTTCACAGCAGCCTGCCGGTTAACGGCAAAGGAGGTAACAGCGAATGCAAATTGATGCAAAAACGGTTAAAGCCCTGCGCGAAAAAACTGGGGCCGGGATGATGGACTGCAAGAAAGCACTCCAGGAAGCCGGCGGGGATGAGGAGAAAGCCGTTGTGATCTTGAGGGAAAAAGGACTTGCCGCCGCGGCGAGACGGTCGGGGCGCCTTGCGGCGCAAGGGGCCGTCGATGCATATATCCACCTCGGGGGTAAGGTTGGTGTGCTTGTCGAAATTAACTGCGAGACTGATTTTGTCGCCCGCAATGAACAGTTCCGCGAATTTACCCGTAACATCTGCCTGCAGGTGGCGGCA
>CAZQEV010000383.1:0-1266 GCA_964592135.1 uncultured Syntrophomonadaceae bacterium
TTTTTGACGGTGAGGTAGGCAAACGCTTCAATCATCAGATCTTCCGCATCGTTTAGATCATGGAGATAACCGTTTATATAAAAAGTTAAGCTGTTACCATAACGCTCCATCAGCGCGGTCAACCCGCTCTCGTCGCCTTCTAGATAGCGGCGGAAGAGGATTTCATCGGTTATCATCCCGGTACCCCTTTCGTATAGTTATACATTGTACCATACAAGCCCACGCATTCCCAATAGAAAGGTCGGAATATGTCGGAATATGCACAACAAACCCCGGTTATTCATTATACAATTCCTCGATAGCTCCCCAGTAAGATATTATGTGACCGAACTGCCTGCCCTTTTCCTATGTCCCGAATAGGGTATAAATTTGCAAACTATGTGTAAGATACCCCAAGCCGGAAATATATTTATAAAAATTTTTCCTTTCCTTTTTTGGCCCATTTACCCATATGCAAACCGGTTGGAAGAGGAGCAAACTCATGTCTGATGCATCATGACACGGTAGGGCGCAAAAAAGGTGTAGAAATACCTCTATAAACGGCGCAATTTTTCCCATTAGATGCGAAAAAGCCCAGTATTACTAGACTTTTTAGCTTCTCGTCATTGTATCAATAACAAGGTTTAGATTTGTCTATGGTGAAAGGAATTGATACAATTTTACGATACCATATTTATTGGCTTATGGGTGGGTGCAAAATTGAAATGGTGGGTGCAGTTTTGTTCAGGGGGTGCATAAAAATATATATACTGCTCCATGTCACTTCCTCCGTCCCCTTGACATCTTGAAAGCACCCCGTCTCAATCGGTCGCCTTGTCAGTGTCGTGATAGGCTTTATTGTTATCAGTTATCAACCATCTTAAGATAATCAGTAAACGATTTAGTTGGCAGTATTCTCATTCTAACAATCATTTTGCGCCATATCTGATTTCCGGCGGTTTCGTCAATGTAACCTGCCTGTAGTGCAGCCACTAGGATCTTTCCGGTAGTAACATGCTCCAGTTTGTATTTTTTCACATACTCTGCTACATCCTTTAAATTATTACTAGCCAAAACCCCATTATATGTTTTTGCCAGGGCAATGGCAGCTGCTTCACCCTTACCAATTCTTTTCTCACCCACTGGAGGTGCTATCGCCAACCCATGGTACAGGTGATATTCTTCCGTGCTTAGCAATATTTCTTTTATAAAAAGCTTACCGCTTAAACATAACTGATCAATCCTGTGCTTTAAATGCCGGATACTGGGATTGCAAAGCTCAATATA
>CAZQEV010000384.1:0-1265 GCA_964592135.1 uncultured Syntrophomonadaceae bacterium
CATTGCTGCAGTTCTGGGGTAACCCGGGGAATATGGGCATCTGCGTGGCCTGCTTTGTCCGCGATATTACCGGCGCGCTCGGTTTGCACCGGGCTGCTGTGGTGCAATATCTGCGCCCGGAAATTATCGGTTTTGTTCTGGGAGCCTTTGCGGCGGCATACCTGTTTAAGGAATTCAGGCCTCGTTCGGGCTCCGCCCCTTTCGTCAGGTTTATCCTGGGTGTTTTTGCCATGATCGGTGCTCTGATCTTCCTGGGCTGCCCCTGGCGGGCGCTGCTCCGGCTGGCCGGCGGCGACTGGAACGCCGTCTTCGGGCTGCTCGGCCTGGGTGTGGGAGTCTGGATCGGCACTTTGTTTCTTAAAAAGGGCTATAGCCTGGGAGCTGCCCGGAAGACATCCAGCTCTGCGGGTTGGATCTTCCCCATGATTATGGCGGGGTTTCTCGTCCTGATGCTGTTCAACCCGGCGATAGCGGGAGAAGCCCAAAGCGGTGTTCTATTCTACAGCCTGGAGGGTCCCGGCTCCCTGCATGCGCCCCTAATTCTATCCCTTGCTGTAGGTCTCGGAATAGGTTTTCTGGCACAGAGAAGCCGATTTTGTACCATGGGCGCCCTTCGTGATTTGATTCTGTTCAAACAAGCCCATCTATTTTTCGGGCTGATCAGCTTGACTGCAGCGGCATTGATTATGAATCTAATACTCCATCAGTTCAACCCCGGTTTTATCGGCCAGCCGGTGGCTCACACCATGCATCTCTGGAATTTTGGCGGTATGGTTCTGGCCGGGCTGGCGTTTACCCTGGCCGGTGGTTGTCCCGGCCGGCAACTCTTTCTCACCGGCGAGGGCGACGGCGATGCGGCGGTGTTTGTTGTGGGGATGATCGCGGGAGCTGCCTTTGCTCATAATTTTGGACTGGCCAGTTCTGCCGGCGGCGCCACACCGGCAGGGATAGCGGCGCTGGCTGTCGGTTTTGCCGTCTGCCTGCTGATGGGGTTCACCATGCGAGAAAAAGTAGCCTAGGAGGGATCAGATATGGGTAACATTATTGACGCCAGAGGGTTTTCATGCCCGCAGCCGGTGCTCATGACTTTAAATGAGATTAAAAAGGTGCAAAAAGGAGAAATTGTGATCATGGTGGATACGGATACGGCCAGGGAGAATGTGAGCCGCGCCGCCGGGGCTCAGGGCTGGGCCGTGTCCGGCATTGAGCGGGAAGCGGGCGGCTACCGGATTACCATCGGGAAGGAAGGCTGAAATGCTCAAGGG
>CAZQEV010000385.1:0-1264 GCA_964592135.1 uncultured Syntrophomonadaceae bacterium
CTTGTGGAGAAACAGAAAGAAGGCGAACCGGGCAGCCATATCGGAATCTTTCATGTTGATGAAATTCGCTTTGCCCAGTTCGGGATCCCGCTGCCTGAAGGTGATGAGCTCATCGGTTACTATCCCGAGGGGCTGGCCTGGCCTCCCGATGGAGATGAAGCCAAGCGGGTGCGTTACGCTTTCTACGTCATGGAGATGGCCCTGTTTATCAGGCGGCTCCAGGGCTATGCCGTTGAAGCGGGAGCACGGATCCTTTTTGAAACTGAATTTGCCGGTCTCCTGCTTGAAGAGGGACGCCCGGCAGGGATCAAGGCTCTTTCCAAAGGAGAAGAGGTGACCATCAGGGCGCCGCTGGTGATCGATGCCTCCGGTGTCGATTCAGTAGCCCGGGTCAATCTTCCCTCCGGGCAGGGTGTAGAAACCGATCCCATTGATCCGCAGGATTTTCTCTACGTCATCCTGCAGTACTGGGATCATCTTGACGAAAATTTCCCCAGGGGGTTGAATTTCTATCCCTTCCACAAGGCCTTCATCAACCCCGGGTATGGTGAGGGAATGATCGTGGGCATTGGCCAGCCGGGGAAACTGGAGATAGCCGAGCAGGTGCAGGAACAGTTTCTGGAGGAGCGCTTTCCAGGTGTGAAACACAAGTTGATCAAGAAAACCTGGGGGCGGACACCTTACCGGCGCCCTCCCTTTTCTCTTGTTGGCGATTCCTTCATGGTGGTGGGCGACGCCGCCTTCATGACCAAGCCTTTCTCCGGAGAAGGGGTCACTTCAGGCTTTACCGCCTGCCGGATAGCGGCCGAGATTGCCGATGCGGCGCTGCGGAAAGGGGACTGCTCCCGGGAACAGCTCTGGCCGCTGAATGTGCTCTATTTTCGGGACCAGGGCGCCAGGTTTGCAGGGCTGCTGGCCCAGCTGCCCGTTGCCGCGGAGCTGTCGCGAAATGATGTAAATTACCTGTTCAGCCGCGATATTATTTTCTCAAGTTATGATTTTGAGCAGATGAACCGCCATTTCGAGGTAAAGATGGGGCCGGGCAGGCTGCTGAAAACTGCGGCAGCCCTTTTTGGCGGCAGGCTTAAGGGAAGGCTCTCCCGGGAAGGGTTTGCCGCTCTCATGGCGGCAATGAAAAGGGCGGGAACCATTCAGAAGCATTACGCGAGATTCCCGGGGAACCCTGAAAATTTTCCGCAGTGGGAGGCGAAAGCGCAGGAGTTATGGGCGGGTAGATAAGGAATTCCTTTTAGTAAACCATATG
>CAZQEV010000386.1:0-1263 GCA_964592135.1 uncultured Syntrophomonadaceae bacterium
ACAGATATGAGCAGCCCCCCCGATGTCTGCGGGTCAAACATGATATCCTGAAGCACCGGCTCAACACTGGCTTCGATCCGGAGATGCCTGGAGTAAAACTTCTCATTCGCATAACGCCCCCCGGGGATCAGCCCCATGGCGGCAAAGGTTTTTGCCTCGGGAATAACCGGCACCTTCCGGGAATCAATTTTTATCTCCACATTGCTTGCCCGGGCCATTTCGAGACTGTGCCCCAACAGGCCAAAACCGGTAATATCCGTGCAGGCGTTTACGCCGACCTCCTGCATTGCTTCGGCGGCATCCCTGTTCAGAGCGGCCATCTGTTCGGTAACCCGCCGGGCCGCCTCTTCATCCAGCTGCTCCGCCTTGAGGGCGGTGGCCAGGATTCCTGTGCCCAGCGGTTTTGTTAGTATGAGAAAATCCCCCGGCATGGCACCGCCGTTGGTCAAAAACTTCTGGGGATGGACAACCCCTGTTACGGAAAGCCCATATTTTAGCTCGGGGTCCTCCACGCTATGCCCCCCGACCATGACCGCCCCCGCCTGGTGAATGATTTCCATACCGCCCTCAAGGATCGACCCCAGGATCGACTTCTCCATCTCCTTGATGGGGAAACATACGATATTCATCGCCGTCAGCGGCCGGCCGCCCATGGCGTAGACATCACTCAAGGCATTCGCAGCGGCGATCCTGCCGAAATCAAAGGGATCATCCACAATGGGGGTGAAAAAATCCAGGGTCTGGATCAGTGCCAGTTCGTCTGTCAGCCTGTAGATCCCGGCGTCATCGGATCCCTCGATCCCCACGAGCAGGTTCGGATCCTGCTTCATTGTCAGGTTGCACAAAACCTCTGTCAGGTCCCCCGGACCGATCTTGGAAGCTCAGCCTGCAGCCCGGGCGCCCTTTGTAAGCATGGGACGACTTTCCATTAAGTTAACCCCCTTCACCATTATTCAGCACCCTGTCAAGAGCGTGAGGGATTTCCCTGATAATATCATAGACCTGTGTTGCCGGGGTAGGCCCGGCAAGAGATCCGGCCAGCCGGTTGACCCTGGCGGCGCTGACAGAAGCGGACTCCAGATCCAGACCCGCTTCGATCAGGGCGGAGACTATTCCAGTCAGGGTGTCCCCGGTGCCCCCGATTGCCTCCAGCGCCGCCTCGTGCGGGCTGTTCACCGTAGCGATTACACCGTTCTGATCGGCGATGTAGTCGGTCTCTCCCTTGACAAGCAGGCAGCTTGCCGCATTGTTGTGCTCATAGGC
>CAZQEV010000387.1:0-1258 GCA_964592135.1 uncultured Syntrophomonadaceae bacterium
TTACCACAGTTATATTAAGCGCCTGTTAGAAAGTCAAGCTGATTATCTCCAGCTTATTTCTCCCAGCCCGGGTCAGAGGATTAGCCCTGTTCTATCGGTTTACCAAATCGGGGGCAGCAGCCTGAACCTGACCCTGCGGGAATAATCGCGATATCCGGGCAGTTGTTCAATTAGCAATTTATCCTCCAGTGCGGTGCGAATGACGATGATAATCACGGCGAAAAGGGTCGGGATCAGCGCCGCCCCCGAACCGGCGATCAAGGGCAGCGGCAGCGTGTTCAGGGCCATAGCCAGATATCCGGGATGCCGGACGTAGCTGTATGGCCCCCTGCTGACGGCATATTGCCCGCGATCTTTTTGCAGACGCATGGTCCCCTCAAAAAAAGGGTTTTCTAGCATCGCCCAGAGAAGCAGCAGGGAAGAGAGGGCCTGGAGCACCAGGCCTGCGTAAATATAAAAATCGGGCAGCGGGGCCCGGTCAAAACGGCCCACATCGAGGCCGGCGACTGCAGGTAGAACCACCAGGTTGGCGGCAAAAAGGAGAAGCAGCAAAACCTTGTCACTCTTCTGCGTATCCTCCCCCATGCGCCCCCTTTCATTCAGCAATTCCGGAGAACGCCAATAAAGAAACAGGTTGCCGCACAGAGACAGGACCAGCGCGGCAAGGTAATAAAGCCACCCTCGAAATATATCCAGCCGTCCTGCCGCAATGAAAAAGCAGCAGGCTGAAATAAATAGCATCCGCAGAGGAGATAGAAGGGCGCTCCATCCTGTCCTGGTTAATCGCTTACCGGCTTTGACCATGCCTGTCCCTCCAACACTGTCAATATGCCTGCTGGATATTCCACAGCGAGCCTGAGTAAAACAATATCAAAGAAGCGATGGCTGGTGGTGTCAAACAAAGATTCATTCAACAGCTGTGTTAGCTTCTCCTTCCTGCGCTCTTTCTTACAAGACCCGGCAGTGGTAATCGTTCCAGGTTTCTGCAGCGTCGCATGATCGCTTCATGCACACAACCCGGCCCCCATATATATGAATCAAGGGCAGTTGCATTATCATTGCGGGAGTGATCAGTCATGAAAGATATCAGGGTCTGCGTAGTGGGTTACGGCAATGTGGGCAGGGAGGCAATTGAATGTATCAGGCAGGCTCCCGACATGGAGCTGGCCGGTGTAATCAGGCGGAGACCTTGCGAAATCCCCAAAGATACTCTTGTGACCACCCGGGTTGAGGAGATGGGCCGGGTCGATGTTGCTGT
>CAZQEV010000388.1:0-1242 GCA_964592135.1 uncultured Syntrophomonadaceae bacterium
GTAAGGGGGCTGGGGTATCGGGGGGTGATCAAACGATGAAGCGCATCCAAACGAAGTTTGCTCTATTTCTGATCCTTACTGTAACAGCATCGTCGTTTTTAGTCGCACTGCTTTCGATTTTCATCAGCGGCATTCTGGCCGCAAGGGGAACCCGAGCGGCTGATCAAACTTGTCTCCAATATCCTGAATCCCTCAAAGTTCGATAATCGGAAGATACAGGAGCAACCTAAGCTGTTTTTGTTCAATTCATTTATGGTTCATAAACGCGTGATACTTTCATCCGCGAGCTTAAAATTTAAATTGCCCATCGATCTAGCATAGAAAGGAGCAAGAATCAACATGGTTAAGCTGGCAAAGTATTTAAAGCCGTTTTTATTCGGTTTGGCATTAACAATTATTCTACTATTCGGGCAAGCCATGAGCGAATTGAACCTGCCGAACTATATGTCGGGTATCGTCAACGTCGGGATTCAGCAAAACGGCATTGAACACGCCGCGCCGAAGGCGATCAGTGCAGAGGGCATTAAGCTGATGACCACATTTATGACGGAGGCGGAAAAGCAGCTAGTCCATGAAAATTATGAACTGGTATCCGGCACCGACAAAGATGCTGATGGAAAAGCGTATAACAGCGTTTATCCAGGAGCCGGTGCGGATCTTTACGTGAAAAAAGAAGTAGACGGCTCCGCCAAAGACGATCTTGATTGGGCTTTTGGAACGGCTACATGGACACTGATGAATATAGCGCAGGATATGGCGGGCGAAGCCGGTCAAGCCGACGCGGATGGAGCAACGCTTGAAACAATGGATATTGACATCACAGCGCTATATCAAGCGCAGCCGATGCTTGACCTGCTGCCGGAAGCAACCATTGCCGCCGCGCGGGCAAAGGCGCTGTTAAACGACGAGAGCCTGTTAAAGCAAAGCGGCATTATGCTGGTCAAGGCCTTTTACGGCGAGTTGGGCGTAGATATCAGCAGGATGCAGACCGCCTATATCCTAAGAATCGGTTTGATCATGCTGGCCATTGCTCTGCTCGGAGGGCTGGCCACCGTTTTGGTCAGCTTGCTGTCGTCGAGAATAGCGGCGGGAGTGGCCCGAAACCTGCGCAAGGATGTGTTTGCCAAGATTGAGGGGTTTTCAATCAGCGAATTCGATCAGTTCGGGGCTGCCTCCTTGATTACCCGCTGCACCAACGATATCACTCAGATCCAGATGCTGCTTATGATCGGCATTAGAATG
>CAZQEV010000389.1:0-1235 GCA_964592135.1 uncultured Syntrophomonadaceae bacterium
CCAGATCCAGATCTGCCAGGGGATCATTAGAGACAATGATTTCCCCCTCCAGGATCTTCCGGCCTTCACTTGCTTTGGAACCGAAAAGATAAGCCAGGTTGATCCCGTTATCCCTGCATATGGAACCTAGTGCTTTTCTGCGCTCCATAATCCCAACACCCCAATAGAGCCTTTGTTTTCACCAGCATAGCACATATTGTTAAATTAATCCAGGATGTTTGCAATGATCCCTTTCGGGCAAAAGAACCGGAGCAACTTTAAAATCCAATTCTCTGCTGAAATCCCCCACCTCTTGCCAGAAGCAGGTTCCCGGCAATCTCATCAAGGTCAAGGCCTCTGATCTCTTTATCTTCAAGGTAGGCAATGCTGTACAGATTGGGCTCTTCTTCATCTAGAGCTTTGATGAAGGGGAGTCTCAATTCCTGCTCCTGCTCCGTCATCACCGGAAAGCCAAAATAGCTGTTCATATACTTTAAAGAGCCTTTTTCCCGGGTCTGTCTATGAACAAATTTCAGGTGATCCTCCAGCCGCTGCAAGTTATAACGGTTGAGATGAGCTGCCTCTTCCTTCAGCCTCCTCTTGATGTAAGCGCCAAAGGCGGGGTTGATCTCGTAGCCAACGCTGTTCCTGCCGTTGACCACCGCTGCCAGCGCGGTGGTGGCAGTACCCAGGAAGGGATCGAGCACGGTGTCGCCCAGTAAAGAGTACATGTTGATGAGGCGGAATGGCAGCAAAAAAGGATAGGCGGCGCTCCTGCTCCTGATACTGTCACCACCCATCCCCTGCAGCACTCCTTTGAAATCCCAGAGATCAGAGAACCAGATGTTTCGCTCTTCCCAGAAGTAGCTGCTTTCTCTCCTTCTCCTTTTCTCTTCTGGCGAGATAAAAACCCTTTTGGGGCCCTTGCGGAAGATCAAAATATGCTCATGCTCCATCGTGACATAAGCTCCTGCAGGAAGCATTCCCGATCCCATGAACTTGTTCGGAGCATTTGTTTGCTTGCGCCAGAGGATTGTCGGCAGAAGATCGAAACCGATCTCTGTAAATTTGCTCAGGATGCGTGAATGGTTGGCAAATAGCTGGAAGCGGCCCCTGAAAGTGCGCACGGCATCGCCGATATTAATACAGGCTACAGCTCCCTCTTTCATCACTCTGAAGAGCTCGAACCAGACCGCGTCTAAAACCCGGTGCATCGATTCAAAAGCAGACCGGCAGTCTCCCCGATCCAGGTAAAT
>CAZQEV010000390.1:0-1230 GCA_964592135.1 uncultured Syntrophomonadaceae bacterium
AGGCGGTTTTCAGCCTTACCTTTTCCCGGGAATACATGAAAGAGGCAATGGACCATATCCGGGCGACCGGCGAGGCCGCCCTTGCAGACAATGCTGCCAGACAGGCGGTGTATGATGCGGCCAATGCTGCCTGGGATGCCTACATCCGGGGAGATTGATATTAAGGCAGGTGAACCGCACAAAAATAATTCAGCGAAGCAATTAATCAGCGGACTGTTCCAGGGGAATATAGAAGTATATCTGATTTGCTGCATGAAACAACATCTTTAGGGAGTGATAATGATGCAGGAAAAACTTGAAGCAATACGAAACGCTATTGTGGAAGGAGAGGATGAGCAGGCCGCCCGTCTTGTGGAGGAGGCTCTCTCCGCAGGCCTTTCAGCCCTGGAGATCTTGAACAGCGGAGTCATTGCAGGGATCGAGGAGACAGGCGAGCGCTGGAAAGCAAATGAGTTCTTTTTACCCGAGGTGATCCTCGCCGCCGATGCTTTCAAAGCGGCCATGGTCCCGCTGGAGCCCCGCCTGAAGGAGGCGGAGGGGGAGAAGACCGCCCGTAAATATGTCATCGGCGTTGTCGAGGGCGACATGCATGACCTGGGCAAGAGCCTGGTCATCGCCATGCTGCAGTCAGCCGGCTTCGAGGTGATCGACCTGGGCATCGATGTTCCCATCGACAGCTTCATCAGCGCGGTGAAGGAGCACCGCCCCGCCATCCTGGGCCTGGGCGCCTACATGAGCACCACCATGCTGCGGATGCAGGGGATTATCGATAAGCTGGAGAGGCAGGGACTGCGCAGCGATCTGAAGATCATGGTGGGGGGCGTTCCCACCAGCCAGGAATTCTCCGACGGTATCGGCGCCGATGCCTGGGGCAAAGACGCCATTGTGGCCAGGGAAAAAGCACTTGAACTGATGGGAGGCGCGGGACAATGACGAACCCGAACTTGCAAATATTGCACGGTATCCTGTACGGCAAGGGGCTGCGCATCGGTAAACTGAGCCCCCTGGGGCAGGTCATGGCCACGATGGTGGGCAAACATGGCGACTACGTGCCCTTCATGGGGCCTCAGATACACGATCATGCCCTCACCGTGGCCCGCGTTCCCGCGCGCAAGTTCTACTGGGACCCCGACATTCTCGTCAGCACCCAGATGGCCGTGGAGCGCTGGTACGGCTTCGACTCCTACACCATCATCTCCGATGCCTACAATACCGAGATCGAGGCGCTGG
>CAZQEV010000391.1:0-1223 GCA_964592135.1 uncultured Syntrophomonadaceae bacterium
ATGGGTTGCATGGCGGAAAAGGGGAGTGCGGATCGGTGTCCGCACTGTGGTTGGGTTGAGGGCACACAGCCGGAATCGCCTTTGCATCTGCCGCCGCGCACTGTTTTAAACGAAAAGTATCTTCTTGGCAGGGTTTTAGGACAGGGCGGTTTCGGGATCACCTATCTGGGCTGGGATTTAAATTTAAATCTCAAGCTGGCGATCAAGGAATATCTGCCGCAGGAACTGGCCTCCCGGGCAGTGGGCCACAGCCGGGTCGCCGCCTATACCGGCACAGCGGGCGGGGAATTTGAATATGGTTTGGATAAATTCCTGCAGGAAGCGCGCACGCTGGCCCAGTTTGACGATCATCCCAACATTGTCTCAGTGCGTGATTTTTTCCGGGCGAACGGGACCGCCTATCTTGTCATGAGCTACCTTGATGGGATGGACCTCAAAGAATATGTTGCCGCGCAGGGCGACCGGCTGCCCTACGATCGGGCCATGAGCCTGATCATGCCTGTGCTTGATGCTTTAAACGAAGTCCATGCAGTGAATATTTTGCACCGGGATGTCAGTCCGGACAATATCTTCATCAAGCAGAACGGCCAGGTCATTCTCATTGATTTTGGGGCGGCGCGCCAGGCTGTCAGCGCCAAGGGGCACAGCTTATCCATCATTCTCAAACCCGGTTTTGCTCCTGAAGAACAGTATCGCAGCAAAGGGGTGCAGGGGCCCTGGACTGACCTTTACGCTGTCGCCGCCACCCTTTACCGGATTACCACCGGGCAGATGCCCCCTGAATCGTTGGAACGCCTCTCTCAGGACACCCTGCTGCCCCCTTCGAGGCTGGGTGTAGCCATCGGTGCGAACGAAGAGCGGGCTTTACTGAAAGCGATGGCTGTGCGGGCGGAGGATCGTTTTCGGACCGTCAAAGAATTTCAGGATGCCCTTCTGGGGAAAAGCACGGTAACCCAGGCGGTTGCCCCGCCTTCAGGAGCGACGTGGCATATCAGCCGTGATGGGGCCAGGTTCGGTCCCTATACCTGGGAGCGGATGGTGCAGATGGCCGGTGCGGGCAATATCGGTCCTCGCGACATGGTCTGGAACGAGGGCATGAGCAGCTGGCAAAGTGCGGTCCAGGTGCAGGGGCTGATGCCGTCTGCAGCTTATCCCTACAGCCGGAGCGGGCAGCAGCCGGTTTCTATTTCACAGCAGCCTGCTCCCGTCTCATGGCAGCCGGG
>CAZQEV010000392.1:0-1220 GCA_964592135.1 uncultured Syntrophomonadaceae bacterium
GTGCTGAGCAGCCCCTGCATCATCAGGTCGAGGATGGCCTTCAGGATGGCTTCACCGCCGTGTTTATGCGGGACGATGCTCCGGTAGACCAGCGTCTCGGTGATGGAGATGAGAGCCAGGCTCATCAGTTCGCTGTCCACGTTGCGGAAAAGGCCTGCTTTTTTGCCTCTCTCCAGATCTTTGACCAGGGGGTCAACCCAGGAGCGACGCAGGATCCCCTCGGCCCGCTGCCGCTCCCTTTCATCTTCCTGGCGCAGCGATTCCTTGAGCAAATCTATAGCTGTAAGAAAGGTCCCGGCGTAGATGTGGGCTGCTTCGCAGCGCATCTCGATGCGCTTCCGGGGGTCTTTTTCCCGGCGTATTTTCTCCAGTGTCCAGGAGCCGAATGCTGCGAAGGTACTGTCCAGGCAGGTCAGGTAAAGGTCGCGCTTATTCTCGAAGTAGTAGTAGAATGAAGGCTTGGTCATGCCCACCGCTTTCATGATCTCGGTGATGCTGGTGCTGCTGTAGCCCCGGGTAAGGAAGATCCGGGTGGCGGTTTCAATGATCTGCTCCCGCGTAGGGGAATTTCCGGCCTCTTTTTTCTGGAGGGCGGGTGGCCGCCCGGTCATTGCTCCGCCCCTCCGCTCCCACAGGTCGACGGTAAAAGGCAGCGGGATACTTTCCTCCTTGCAGCGGAGGATAAACTTCAGGCGCTCAAGGTGAGTCACATCATAAAAGGCCTGGTTGCCCCGCTTGTAGATGGCGGGATGCAAATAACCCCGGCGCAGGTAGTAGTGGATCAGCTGCTTGCTGATACCGGAGCGGGCGGCCAGGTCGCCCATGCGCAGGTAAAGATTTTGAGGATGTTTCACACAGTGCACCTGCTTTTCCCGATCATGGATTTGTTTGACGATCGTTATACATTACTTATACGCTCCCTAGACAAATCCTTCCGGCCTCTCCTTAAAGTTTAAGCTAATGGAGTGATGAGGGGATACTGATTTTAATATATAAAAAGATTGACAAAACTGAATAGACAGAATATGTTTATTATAATAGAATCCTTTTATCAGAAGGATCAAAACTAACGGGGGCGATTCTGCGTTCCCGATGAAGAGAAGGAGGCAGTTTATTCGTGGCGACATACGATACTCTTATTTACGAAAAGCGGGACGGGGTGGCCCTGGTGACCATGAACCGCCCGGAAATGATGAATGCCCTGGAAGCAGCCCTGGCCC
>CAZQEV010000393.1:0-1216 GCA_964592135.1 uncultured Syntrophomonadaceae bacterium
AAGAAACAGCATGAAATCCAAACATAGTTGTACCCACCGAACCGGATCAACTCCATCTGCTTCGCAAGCAAAGTCCAGCTTGCTGAGTTTGTTTACCGATTTCTCCAGCTTTGCTTTCTCTTTCTTCAGCCTGAGGTCAAGGCTTTTCAGCTTGCGCTGGTCCAGATGGTCGGAATGCACCACCAGGAAGCGATATGTCCGACCGTAAAGGGGCCTTGTAAATTCCTGAGCTCTGTAAAAGGCGCTGTTTTTGCTTTCGGCCAGCTTTCCGAGTTCCACCCAGTTGTTTGCGATAAAGGCGTCCTCTGTGAGCTCTTTAGCCAGGCTGAAGGTGTCGGGCATCCGGGAGATGAAGCGCACGTCAGTGCCCATTGCCTCCAGGTTATCCCGGGTCACCAGGGCCGAGTCAGCCACATAGATGATCTTTCGAAGCTCCTCTAAGTTAAAACTCATCTTCCGCACCCTTAAAACGGAATGTGCGCATTTAATTTGCTTATACAGCAACTGGCCAGAGGGAGGAAACAACATTTAAGATAATCACCGATTTTGCGACATAGCAATATAATAAGCACTCGTTTTACCGGCCATGAAAACTTGGATTGTCAGGGTTTTCATGGATTATACCCCTTTGTTTTAATCCTGCAAATGTTCATATTCTTAGCAAATATGATAATTATATATTAATATATTACAAACTTAAAACATGAAAAAGGAGCTGCCTACGCTATTGTTGCCTCAAATAAAGCCTATTTTAAAGGCATTGCCTTTTCAATTACTAAGTGTAGGTGGGAGCTCTCTGAAAAAATGATATACAGAGAGCTCCCTTTGTCCTGAGCGACGGCACCATAGATCAGCTCTATCTAAGGCTCTTTTTATTCATTTCTTCCCGGGTATAATTCTGCAACACTCCGGATTTTTTATAGAGCGACACTTAATCTGTTCCACAGAGTAGATCAGTTTCTAATCTGATTCATCATAAAGCTGCATCTGTTTTCTTACCCCACCAAAATAAATCCGTGTATACTTTTTGACCAGGTAATATCGGTGAAACTTAATCCATCGTGCGCCTTTTGTCTACTGCAGCATACTGATATGAGTTAATTGAAATATTTTATTTTTTCATTGAATAGAATCTGTTCATATCCACGATCATCACTATTCGCTACCCCATGTAAGCGCAAACGCCCACTCGCGGAGAATTCACCACCGGAAGAAG
>CAZQEV010000394.1:0-1212 GCA_964592135.1 uncultured Syntrophomonadaceae bacterium
CCGTGGGGGTGCTGGGCTACAAGGGCGCCTCGCCGGTAGATCTTATTAACGAGAAGGAAGCGGCGCCGTGGTGGCCCTGGTTCCTCGTCGCCTTAGGTATTGTAGCGGTCGCCGCCGTGCTTATCCTGCGCCGCCGGAGTACCCGAAAAGGCGAGGGAGCGGGAGTATAGGCCGCTACACCTTTTTAGTTAACCTTAAAATAGCGCCCCGGCCTCTTGTACCAGGAGCCGGGGCGCAAACTAGATGTCTGAAGACATTTAATCTTTACAAATGAAGCCAGTTTTTTGTTAAGCTAAGGCGAAACTGAGTCGAAATGTCGCTCTCGTCGGTTTGAGGCGGAGCTTTGAATCAGGGGAGATCGTCATCTCCATCGAGAAGGACGAGCCGGTGCTGCTGGAACATACCGGTCGAGCGGTGAAGCTATAGGCTATCCGCCGGCAGCCCTGGATCTTTAAAATTGCCATCGATAACAAAAAATTGGTATAATTATTCCAGGTAAGAGCATGTTTCTAACCCTGCCATGGTTTTGAGTTTCTCCCGGATTAAGCAAATATAAATTATTTGTGGTGAATGAAATCGACATAAATTGTCATTAGAAACCAATTAACTGAGGGCAAGGTTACATGGAGCCGGCATATGCTCATCAGGATGCAGAGAAGGGGTATAAATACGGAAGATGTTGAACATTGCCTGCGATGCGGCGATATTATAGAGCATTACCAAAGCGATTATCCGTACCCAAGTTGTCTGGTATTAGGTTCGTCCGCAGGGGGAAAAGCGTTACATGTTGTTTGTGGTCTAGGAGATGGTATGTTGTGGATGGTTACGGCCTACTATCCCGACATTGAAGAATGGGATAAGGATTTTAGAACCAGGAGGTAATTAAATGAACTGTTTTATGTGCAAGGGGCACATGAAGTCAGGTACTGTTAATCATATCGTTGACATAAACGGATCAATCATTATTGTCAAAAATGTTCCGGCCAACGTCTGCAAGCAATGCGGAGAAGCTTTCTTTGACCATGAGATCGTTAAGCGGCTTGAAGCAATTGTTGAGCAAGCCAGACAGAGTAAGGCAGAGATTACGGTTATCAATTACTATGAGAATGTGGCTTAGGATCCATGGGGAGTCTGTAGCATTTTATCTCCGAAGTGCTTGTTGGCAAGTAACGGCGGTTATACAAAATTAGCACAAACCGGCACCATGTTTGC
>CAZQEV010000395.1:0-1211 GCA_964592135.1 uncultured Syntrophomonadaceae bacterium
TGATGAAGTTGTGACGGGGTTCAGGCTGGGCATGGGCGGAGCCCAGGGATACTTTAAAGTGAAGCCCGACCTGACCGTGTTTGGGAAGATCATTGCCGGCGGATACCCCGGCGCCGGCGGGGTGGGCGGCCGCGAGGAGATCATGTCATGCCTGGCGGCGGGAGTGGAGGCGACGAAAAAGCGGGCCTATGTGGGGGGCACTCTTTCCGCCAATCCCCTGAGCTGCGCCGCCGGCTACTACGCGCTGAAAGCCATTGAAGAGACCGGCGCCGCCATCATTGCCGGAAAGGCCGGCGACAGGCTCTGTGAAGGGCTCAACAGGCTCATTGAAAGTTACAAGTTACCCTTTGTGGCTTACAACCAGGCTTCCATCTGCCACATCGAAACCACGGGCGTCATGTTCATTGATATCATGAAGCCGGACTTCTTTGAGCAGATTGTGAACCGGAAAAAGGGGCTGGAGCTTTTCGGGGCAGCCTTCAGTGCTGAAGGAATGATCACCCTTGCCGGCAGCCGCATGTATACGAGCATGGCGGATACCGATGAAATAATAGACGATGCCCTGGACAGCTTTGAGAGGATTTTTGAAAGCGTAGAAGTCTAGGTGGAGAGAATTGGGACAAAAGGTTTCGGAGCGACGAGGCTCCGGAACCTTTTGTTGTCCCGGCAGGCGGAGCAAACGACGGTAAGGAGGGGGACCACACCCCGGCGGCTAGGGCGGCGGTAAAATGAACCTTTCTTCCATCATTGTCCTTGTCAGCGCCTGCGCACGGCGGATTGTCGACTCCGCCATTCTGTATATCTCATCGCGGTCAAGCTTCACCGCCGCAAGGCCCTCTTCTATCGCCTGCATCGCTGTCGCTGTGGCAACGCGGGGGAAGACCTGGGGCATATCCATGGTCGGCAGGATCCTCTCGGGATCACTCCCGCCGGCCGGCGCACAGGCGGCCAGCTCCCTGGCGGCAGCTATGCACATGCTGTCGGTGATGGAGGCAGCCCGGACATCGAGCACTCCCCGGAATATTGCCGGAAAACCGAGTGAATTGTTGACCTGGTTGGGGAAATCGGAACGGCCGGTGGAGACAATGGCTGCACCCGCTTCTCCGGCCTCCCAGGGCCAGATTTCGGGGTTGGGATTTGCGCAGGCAAAAACAATGGCCTTGCCGGCCATGGAGGCGATCCATTCCTTCTTCACCGTGCCCGGTCCGGGT
>CAZQEV010000396.1:0-1205 GCA_964592135.1 uncultured Syntrophomonadaceae bacterium
GCCTGGGACCGGTATGACAAGCAGGATCCGCAATGCGGGTTTGGGCTTCTCGGCGTCTGCTGCCGCAACTGCAACATGGGGCCCTGCCGGATCGATCCCTTTGGAGGCGAACCCCAAAAAGGTGTCTGCGGCGCAGGCGCCGATACCATAGTAGCCCGCAACCTGTTGAGGGCCATTGCCGCCGGGGCGGCGGCGCATTCCGACCATGGCCGCGATATTGTTGAGACGCTGCTTCATGCCGCCACGGGGCATGCGCCGGACTATCAGATCAAGGACCGGGATAAGCTGATGGCCCTGGCGGCCGAGCTGGATGTAAAAACGGAAGGACGCTCCGACGAGGATGTCGCCGCCGAGATTGCCTCCACGGCGCTGGATGAATTCGGCACCAGGAAAGGGACCCTCGGTTTTCTCAACAGGGTCCCGGCGGCGCGAAGGGAAGTATGGAGCAAGTTCGGGATCACCCCGCGCGGCATTGACCGCGAGATCGTGGAAGTGATGCACCGCACGCACATCGGTGTGGACAACGACTACGTAAACTTGATCCTGCAGGGCCTGCGCACCGCCCTTGCCGACGGCTGGGGCGGCTCCATGTGGGCCACGGAGCTTTCCGATGTCTTGTTCGGCACACCGAAACCGGTGGAGGGTGTGAGCAACCTGGGGGTGCTCAAAGAGGATGAGGTTAATGTCATCGTGCACGGGCATGAACCCACCCTCTCGGAGATGATCGTGGCCGCGGCCCGGGATCCCGAACTGCTCGAACTGGCTGCCTCCAGGGGGGCGAAAAGAATTAACGTCTGCGGCATGTGCTGCACCGGCAACGAGCTGCTCATGCGGCACGGCGTGCCGGTGGCCGGCAATTTCCTGCAGCAGGAGCTGGCCATCATCACCGGGGCCGTTGAGGCCATGGTTGTGGATGTGCAGTGCATCATGCCCGCCCTGACGGGGCTGGCCGCCTGCTACCACACCGAAATCATCTCCACCTCCCCCAAGGCCAAATTCCCCGGGGCGAAGCATGTTCCCTTCGAGGAGCAGAACGCCCTGGCTATTGCCCGGGAAATTGTGAAGATGGCTGTCGAAAATTATCCCAACCGCAACCCGGACCGGGTCTTTATCCCCAAGGAGAAGATGGAATTCATGGCCGGGTTCAGCGTGGAGGCCATTCTCTCCGCCCTGGGCGGCTCCCTGGAGCCGCTGCTGGGTGCGAT
>CAZQEV010000397.1:0-1196 GCA_964592135.1 uncultured Syntrophomonadaceae bacterium
TCCATGGTGATCACATCATCCATGGCAAATTCCTTGCACGGCACACAGCAGACGATGGGCTTTCCCCGGAAATCTATCTCCGGCAACACTTCGGCGTAGGTCTGCAGAAGCTCCGCCTGGATCACCGCAATAAAGCTGCTGATATCGCTGCTTTCAATGCCCGCTTCGATGATCGCTCTAAGCTGAGGCGCGTTCATGTCAAAGGTGCAGTCAACAGGGTTGTTCACGCCCACGTAGGGGGGCAGAATTGCTTCCAGCCGCCGGCAGGCGGCAGCGTCTATTTGTGACAGCCTCATCCCGCTCATGGAGAGGGCATCAGCGGCGGCGACCCCCCAGGAGCCGGTATAGGATATGACCAGGGCGCCGTCCCCGGGAGGAAGCGGCTGCTTGGAGAAGGCCCTGGCCAGGCCGAACATGTGCTCATTGTCTGCAGCCCGGATGATCCCGGACTGCCTGAAGGCGGCATCGTAAATGAGGTCGTTTCCGGCCAGAGAAGCGGTATGCGATGATACCGCCTTCTTGCCCGCCTCCGTCCGCCCTGCTTTCAGGACGATCACAGGTTTCTTTGCCGTAACCCGGCGGGCCGTATCGATGAACCTGCGGCCGGCTTTAACATCCTCCAGGTACATGCAGACCACTTCGATGTTCTCATCCTCACCCAGGTATTCCAGGATGTCGGTTTCATTTATGTCGGCCTTGTTGCCGATGGTCGCCACCAGGGCGAAGTCCATGGTGTGGCGCATGCCCCAGATCATTCCGGCGGCGTAGACTCCGGCCTGGGCGATGAGCCCGATATTGCCCCGGCGCAGCTCTCCAATCATGCCGATGGACTGGATCATGCGGTGATGGGGATTGATGATGCCGGAGCAGTTGGGTCCGACAAAACGGCAGCCGTAGGCCCCGGCCAGCTTTTTAAGCTCTAATTCGATGTTCTCGCCCTCTGCGCCCGTTTCGGCAAAACCGGCCGATTCGATGACCATGAACTTGATCCCTTTGCGGCAGCATTCCTCAAATACCTTGAGGGTGTGGGCGGCAGGAACGATGATCACCGCCGCATCAACAGGGCCGTCGATCTCGCTGACGCTGGAATATGCCGGCACCCCCTGAACTCTTTCCGCATTGACGTTTACCGGGTAGAGCCTGCCGGCAAAACGGTGCTGCAGCAGGTTGTTGAAGACATTCCAGCCCAGTTTGCC
>CAZQEV010000398.1:0-1195 GCA_964592135.1 uncultured Syntrophomonadaceae bacterium
TATATCAGTCTATACAGCACTACAAACATGAAACCATTTTATATTAAAGAGCATACCGCACAACTATCTCGCGAACGAGGCGCGGAATATCAAAAGTTATTCATTGAAAAAAAATTAAACGCCTTGAGTAGTTCTACAACTTTTGAGATGGGTGTCGATGTGGGTAGCCTTGAAACTGTTTTTTTGCGGGATGTACCGCCGACACCGGCAAACTATGTTCAGAGAGCTGGGCGTGCTGGCCGAAGTCTTCAATCTGCTGCCTATGCTCTTACATACGCTAAGCTCAGCTCACACGATTTAATTTATTTTGCTCATCCGGAGAATATGATTAGCGGACGCATAAAAGCGCCAAAGTTTCGGCTGGAAAATGAGAAGATTATACGACGTCATATAAACGCCGTTGCCTTAAGCGCATTTTTAAAGGCACATGCTGAAGTATATGATGGCGATAATCAATCGGAGCTTTTGAATGGTGGGGGATATGGAAAGCTGAAGGATTTTCTTGCAGCCAGACCAGTATATTTGAAAAACCTACTAATGGACTCGATCCCATCCGGTGACTATGGCATTGAAGATTGGAGCTGGACAGAGCATTTAGTTGGTGAAAACGGCATTTTAGAAATGCTTGTGAAGGAATTCCGCGATACGGTTTCTTTTTTAGAAGCTGAGCGTGAACGATATCGCAAAAAAGGAAATGACGGTGCTGCAGCTGCTATTTCTGGCAGACTGCGCAATTTCAGGGCCGATAAAGAGTTGGATAAATGGAATGGCTTTGCTCCTCGCAAAAGCTTAATAGGTTTTCTCGTGCGAAATAATGTGTTGCCTAAATACGGTTTCCCTGTAGATACAGTTGAACTGTTGCCTGATCCTATTTCTGCAAAAAATGCAAATCGACCACAAATGCAGCGAGATTTACAGCTTGCCGTGGCTGAGTATGCCCCCGGTTCTGAAATTGTTGCGGATGGGATGCTTTATACAAGCCGGTATATTCATAAATCTCCCAGTAGAAGTGCGCATAATTGGGAATACGGGTGGTATGTTAAGTGCCCATATAGAAATTGTGAAACCGATAATTTTTATAATGACAATAGTTTGCGTGAGGATTTGACCTGTCGCTCATGCGGGCAAATAATTAAAAAAGGGTTTTGGCATAAAACCCTTGAACCACGCCGTGGTTTTATTGCAGGCAATAGTG
>CAZQEV010000399.1:0-1192 GCA_964592135.1 uncultured Syntrophomonadaceae bacterium
TATCCCGTTACCTCTGTGACCACTCCGGCGCCCACGGTGCGGCCCCCCTCGCGGATGGCGAAACGCAGACCTGTCTCAATGGCCACGGGGGTGATCAGTTCAATATCCATGTTGATATCATCACCGGGCATGACCATCTCCACACCGGCCGGCAGGGTAATATTACCGGTAACATCAGTTGTGCGCACATAGAACTGGGGACGGTAGCCCTGGAAGAAAGGCGTATGACGCCCACCCTCCTCTTTCTTCAAAACATAAACCTGGGCCTTGAAACTCGTCAAAGGCTTGATGCTCCCGGGCTTCGCCAAAACCTGGCCCCGCTCCACAGAGTCACGGTCAATCCCGCGAAGAAGCACACCAACATTGTCACCAGCCTCAGCCTCTTCCAATATTTTACGAAACATCTCCACACCGGTGGCCACAGTCTTCCGCGAACGCTCATCAAAACCGACAATCTCTACCTCATCACCAGTCTTGATCATCCCGCGGTCAACACGCCCCGTAACCACCGTGCCGCGGCCGGTAATGGAAAAAACATCCTCTATGGGCATCAGAAAAGGCTTATCCTTGTCCCGCTCAGGAAGAGGAATATAGCTGTCCACCGCATCCATAAGCTCCCAGATAGAAGCACAGATCTCGCAATCACGCGACCCACAACCGCACTCCAATGCCTTAAGCGCCGAACCGGTCACAATGGGGGTGTCATCACCCGGAAAATCATACTCGGAAAGAAGATCCCTGACCTCCATCTCCACAAGCTCCAAAAGCTCAGGATCATCAACCATATCGGCCTTGTTCAAAAAGACAACAATGTAGGGCACCTCAACCTGGCGCGAAAGCAAGATATGCTCCCGCGTCTGCGGCATGGGACCATCAGCCGCAGAAACAACCAGAATGGCACCGTCCATCTGTGCCGCACCGGTGATCATGTTCTTGACATAGTCAGCATGACCCGGACAATCCACATGGGCATAGTGACGGTTGTCAGTCTCATACTCCACATGAGCCGTGGCTATGGTAATCCCACGCTCCTTCTCCTCGGGAGCCTTGTCAATCTGCTCAAAACTGGTCTTCTCCGCAAATCCCGCACTGGATAAACAGGATGTAATCGCCGCCGTCAACGTGGTCTTACCATGGTCAACATGACCGATGGTCCCAATGTTCACATGGGGCTTGGTCCGCTCATACTTTT
>CAZQEV010000400.1:0-1180 GCA_964592135.1 uncultured Syntrophomonadaceae bacterium
CCCACAAGGGACTGCACCGCCTGCTGCACTTCCGAGGTGTTGGTCACTGTCGCCTCGAGCACCGTCATCCCGTTGCGGGCGGCATAGGCCTTCAGGTCATTGATCACAGAAACAGAGTTGGTTTCACTGGAGTTGTAGAGCGCCCCGATCTTCTTGATGTCCGGGGTGATCTGCACCGCCAGCTCCATGATTTTCTCCGCGGAGACAGCGTCGGAGGTGCCGCTTACATTTCCGCCCGGTTTTTCCAGGTTGTCGACGAGTTCCGATCCCACCGGGTCCGTGCAGGCGGAGAAGAGCACGGGAATCTTTGTCGTCTCTCCTACAGCGGCTTGCGCAGAGGGGGTGGCGATAGCCACGATGAGGTCATAATCATGGTTGGCAAATTTTTGGCAGATAGTCTTCAGGTTGCTCGGTTCACCCTGCGCATCCTGGTAATCGATGACGATCTCCTTGCCGTCGGCAAAGCCCAGCGCAGCCAGTTCATCGATCATGGATTCGCGGATCGTGTTCAGCGAGGGATGCTCCATGATCTGGACGATACCTATTTTTTTTGCCTCCCCTTCTTCGCTATCATCTCCATTTTTGTCCGGGGCGCAGGCGCCCAAGGCGAGCATCGCCACCAGCAAACAGCACAACGAGAACACCATAATCACTTTTTTCATCCAGGGTTCCTCCTCAGATTTAGGTTGTTTTTGAGGGTTTCCCTGCAGTTCTCTACTTGTCCGCGGAGTCAAATAGAGTTCCAAGAGACCGCTTAGATCAGTAAAGCCTGCCCCTCTTCAAGGGCAGGCTTTTTGCCTGCGGTACCACCTTGGTTGATGCACGATTGCTCGCAACATCCTCTCTGCAGGGTGCCATCACACCCTTCGCCCGGTAACGCCGGCGCTGCGTCGGAGGCTACTTAAGCTTGCCGCTCTTTCGCTTCGCCCTCGGCGGCCCATTTATCCACCCCATCACCGGCCGGTTCACACCAGTTCCGGCTCTCTTTGCGGCTGTCGGTGGTTTTACTCCCGCTTCATCGGTTTAAAAAAACCTATCATATCAGCAGCCGCCTGTCAACCCCCAAATAAAATTTTCAATAGGGGCTCCCCTTGCAAGCCGGGTCCGGCGTCCAGATCAATCAGAAAGCGGATTTACCCGGCGGACGAAAAAGAGGGCGTCGGACTGCCTGGCGACAGCG
>CAZQEV010000401.1:0-1177 GCA_964592135.1 uncultured Syntrophomonadaceae bacterium
ATATCTTCGATTTTACCAAAAACGACAGATTTAACCTTTGCTAATTTTTCTTCTGCCTCTGCCTTCCTTTTCCCTACCAGAGATATATAAATCTTTATTTTTGGTTCAGTGCCGGAAGGCCTTATAGCATACCAGGAGCCATCTGTGAAGAAACATTTTAATACATCCGATGAGGGTATATCAACAATCTCTTTTTTATTCTGTTCATAATCATATTGAAATGATGTCTTATAATCAATCTTACGAGATATTGTCATTCCAGGAACCCGGGGAAACTCCTCCCGAAAAGCAGTCATTATCTTTCCCATCTTCTGCTCTCCTTCTAACCCTTCTAAAAAAATGGACTCTAAATGTTCCAGGAAGTACCCATGTTGCTCATAAAGGCCCTGTAAAACATCGAGTAGAGTTAGACCTTTCTTCTTATAAAAAGCAGCCATTTCCACAATCAACATGGCACTTATCACAGCATCTTTATCCCGCACAAAATTACCGGCAAGATAGCCAATACTTTCTTCATAACCGAATAAAAATATCCCACCTTCTTTTTCCAGCTCTTCTGCTTTATTGCAAATAAATTTAAATCCGGTCAGAGTGTCATAGGTAGGAATATTATAATGCCCAGAAATTGCCCTACCCATCTCTGAAGTAACAATAGTTTTAATCACAAATCCTTTTTTTGGTAATTTTCCTTTTTCCTGTCGTCTTTTTAGAATGTAGTCCAAAAGCAAGGCACCGGTTTGATTGCCATTTAAAAACACATAATTGTTATCAGAAAAAGATAGTGATGGGATTGCTTCGTCGCTGCGCTCCTCGCAATGACCAAGAGGAGATGGCTCCTCGCAATGACAGGAAGGGGGGCGCTCCTTGTAATTATGAAGGGGGAATGGCTCCTCACAATGATGAAAAAGGAGTGGCTCTTTAGAATGACTGGATGGAGAAAGCTCTTTACAATTACGGAAGGATGATGACTCATTACAATGCTCAGAAGATAAAGTTTCGCTATGACCGGAGAGGTGCGCTTCGGGTTTGTTAAAACCATGGTATTTAGAAGGTTTGTTTTCATCTATTTCTTTAGAATGTAAATTCACCAAATCATCATATTTTTTATTTAAGACTGCTACGGCAATTCGGTCACAATCAGGGTCAGTTGCTATTAAAATTTCTGCCCCTACCTTTT
>CAZQEV010000402.1:0-1172 GCA_964592135.1 uncultured Syntrophomonadaceae bacterium
AGCCGTCTCTCGAAATAAAATAAGTTGCCTAAGTCTTGGCATTCACGGTTAATGGAATCGAAATCAGCACCATGCGTGTTTTTCCAGTGCTCAGCTTGTCTTTTTAGGTTTTACAGGATCTCTTTGTAAAGCATTTTGCCAAAACCGACATGAAAAGGGCTAAGTTCACGGGCTGTTGTTTCCTCCCATAGAAAATAGGCCAGTATGTCCAGTAGATACTTTTGAATAGATGACCTAAACAACAGGTAGCCCCCCGGTCAAAAGTAAGCAAAGATTTCACCAAGAGGCTGCCACTTCCAAGTTTTTTCTGGCGCATCAATTGACTCGCGTTTTGCTAGAAGCTCTATGGGGTAGCGGTAACAGTCTCGCCTACTAACCTTAAAGATTAATCATACTTTTGTTTATTGACTATTTAATGTTCTAGTCGATGCAGTACTCCATCATCTGTATTTGTTTTCCACGCTACAAGGCAGGCACAGACAGCGCCCTTTTTGAATCAACAGCTTGGCATTGAAACCATTGCGGATGTTTTTTGCAAGCTTTCAGAAATTTATGGCTGTGCAAACTGGTTTGTGGAAAAAACAGATGACAGCTATGTAGCTACAGCACTTTCATGCAAGTTATGCACGCTGTCCAAGAAAATGGGAGGAGCAAATCCTTGCAATGGATGGTGCTTAGATCCCATGTTCGCTATGATCACTGCCGCAGGCAAAATCGATGCTGGAAGTATAGCTGTTGAAAGCACTTTAATGGCCGGAGACTGTTGTAAAGTGCTTGTCAATATCCATTCAGAACAGAATTTCCACGTGTTAGCCACACCACGATAAATGAAAGCGTTGTTCTAAATACGAGATCCTTCGGGCTTCGCCCTCAGGATGACAAATACGGCGCTTTCATAGCAATGATATTGCTTAAACATATTGATAATGAAAGAAGGCGAGAGTAAATGAAGGATATAGGTATTAAAGCGAGTTCGTGGAGTTGCATGAAAGTGGAAGTGGAAGGGAAACGGGCCGACCAGAAAATAATGTTGTTATACGGGATCATGATTTTGTTGGTGCTTGTTTTCCAGGAATTACTGGGCAAGGTGGGGAGAATCGTCGCCAATTCACTCCCCTACGAGAGGTTTGATCCCTATAAAGCCTTTGCATGGGTTTCTGTTCACCATATCA
>CAZQEV010000403.1:0-1167 GCA_964592135.1 uncultured Syntrophomonadaceae bacterium
AATACGACAAGCTGGCCGAGGCGCTTTACCAGGTTTCAGAGACGGGTTACGGCATCGTCCCGCCCGCTTTGGAAGAGATGGCCCTGGAAGAGCCGGAAATAATCCGTCAGGGTGGTCGCTTCGGGGTCAGGCTGCGGGCCAGCGCACCTTCTCTGCATATCGTCAGGGTTGATGTGACCTCAGAGATCGCTCCGGTGGTGGGATCAGAGCGGCAGAGCGAGGAACTGGTAACTTATCTTCTTGAAGAATTTGAAGAGAGCCCTGAAAAACTTTGGGAATCGCAGATCTTTGGTAAATCCCTCCATGAACTGGTTCAGGACGGCATTACCGGCAAGCTGGGGAACATGCCGCCGAATGCCCAGGAAAAACTGCAGGAAACTCTGGAGAAGATCATCAACGAGGGCAGCGGAGGCCTGATTGCCATCATTTTATAGCAGATAACAGCTCCCGGGTGCATAGAGATAGATATTATATTCATACCCCTTTTAAAAGGGGTATTTTATTTCCCGGGCAGGGAAAAGAAAATATTCAGCGAAAGCTTGGACAGTGAACAATTGAATCAAAGCGGGGGAACAAAAGGATGATCACCAAAGAGCTGCTGGGGCTGCTTTTTGAAACGGCCAGCATACAGCGCTGGAACGACCATAACCGGCCGGAAAACTTCACCGAACTGGACAAGCAGGCGCACAAGATGATTTACGCCTATGTGCTCGGCCGCTTCGAGGAGACCGATCGCGGCGCCGCGGTGGACTGGTGTTCCCTCATTGAAGGCTTTCTCTTTGAATACCTGCACCGCATCGTTCTCACCGATATCAAGCCGCCGGTTTTTCACCGGCTGATGGCTGAGAAGGGGGCGCAGCTGAACGGGTGGGTTCTCGAAAGATTGCGCCCGCAGCTGGCCTCCCTGGAAGGCGGATTCTTCGAGAGGATGGAAAGGCATCTGCTTGGCGGTGCCAATAGCTCACTGGAGACAAAGATCCTCAGGGCGGCGCATTACCTGGCCACCAACTGGGAGTTCAGGCTCATCTACCATCTCAATGCGGGCATTTACGGCCTGGAAGATACAAAACGGGATATAGAGAACCAGCTTGAAGAGCACTACAATCTTGCCGGGGTCCAGAAGCTGAACCTGAACCGGAAAACCGGCCATTTCCTCGACATGGTCGG
>CAZQEV010000404.1:0-1166 GCA_964592135.1 uncultured Syntrophomonadaceae bacterium
ATTACCGCTATTTTCCCGAACCGGATCTGCCGCCTCTTATCCTGGAGCCTTCACTTATAAAAACTATCGGGGAACAACTTCCCGAACTGCCCAGGCAAAGGCGACGGCGCCTGTGTGAGAGCTACGATCTTTCCCCCGAGGAGGCGGCCATGCTTGCCGGGATCCGTGAACTGGCCGATTTTTTTGAAGCGGCGGCAGAAGATTATCGCAACTACCGCAACCTGGCCAACTGGGTCCAGGGGGATCTGATTTACCAGCTGCGCGAAAGCGGAAAAAAAGCCGATGAGTTTGCCCCGGCAATGCTGGTGGAGTTGCTTGAACTGCTCGATGCAGGTGAGATTAACCGGCCTGTGGCCAAGGAACTTCTGGCGGAGACGGTCAAAAGCGGCGCCTCGCCGCGCAAACTGGTCCGGCAGCGGGGCCTGGGTAAAATCTCAGGCGATGATACGCTGGCGCCGCTGGTTGAACAGGTCATCGCTGAAAATCCCGATGCGGCGGAAAACTTTCGCAGGGGTAAAGAGAAAGCGCTGGCCTTCCTGGTGGGTAAAGTCATGGCCCTGACCAAAGGGCGAGCCGATCCCCAGGAACTGAACCGTCTTTTCAGGGAAAAACTTTAGACCTCATCAGATAGGGCGGCCCTGTGGGCCGCCTTTGCATTCTGAAAGGGAAGCGGTGTTTCAAGGGGAGATTAGATCTTGCCGGATCCCGGAGCGCTCTCTGCTACTCTTTCAGCAGCTCCATCCGGCGGCGTCGCTGCTCCTCGATGGAGAGATCTTTGCGCAGGATCTTGCCCACCATTGTTTTGGGCAGCTCACTGCGGAATTCCACCTGGCGGGGCACCTTATACTTTATCAGCCTGGCTTTGCAAAAATCGATGATCTCCTCCGGTGTGGCCTCGGTACCATCTTTAAGGATCACAAAAGCTTTGACCGCTTCGCCGAAAAACTTTTCTGGGATGCCGATACAGACCGCTTCAGCCACCTTGGGGTGCTCGTAAAGCACCTCTTCAACTTCACGGGGGAATATCTTGTTGCCGCCGTAGATGATCATATCTTTTTTCCGGTCAACGATATAGAAATATCCGTCTTCATCCATCCTGGCGATATCGCCGGTATAAAGCCAGCCGTTCCGCAAAGCGCGGGCGGTTTCATCGGGCCTGTTCCAGT
>CAZQEV010000405.1:0-1150 GCA_964592135.1 uncultured Syntrophomonadaceae bacterium
CCCCTTGTTTTTTCTGGGGAGACAATCTATAATGGAATCGATGGATCAAAAGGATGTTTAATGCCCATGCGCCTGTAGCTCAGGGGGAGAGCGCCTGCTTGACGCGCAGGAGGCCGCAGGTTCGATACCTGCCGGGCGCACCACATGAAAGAGCAGCAGGCAGCTGCTCTTTTCTATAATCTCAATCACCAATTCTGGAAGGAGGGCTGGTTGTGCCGGCCAATCTTACCCCGCAGTACCATGCTGCCGAAGACAGGTTCCGCTACGCCCGGACCGCGGAAGAAAAAGAAGCGGCGCTGCAGGAGATGCTTGCGCTCATCCCCAAGCATAAGGGAACGGAGAAACTCCAGGCGGATATCAAAAAACGCCTGGCCCGCCTCAAGGAGGAGGGGAAAAAGAAAAAAGCGGCCCGGAGCGCCGATCCCTTTGCCGTGGAGCGGGAGGGAGCGGGGCAGATTGTTTTGGCGGGCTACCCGAACAGCGGAAAATCTGCGCTGGTGGGGGCTTTAACCCGGGCCAGGGTCAAGGTGACTGACTATCCCTATGCCACCGCTCTGCCGGTGTCGGGGATGATGCCCTATGAGGATACTTATGTCCAGCTTGTCGATACCCCTCCGGTAACGCCGGAAGCTATTCCCCCCGGGCTTACCGGCACCTTCAAGGCTGCCGACGCCCTTCTCATCATCATAGATGCCGCTTCTCCCGAATGTCTGGACCAGCTTGAGGGGATGCTGCAGCTGCTCCAGGAACGGGAAGTGATCGATCTCTCCGAGGAGGGTGAGATCATCGCCCCGCTGCCTTTTCTGATCGCGACTGCGAAGATCGATCTGCCGGGCAGCGAAGAAAATTTACAGCTGCTGCGTGAGCTGAGGCCCGATCTGCAGCTTGATCCAGTGTCCTGCAATGGGCCGGGGCTGGATCAATTGCGCCGGAAGCTATTTGATATTTTGGAGGTGATCCGGATCTATGGCAAAGCCCCCGGACGCCCCCCTGATAAAGAACGTCCCTTTATCCTGCGAAGGGGAGGCACTGTGCTCGATTTTGCGGAGCTGGTCCATAAGGATTTCCCCAAAAAACTGAAGAGCGCCCTTGTTTGGGGATCCTCCCGCTTTGACGGGCAGGCGGTGGCCCGCGATTACCCCCTGGAGGA
>CAZQEV010000406.1:0-1147 GCA_964592135.1 uncultured Syntrophomonadaceae bacterium
ATATAAGCAGCGATGCTCTTATGCGCGAACCGCAGCAGCCCCCGGCGATAAAACAGCAGTAGCGCCTCACGATTGTCCATGACAAACTGAAAGACAGCCAAAAGGATTTGCCGCACGCTCATATGCTGCAGATCTATCCTCGATTCCAGCTCCTGAAAGATATCGTTCATCAGATAATGCACCACACCCTCTTTTGATTGGAAATTATTATAGAAGGTTTTACGCACGATATCGGCCCGCCTGCATATGTCCGTCACGGATATCTTTTCATATGGAAGTTCCTGAATCATGGATAAGAAAGCAGCGGATATAGCTTTCTGCGTGCGGATAGCCACAACATTTGTCTGTTTTTTATACATTACTCATTTCGCCTGTTTTGTGTAAGATATTAAACTAAATGTCTTTTTGATTGATTTTTACTAAAGGTATTATATAATGAGAGGCATGACTTACACAACTGTATAAGTGAGGAGAACATGACTGATCAACTTTATTTGCTTACCGGGGCGGGCGGACTTTTAGGCGGGAATATACTGAGACATTTGATCGCAGGCGGAGAGCGTGTCCGGGCGCTGGTATTGCCCAATGATCCGGCAATCTCAAATATGCCCGGGGGCGTAGAGATCATAGAAGGCGACCTCCTGGACGACGACGCCCTGGGGCGTTTTTTTACCCTCCCTGAAAACAGGGATCTCATTGTGATCCATGCTGCAAGCATCGTGACGATGGATCCCCGTCCCAATGGAAAAGTGCACGCAGTCAATGTGGACGGGACAAGGCACATCGTGGAAAAATGCTTGCAGCATAAGGCAAAAAAGCTTATCTACGTCAGCTCAACCGGCGCAATCCCTGAACTACCCCATGGGCAGATCATCTGCGAGGTTGAAAACCATGATCCCGACCAGGTCATCGGCTACTATGCAAAGACAAAGGCTATGGCCACCGATCTGGTTCTCCGTGCAGCGCAGGAGCATAATCTGGACGCATCAGTCGTCTATCCCAGCGGTATTTTCGGGCCCAATGATTACGGTTTTGGCATGATTACAAGTTGTTTACAAATGGTGGCCGAGGGCAGGCTGCCTGTCTGCATAGGCGGCACATTCAATTCAGTTGACGCCAGGGATCTGGCCTCCGGAATCGTTACCTG
>CAZQEV010000407.1:0-1143 GCA_964592135.1 uncultured Syntrophomonadaceae bacterium
GATCCGGTTCACCACCAGCGGAATGGCGATGGCCGCCAGCACGGCGAGGATGGCGATAACGATCAGCAGCTCGATGAGCGTGAAGCCCTCTTCTTTCCGGTGCATCCGTCTAAAAAAATCGGCAATACTCAACACCATTTTTTTCATCTCCCTTAATAATTATTTTTTTATATCTATATAAAAAGGCTTCCCCTCTTTGGGGTTTTGCCTTGAACAGCTTAAATCATCTCGTAGATCCCGAACATGGGCTGGATAATGGAGATCATCAAAAGACCTACAAAGAGCCCCACGACGATGATCATGGCCGGCTCGATGATCGAAGTGAGCCGGTCAAGGGTAAAGGTGAGTTCGCCCTCGTAGAAGTCAGCGGTACGGCCGAGCATGCTGTCCAGAGCGCCGCTCTCCTCGCCGATGTGCACCATCTCCACAAGCATGGGCGGGAAAAGTCCGCTTGCCGCCAGAGGCATGGCCAGCGACTGGCCCTGACGGATCACCCGCCGCGCTTCGGCAAGAGCGGCCCCTAGAACCACATTGTTGATCACCTTCTCGGAAAGCTCCAGCCCCGGTATGAGCCCCACGCCGCTGGCCAGAAGCGTACTCAGGGTGCGGGCGAAGCGGGCCACGATCATGGTGCCGTAGATCTTACCGTACAGGGGCAGGCGCAGCTGGAGGCGGTCGAAACTCTCCCTCCCGGTGGGTGTGCGCATGAAACGAAGCAGCACAAAGGCCAGCAGTATCAGCACCGGGATAAAGATGTACCAGTAGCCGGTGACAAAGCCGCTCAGGGCCAGCAGCGCCCGGGTGAGGAAGGGCATCTCGAAGCCCATGTCGTCGAAGATGGCGGCAAAGCGCGGCAGAACAAAGAAGACCATGAGTCCCATCACCGCCACAGCCAGGCAGGAGACGACAATGGGGTAGGTCGTGGCTGAGCGGACCTTCTCTTCAAGGTCGTGCTGGTTCTGAAAATGAACGGCCAGCCTGTCCATGACGGCGTCAAGGATGCCTCCGGCCTCAGCGGCCTCAACCATGCTGACCATGATCTGGGGAAAGAAGTCGCCGTGCTTGCGCATGGCGCCGGCAAGGTCGCTGCCGCGCTCCACCTCCAGGGAAACCTGGCGCAGGCGCTCCTTCAAGGCCCGGTTC
>CAZQEV010000408.1:0-1142 GCA_964592135.1 uncultured Syntrophomonadaceae bacterium
CCATGATCAGGGCCCCGCTGCCGCAATCGGGGCAAATCTCCCTGGAATTGTAATGATCGCTGTTTTCTCCGGATTCGACCTTGACAAGCCCGGCCAGGGCCCTGCCGATGGCGTCGGGGACGCTCATGATCCTGTTGGGGCCGAAGCCCACGGAGCGGTAGCCGCCGATTCCCTCAAGCTGGCAGACAATTTCCTCCACGCCCACGCCGCAGCGCAGAGCAAGCGAGATCAGCCGGGCGATAGCCTCGGTGAAAGCAACGACATCACTGCCCGCCTTGCCGATCTGGGCGAAGAGCTCAAAGGGCTTTCCACCGGCGGTATTGACCGTCACAAAAAGGTTGCCCAGAGGGGTCTTGACGCAGGTTGTGTGGCCCGTCAGGGTTGCAGGGCGGCTGCTCGGCCTCAGGCTAATTTCCTCGCTGATGCCCACGTTCAAAACCTGTTTCTCCCGGGAACCGTCCCGGTAAACAGTGATGCCCTTGCAGCCCGATTCCCAGGCCAGGATGTAGGCGCTCTTGACATCCCCGGCTGTGGCTTCTTTTCTCAGGTTGATAGTTTTGCTGACGGCATTGTCCGTGTATTTCTGAAAAACAGCCTGGTGGCGGATATGCCACTGGGGGTCGATCTCCATGGCTGTTTTAAAGAGCTCCTTAACCCGGTCGGGTACCGCCGCCTCGTCAGCGGGGATATAACCGGAGCGGGCGATCGCCTGGATCAGTTCTTCTGAATAAAAATCTTCGTAACGGGCTATCTCCAGGAAAAGGGGATTCACCTCGGGCAGGTCCACGCCGCCCAGGATGTTCTTGCGCAAAAAAGCAATGCTGAAATAGGGCTCGATGCCGCTGCCGGCGCCGGCCAGGATCGAAATCGTCCCCGTAGGAGCGATGGTAGTGCGGGTGGCGTTGCGGACCCGGTCTCCCGGCTTGCCGGTGTCGTAAGCGCTTCCGGTGAAGTTGGGGAAAACCCCCCGCTCTGCCGCCAGGTCAACGGAACACTGCCTGGCCTCCTCGTTGATGAAGCGCATTACCTGCTCCGCCGTCTCCAGGGCGGCCTCACTGTCGTAGGGGATGCCCAGGCGGACGAGCATATCGTGCCAGCCCATCACCCCCAGGCCGATCTTCCGGTTGCCCTTGTGCATCCTG
>CAZQEV010000409.1:0-1139 GCA_964592135.1 uncultured Syntrophomonadaceae bacterium
CACCGACACAGGCGCCGGAAGATACGCCCAGGAGATCGGGGGAGACCATGGGGTTTTTAAAGATGCTCTGGTACGTTGCACCGGAAAGGGCCAGCGCTGCGCCGATTATGATGGCGGCGACTGTTCGCGGAAAGCGGAAGGTCATCACTACAGCTTCATCCAGATCAATCCAGCTTTTCTCGATGGGGAATATTTTAGAAAATATGATCTGGATTGTATGGCCAAAGGGCACCCCATACCGGCCGACAGCCAGCGAGATTACAAAGACAAACATGAGCAGGAGCAGAGAGAGCCAAAAGGTCCCCCTGTACCTGGCTGTTTCAAGAAAGTTTGCTTTTTGGAGTATGACCCCCCCGCCCGCGGCGGGGAGGTCATGCTTGTTGCGATAGGTTTTTTCCATATGCAAAGGCGGTTACTCCACGGGAAATTCCGCAGTACCGTCAGGACGGAGCCCGTCCAGCATATACTCCGCCTGCGTCCGGGTCAGTTCATAATCGGTGTAGGTCTTGTAAAAATCGATGACCTCATCGATCATCGAATCCCTGTTGATACCGTTGGCCTCTGCGATCTCGGGCTGAATGCACATCAGTGCATAGTTGATCTGAAGCTGGCTCTCAAGGCCGAAACGCTCCCAGTTGAAACAGGCATAGGGGTTGGTGTACACCCTGCCGTTGGTAACGGCCTTTAACTCCTTCCAGCCGGCGGTGGTCTCCAGGGCATTTTTCAAGACATGCTGATAAACGCCGCCGCAGATGATCGCATCGGGATTCAGATCAAAAACAGCTTCCGGGGTCACTTCCGATTCGGTAAGTTCCATCAGCCTGGCCGCATAGATGCCGCCGGCGGATTCAGTCCAGTCGGAGAATATACTGTCGGCCGCCATAGTCGTAGTCAGGGAATCGCCCTGACCGGCGATATAGTATGTTACGGGGCGATCTTCTTCCACAATATCGGCGGTAAGGCTTCTCACCTTTGCCTGCTTCGTTTCCACAGCGGCACACCATGTGGCAAGCTTTTCCTGGTATTCGCCGCCAAGCACTTCACCCAAAATAGTATAGGCCTTGGCCATGCTCTCATAGTCGTTAAAAAAGATGTTGATGGCGGGAATGCCGACTTCGCGGATTTGCTGTGCAAAGCCG
>CAZQEV010000410.1:0-1135 GCA_964592135.1 uncultured Syntrophomonadaceae bacterium
TAATTCCCCGCCTGACCTACAATGAGGCCTGTCAACTGGTTTACGAGGGAGCCAGAGTAATCCATCCGCCGGCCGTGGAGGTGGCGATGAAACATAACCTCAACCTGGTTATCCGGAACCTTACTGAAGAAGATCCCGGCACCCGGATCGACTCAGGCGTTTCTCCAAGTGCCGCTGCAGGCTTTACCGGTTCGCAACAGCGCGTGGTTACCGGGATCGCCCACACCACCGACATCATACAGCTCATCGTAGAGTTCGCACATCCCGATCCGGATCTGGAAGTGAAACTCTTTGAAAAGCTCGCCCGGGCGGGTATCAGTATCGATCTCATCAGCATATTTCCCACCCTGAAAATGTTTACCATAAAAGAGGAAATTCTGCCCCGGGCAACAGCGGTACTTAAAGAACTTGAGGTTGGTTTCCGGGTGGAAGAGGACTGCGCCAAGGTTTCGGTAATCGGCTTTGGAATGCGCGGCATCCCCGGGGTGATGGCCCGGGTGGCACGCGCATTAAATGATAAAGGGATCTCCATCTTGCAGACAGCCGATTCCAATATATCCATAGCGCTGCTCATCCGCCGCCCCAATCTGGCGGCCGCTGTGGCAACCCTGCACGATCATTTTGCCCTGGGGGCTGTAGAAGAGGCGGCCGGCTCTGTGACCAATTGACGCTCAGCTTCGCGCCGGTTGTACCACTTCAGTTTGTTTTCCCCGTTTATCAATAAGCCCACCGATACCAGTATTGTTTAAATAAAACAATGCTGGTATCTTTTATTCCCATATGGTAGTATGTTCTATCATTACAACATTACAAGAAAGGGGTGTTCAAGTGACCGAGGTTGCAGACAGCAGAGCTGTTGTGGATGTGTCGCCCAAAAAAAGGCTTGTTGCGTTGTTGTTGTGTATCTTTTTGGGGGCGGTGGGGGCTCACCGCTTCTACGTTGGGAAGATCGGAACGGGGATTCTCTGGTTAGTTACACTTGGTCTTTTGGGAATTGGTGCCCTTGTTGATCTGATCATGATCATTGTCGGTTCCTTTAAAGACAAAGAGGGCAGAGTTCTGGAGGAATGGTAAAGGCATAAAATATTTATCTTCGCTACAGCAAGAAGCTGCTACTTAACAGATGAATTGATCT
>CAZQEV010000411.1:0-1129 GCA_964592135.1 uncultured Syntrophomonadaceae bacterium
GGAGTGAAATGATTTTCTGTCCTTCCTGCGGGGCTAATAACAATGAGGGGCATAACTTCTGTGTAAAATGCGGTTTTACCCTCTGTGGAGCTACTGGACAGCTTACTGCGCAGGCGCTGCTGGCGGAGCGCTATGTCATCGTGCGCCTTTTGGGCAAGGGCGGTATGGGCGCCGTCTACCTGGCGTTGGACAGCCGCCTGGATGACATGCCGGTGGCCATAAAGGAGATGAGCACAGCCGCTCTGGAGCCCGACGAACTTGAAAAAGCAGTGGCATCTTTCAAGCAGGAGGCTTTGATGTTGGTCAACCTGCGCCACCATGCCCTCCCCCGGGTGACCGACTTTTTCTCCACAGACGACGGCCGCTGGTTTCTGACGATGGACTATATCGAGGGGGAGACCATCGAAAAGGTAGCCCGGAGGCGGGGGCCGATCCCCGCATCAGAAGTGACAGACTGGGCCCGGCAGCTCTGCGATGTACTGGGCTACCTGCACGGGCAGGCGCCTCCGGTGATCTTCAGGGACCTCAAGCCCTCGAACATTATGCTTACCCCTGACAACAGGATCAAGCTGGTCGACTTCGGCATTGCCCGCCACTTCAAGCCGGACGTATCTTCGGATACCGTCTCCTTTGCCTCTATCGGTTTTGCCCCCCCGGAGCAGCTGGGGAGAGGGCAAAGTGATCAGCGTTCGGATATCTACGCCCTGGGGGCCACCATGCATTACCTCCTGACCGGGATTGACCCCGCAAGCGATCCTTTTAAGTTCGTTCCACCCGATCAGGTGGTTGGTATATCCCCAGAATTGAGCAAACTGATCATGCAGATGCTGGAACATGAACCGGGTGACCGCCCGGGGGATATTGGCGAGGTTGCCGGGCGGTTGGCTGAAGGGGACAACTCCCCTTCCACATCGCCATTGCCTCGAATATTTCTAGCACTGTTTATAACAGCGGCACTTGTAGCAGTGACTATTCTTTTCTTTTCAATCTGCCCGATAAAACCCGGTGATTGGGGCAGATCATATCATAAACTGTTGGGGAGGGGAAAACAGGAGACAGAGACTGAAAACGTAACCGTTAGTGGGGAAGAGCTGGAAAAAGGGATGACAGAAAATGTAGTTGAGCCGGG
>CAZQEV010000412.1:0-1123 GCA_964592135.1 uncultured Syntrophomonadaceae bacterium
TCCCTGATCATCCTGATCTGGCTTGGAGTGAAGATACCCTTTCTCATGCCCCCTGAATAACCGGCCGGCCCTTTGCCTCCAGCTTCAATTTATTACCATAGTTACTTAACCCGGCGCCTGGCACCGGGTTAAGTAACTATGGGTTATATTCCCATTCTAGACGCTGTTTAAGATAGGGGGATATTGGGGTGCGGCCTTTTTCCTCCAACGGGGAGTCCTTCCATCAACTTCAGAAATTTGGAGGAGGGCTTGATTCGCCAGACATTGTTCTCCTGGAGCAGACTCCATTTCTCTTTTTCCAGGGTGATCTCTTCACCGTGCAGTTTCAGGGTGACCGTGAGGCTGATCGTAACGGCGCCGTCATCAGAATCATCAACGCCGTCAATGCGCCATTCCTTGACTCTTCCAGGGGCGCTGTTGAGCCAGTCGCGGTAATCATTGCCGTCACCCGGGAATCCCCGTTGCAGGGCGTAGGCTTCGCGCCAGGCGGGCTTGCCCAGCGCATCGAGGTAAGCTCCGGCAGCCTCCTGGGGAGTGCGGCCCAGGAAGTCGCGGTTTTTCGACTCCCTCCCCAGACTCGACTCTTCATAACGGCCGACAGCTTCCGACTCGGTAAAAAAGGCTTCCCTGGGGTAGTTCTCGTTCTTCGCATCCCAGAGCATATACTCGTCTATGCCCATAGCCCGGGCGGCATCGATCTGCTCTCTGATCTGCGCAGGTCCGTAATGAATGAAGCTCCCGCTGCCGTAACTTGAACCGAGCCAGCTGGCGGTAAAAGCCTGCAGCCAGGGCCTGATAATCGCCGGGTTTTCCACCGCTGCGTTGCGCTTGAGCGCATCGGTAAGGGCTCCAGTAACAGTAACAGTGGGATTTGTGTCGGGAAAGCGCAGTCCGAACCAGCAGGGGACCACTGCGCCGCCCTGCCGCACGGGGTAATAGTGGCTCGGGTAGATCATGGGACAGATGTAGTCGCACATGGCAGTGAAGTCTTCCCAGCACTGGCCTATATTGTCGGTGTCACCCCAGGAACTGGCAATAACACCGAAAACATCGTACGCCACGTGGACATTGTACGGGGCCAGCTCCTCACGGGCTTTCGCCATAAAACCGTGGATCGCCTCCG
>CAZQEV010000413.1:0-1122 GCA_964592135.1 uncultured Syntrophomonadaceae bacterium
TTCCAGCACCTCATCATTCTTATTTTGGGGATGCATCCTCATCCCATATGGTACGGCTACAACGCTGCCGGCGGGATAGATATGCTCTTCCCGCCCTTCCAGCTTCAAGGTGAGCTGCCCCCGTACCACGATCATGTACGCATTGGAATTGGCATTATGTTCGGGCAGCGCCTCTCCTTTTGGAAGTACCATGTGGTTGATGGCGACATTGGTGTCGTCAACTACTTTTCCAATGGTTTTTTGATCGGTCCCGGTAAACTCATGCTTCGTTTCCAACATATAAAAACCTCCTTCTAATATCAGTCAGTAGTTTGGGGCTGGGTGTGGTTTTGATAACACACCTCATACCTTACCGCTATTTTACAATATCTATTTTCTCCTGATCAAGCAAACTATACCTCTCTATCAAAGGTCTCCACAATCTATTCCATACACTGACACGGCCACCGTGCCCAGGAAGTTAAGCTGCTGCTGCAAAAACCAATTTGTCCTTCCCGGGCAATTGCTGCGTATTCTGGATAATCTGAAAAGTGGACCGGGACACTATGGAGAAAAGAGCCGGGCATGTCCTGTTCCACCGTGGATATATTATAAAAGGCAGGGAAAATCCTCTTTAGAATAATGAGCGGGGTAAACGCGGGCAATGCAAATTGAAGAGATAATCGAATTCCTGGAGACAGATAGGCTCAGCGTTACTTTTTCCCCCCTGGGTTTAAAATTTCTCTCGTTAAAAGCCGATCGGGGTGAAGGAAATATTGATCTACGCCTTGCCTGTAGAGAAGCGGAACAAAACTCCGAGACAAAACTGATTCTTGAAGAAACATCTAACTTTTTGAAAAAAGGCAGGCACAGCATGCCCCTGGACCTGAGCGCCTTTACAAGCTTTCAGCAAAATGTTTTTGAGGCAGTCAGCAGGGTAGAGCCGGGCTGTGTCACCACCTATAAAGGCATCGCCGAGATCCTGGGGAAACCGGGAGCCGCCCAGGCTGTAGGTAGCGCCATCGCCAAAAACCCGGTTTCTTATTTCTTGCCGACCCACCGGGTGCTTCCCCAGAGAGGAATAGGGATATGCCGGACGGGAGCCGGTTATTTAAGGGAAAAACTTTTAGCACATGAAGGACA
>CAZQEV010000414.1:0-1113 GCA_964592135.1 uncultured Syntrophomonadaceae bacterium
AAGGGCGTTGCTCCTCCATCGTCAGGCGGACAGCGGTTGCGCCGTAGGCAACGGACACGACTTTGTTCGCGTCGTAAAGATCGGCGGCAGGCGCAGTGACTGATGAACCGTAGGTGGATATGACCTGTTTTACACCTTTCGAGATCAGTTTTTGCGCAGCCAGAACGCTGTCACTCGTACTCGAGGCATCGTCTTCCACGACGATCTCAATTTGCTTTCCCAATACGCCGCCGTTTTCGTTAATTAAATCTTTGGCCACTTCCACACTCTGACGGGCCCACTGGCCTTCAGCGGCATAATCTCCTGTGAGCGGCGCCTGGAGCCCGATGACGAGGGTATCGCCCCCGCCCCCGTTCTCAGACGGACCGCACCCGCCCGCAACCAGCATCATGGACACAACAACGGCAATAATCAGCAAACTTAATGTCTTTCTCATGGTTTCCCCCAATTTCCTTATTTTTTAATCTTCTCCTCAACAAAGGGCCGTCAACTGATGCATTGATCACTTCCTTTCACCCGCCTGGTTTGTCCCTCTGCACAGCTGACTTAATATATATTTGCTGCTGCTTGTAGTATTCTACTTTATCAAACTTTTTTTATATTGGCAATTGCTTTGAGCCGGTGCTTATTTCAAAGCCTCGGCCTGCTTTTTGTAAAAATCCCGGTTATAGCGGAAACAGGACTGGGCTTCTTCCGAGATAAAGGGCCTGTTGTTCACAATCAGCGAGGCAATGTTGGCCCCAACGCCTGGACCGAGCATGAAACCCTGGCCGCACATGCCCACTGCGAGTATCAGGCCTTCGACTCCCGGAGCATAGTCAATAATCGGCACCCCGTCGGGGGTCATGGGGTAACAACCGCGCCAGATGCGGCGGATCAACATATCCTTAAGCCGCGGCAGGAGAGAGATCATCCGGCCGGCCAGGACCGGCAGAAACTCGGATAAAGATTCTCTATTCGTTCCCGGAAAAAGCTCCTTCGGGGTATAGCAAAATATGATCTGGCCTTCCTTGTTCTGCCCGAAATAGAAATTGGCCGTTTTCCCTTCCGGCCCCGGGCGTAAATCGACCACCAGGGGAGGAAGAAAATGAGCCAGCGGCGCAGAAATACCGG
>CAZQEV010000415.1:0-1112 GCA_964592135.1 uncultured Syntrophomonadaceae bacterium
GGAGATCGAACTGCCTTCCGCTCTTTTGCCGGCCCGGCTGATCATCTCCACCGATTCCCACCGCCCCGCAAACACATTGGACAAAACACTGGAGCTCACCCCTTATGAAGGCTGCGTTGTAGGAGCGGGGCTCCATCCCCGCCCGTGAAAAGGAGGAACATGTATGGATAAATCTCAGCTGACGAAAGAACAGCTCCACGAACTGCTCATCGATTTTGCCAAACGCTGGCTGGCGCACGACGGTCTCTGGTTCCAGGCCGCCGAAAGAGCCCACGGCATGGAGGAGGCCATCAGACTCGACGCCGCCGCCTGGGAAAGATTCACCGTTCTTGAAGCAAAGCGGATCATGGGTTTCCTCGGCCTGGAAAGCGGCGGCGGCCTGGAGGCCCTGAAAAAAGCATTGGGTTTCAGGCTCTACAGCTTTGTCAACGTGCAGGAGATCCTCGAACCCGAAGAGGGCGTCCTCATATTCAGAATGAACGACTGCCGCGTCCAGTCGGCCCGAAAACGGAAAAACATGCCTGACTTTCCCTGCAAACCTGTAGGTCTCGTCGAATACAGCGGCTTCGCCCGCACCATTGACCCCCGCATCGAGACCAGGTGCATTGCCTGCCCCCCCGATCCCCACCCCGAGGAATATTACTGCGCCTGGGAATTCAGAATCCAAAATGGGATCAGGTCTTGAAAAGCTACTGTTACTTACATCGGTGCCTGGCACCGATGTAAGTAACAGTGAAGTCAGGTTCAGGCAGGCGAAAAAGGCTGATTGACAGAGCTGTTCAAAGTATCTGCTTGAACCCTTGAGAGAGATGACAATACGGAACCACTGTAATTCTGCCCCGAATTCTATTCGCCCCTGTTCGAGCTCTGACCTCCTTTGCTTTTACCCTATGCACTTGTTCGTGGTGGACAGGCAGGTCCTAGAAAAAATGATATTTCAAGACCCAACCCCCTTTCAATCGGGCATTAGACCGAATAAAAGAAATGATTACGCAATATAGAACATTGGGAAGGATTTTTCTTATTAGCGTCGAATAAATTATCAAGAATAAATTTTCTTTATTAACCTTGCCGGGACTAATCATTGAAAAGGGGGGCAGTCCGGTTCTCTG
>CAZQEV010000416.1:0-1108 GCA_964592135.1 uncultured Syntrophomonadaceae bacterium
TTCTCTCCCTGGGGATGGCTCCGGAAAAGGTCTCTTTCAGCGGCAGCGCTATTTTCCCCCGCCGGAGAGCCCTCAATTTCCGCTGCTCCCGCCCCCGCACCGTCCGGTCTGATCCGCGCCGGCAGATCATCTATCTCAATGAGCTGCCCCTTGCCCAGCAGCACCGCCTGGGCCACGGTATTGGCCAGCTCCCGGATGTTGCCCGGCCAGGTATGCTTCTGCAACAGCTCCATGGCTTCGCCGGATATTTTTTTCGGGGAGGCCCCTTTTTCCACTGTCTCTTTCTCCAAAAAATAGTTCACGAATAGGGGAATATCCTCCGCCCTCTCGCGCAGCGGCGGGATGAGCAGTGAAGCAACATCGAGCCTGTAAAAAAGATCTTCGCGAAACCTGTTCTCCTCCACCCTGGCCGCCAGATCGGCGTTTGTTGCCGCAATAACGCGCACATCCACCTTGCACAGCTCCTCGCCACCCACCCGCAAAAAATCGCCTGTCTCCAGAACGCGGAGCAGCTTGATCTGGATCGCCGGGCTGGCCGAATCGATTTCATCCAGGAAGAGCGTCCCCTTGTGGGCCATCTCGAAGATGCCTTTTTTTTTGCTGGTGGCCCCGGTAAAGGAGCCCTTCTCATGGCCGAAAAGCTCGCTTTCCAGCAGCGTTTCAGTAAAAGCACCGCAGTTGAAAGCCATGAAGGGCCTTTCACTGCGGTGGCTCACAGAGTGAATGTAACGGGCCAGGACCTCTTTCCCCGTCCCCGTCTCTCCCTGGATCAATACCGTGATATTTTTATTCGCGATTTTCTGGGAGGCGGCAATAAGGCTGAGCATTTTTTTATTTTTGCCCACAACGAAACCGAGCTCCTTGTGAGAGAGCGAAAGTCTCTCCAGCTCGGCGCGCACATCCAGAGCCCTTTCCAGCAGCCTTTCCATCTCATCGATATCGCCGAAAGGCTTCTCCACATAATCAAAAGCCCCCGACTGGATCGCCTCCACCGCAGACTTTACCGTGGAGTACCCGGTGATGATGATCACTTCACAGGCGGGCTGAACCTTCTTGATCTCGCGGAGTATCTCTATGCCGTTAAGGTCGGGCAGCTTCAGATCGACGA
>CAZQEV010000417.1:0-1107 GCA_964592135.1 uncultured Syntrophomonadaceae bacterium
AGTTCCGGCTCTTCAATGCATGCTAGAGGCGGCGGGGATGGGTGGGTGAGTATAGCCAGCAGGCAAAGATAGCGCAAGGTTCCATCGGACAATCGGGTGGCCGGAATAGTCATCTTGCCTTCATGCAAAAACACTTGCACAGATCCTGACTCGAGGTTTACATGATAATCGTCTATACCCTTATACAACGGTTTTAGACTGTCCAAAAATAGTTTTTTTGCTTCGGGTTCTCGACTGATTCGATTGAGAACATGCCCCAAATTGGCTCCATCCTCGTCCAGAAAATCATTGGACAGATCGGGCTTTTGTGGTAAGCGCGGCGGCGTATTTCGCCCAAAAGACCATTCCCGATAAAAGCGTATTTTGCCCAACTCCGCACCCAGGTAGGTAATCTCCGGATATTGATCGGGATCCTTGCGTTGCGATAATATGGATTGCTCGGGATCAATGTCTTCACGGCGGAGTTTTCTGCGAAAGGCCTGCCCCCCTTCTTTAGCTCTAACATTCAGGACCGGGTGCCCATGCTCATAACGGTAATAAAAATGACTCTCAGTTTCCCCTGGGAGGGCCACTTCATTCTCGATTTGTTCGTCAATTAACTGGAAGCGATTATTGGATTCCACAAAGGTAAAGGAATATCGCAACCTTTGATTGTCTTTATATGGATTATCGATTAACGCTTCTAGATGGGCCTTCGGCTTTTTACCCGCTCCCTTCCACAACCAATCGCTAACCCCGCCTCCTTCTCTTATTACCGACACCAGCGATTTTGGTGCGGCTTGCAGTAATGATATTCCTTCCAGGAAATTGGACTTGCCCGAAGCATTTGGGCCAATAAGAACATTTAACATTTTTAATTTCACGGCATTTGAAAAAGGCCCGAAGCTAAGAAGATTGTTCATCTTTAGGCTGTGTAGCAATGGTTTCATTGCCATCCCCCCTTGCCTGCCATTAAATAATAAACTGTAAAACATTGTCTTGGTAATATTTCTATTTTTTATATGAAATATCCTTCATGCAAATAAGCATTTGAAGGTATTCCTCCCGCCCACGCATTATTCCCCTGATGCAAAGGTCTAGTCATTTCCTCAATAAAATATTTCTCGG
>CAZQEV010000418.1:0-1103 GCA_964592135.1 uncultured Syntrophomonadaceae bacterium
CTGAGACTTGGAAGCAGCCGTGCTGCCCGCGAATTCAGGAAGCACAGGAAGCAGGATGCCCCTATGCAAAAATTCATATGTCTGTTATATTTAAGGAAATCCTGTTGTGGAGGATCACAAACAATGCTTCTAGCTGTTGATGTAGGCAATACCAATATCATGATCGGCGTCTTTGACAATAAGAGTGTCAAGGTTTGCTGGCGCCTGGCGACGGACTGGAACAGCACTGAGGATGAGCTGGGGATTATTGTTAAGAATCTGCTTCACCACAGCAGGCTTTCGCCCCGGGAGATCGACGCCGTGGCTATCTCCTCCGTGGTTCCTCCCTTGATGTATTCCCTTGAGAAAATGGCAGAGAAATATTTTTCTGTTAAACCTTTGGTGATCAGATCTGATCTGCAGACAGGGCTTAAGATTCTTTTAGACAACCCCGATGAAATTGGGGCTGATCGCGTGGTTAACGCCCTGGCCGGATACACTCTTTACGGGGGGCCGCTGATCATAGTTGATTTCGGCACAGCAACGACATTTTGCGCTATCTCTGCAGAGGGGGAATACCTTGGCGGGGCCATTGCTCCGGGGATCGGCATCTCTGTGGAGGCGCTGTTTGAAAAGGCGGCAAAGCTGCCCCGGGTTGAACTCATCCGTCCGCCCGGGGTTATCGGCACGAACACCATCACCAGTCTGCAGGCCGGTATTATTTATGGCTTTGTGGGACAGGTTGACGGTATCGTCAGGCGTATGGCCAAGGAATTCCCCTGTCAGCCTCTTGTCGTGGCTACGGGAGGCTTTGCATCTTTGATTGCCAAGGAATCGGAGACTATTGTCCGTGTCAATCCCTTTCTGACCCTCGAAGGTCTTAAGATCATTTACCAAAGCTCACAACAGAGCCTCTAGGCGAACACGAGCATTATCTCTCCACATCCCAAATCAATTCAGGGTGTGGCAGGCGCCCCGCTTAGGGGATTCTTCCTGTCAGCGGTGCTTCCTGCTGGAGGTTGTTGGACAAGAGACGGTTGAAAAGTTTGTGGGGCTATCATCGCCTGTCTTGTCTTCGGCATAGGCACTGTTATCGTTCTCACCCAGCCCAACCTGCTGAAAAA
>CAZQEV010000419.1:0-1092 GCA_964592135.1 uncultured Syntrophomonadaceae bacterium
CTTTCCGGCTAAGCGGATCCAGCAGCGCTGTCGGCTCGTCCAGGACAATGCAATCAGGTTTCATTGCCAGCACCCCGGCAATAGCCGCGAGCTGTTTTTGGCCCTCTGAAAGATGGGCGATGGGCTCGCGGCGATACTTAAGTAGATTCAGGGTGCCCAACGCATGGTTGACTCTCCGCCTGATCTCCGGCGGGGGAATGCCCAGGTTTTCCGGTCCGAAAGCAACATCCTCCTCCACGATGGAGCTGACCAGCTGGTTGTCGGGGTTCTGGAAAACCATCCCCACTTTTCTGCGGATCGCTTTTATCTGGTCCCCGATGTCGTTATCGGTAGATATCCCGTTAACAAGGACTTCACCGGCCGTGGGGACCAGCAGCCCGTTGAAATGCCGGGCAAGCGTTGACTTGCCCGAACCGTTCCGGCCGATTATTGCTGCAAATTCCCCTTTTTCGAGCCGCAGATTGATCCCTTTGAGCGCCTGCACCGGGTGTTCCCTTTCAGCCCCATATGAAAAATAAACCGCTTTGAATTCAACCAGGTTGCCCAAGATCAACCTCCATGATGAAGTTATAACTGCCGGGCTTCAGATCAGGCTCTGCGGACCTTCTTGTCCGTGTCTTCAAAACCTCTGATCCGCTGTAATCCCAATACCAGCACAACTGTGATAATCGTGCCGATAACAAGTTCGATAATGCCGTGAGAAACAGCGATAAAGAGCGCACCGGCCAGGGGAAGATAGCCTCTCAGCACGATCATCCCCAGAACCAGGACTGTGTTTGTGGCGCTGCCCACAGCTCCGCCAAGAGCTGCGGCGAAGCCCCGGTTAATCCTTTTCACCCCTGTGTAAGCAAAATAGGCAAAAACGCCGATGAACAACCTCGGTAGAATTGCTACCAGGGGATCGGCAAATAACGGGTTGTCCGCTCTTAAAAAGCTGATGATCCCAAATATAAGGCCAATGAGCAGCCCGGCTACGGGGCCTTCAAGGATGCCCCCGAGGATGGCCGGAATATGCATGATCGTCATATTTCCGGCCGGGGTGGGAGCGGGAATAAAACCGAGGAAGGGGATGTAGCCCATCAGTATAGTAAT
>CAZQEV010000420.1:0-1087 GCA_964592135.1 uncultured Syntrophomonadaceae bacterium
TCGGGAGAGCTCGACAGCGAAAATCGCTACTACTATGCTTATTTACTGGGTGAATTCCTGGAAAAGAAGCAGGCGGCCGAAAAACAGCTGGCTTTGATCATGGAAACGGAATCTGAAGAAAGCCCTGAATATCTTGCGGCAGAAAGATACCTGGATTACTTGCAGCAAGAAGAAACGGACTCAAAGTGAGACTAAAGGATTTATCAGGAGAGAATATGAAACAGGAGACCTGGTTACGCCTGCTGGGTGAGCTGCGCAAAAGACTGATCCTGATTATCCTGATTATTGCTTTGGGAGCGTCCTTCTGTTATATTTTTATCGATCGGATTCGCAATATTCTGCTGCTGCCTACTATAACCCCGGATTTTATGGAGTTTTTTAAGACTTTCATCGGGCAGTTTCCCTATCGCGATCTGCCCGCCGGTCTTGAGCTTCCCGTGAAGATGATCTTTCTCACTCCCGGGGAAGCGTTCATGGCCAATCTGCGACTGGCCCTGGTCTGCGGCATGCTGATCACACTGCCTCTGATTATTTACCAGGTGGTGGCTCTCATTCTAACGGTAAAGAAAAGCCGCCGCGGCGGTGCTCTACTTCTGACCGTGGCCATCTGTTTCCTTTTTCTGCTGGGACTGAGTTTTGCATATTTTGTTGTGTTCCCTTTTGCCATGAATTTCTTCCTCAGTTTTGCTTCTGTGGATATCGGGGCGGAATGGAGTATCGGTCGTTACCTCTCCTTTGCTACATCATTCCTTTTTGCCTTTGGCCTTGTTTTTCAGATTCCGCTGGTGTTCTGGTTTCTCGGCAGCATCGGGGTGCTCAATGCCGCCTTTTTGAAAAGACATCGCCGGTTCGCCATTGTGATTATATTGATTCTTGCCGCCATTCTCACACCTCCTGATGTTTTTTCCCAGATTCTCATGGCTATCCCGCTCTACATTCTCTATGAATGCGGTATATTGCTGGTAACTTTGGCCCAGCGAAAACGGACGCTTCAAAAAGCGGATGTGCTGCCGCCGGAACAGCGTGGATAGAGTGCTTTATCCCGCCACCTGTTTTCGCAAAACAGGGCAGAGTCAAAACCAGGCAA
>CAZQEV010000421.1:0-1081 GCA_964592135.1 uncultured Syntrophomonadaceae bacterium
CTTTCGTTATCATTAGCGAAAATAATTGAACCCGCGAAACCAACGATGCACCGGGCAATCGCTGCATCATTATTATAGAGGTGGTCGCCCTATTTTACAAGCCCTTTGTTTCTTGATACAATTTCTTAAATCCGATCGATTAAATCCAAACTCCGAACTTGATCAGGAGATGAAAAAGAAACTGACACGGGTCAAAGGAATAGTAGGCTTATGTCAACAATCCGAATTGCCTTGATCGTGTTAAGGCATTGTGGATTTAAGAATAATTTATCCGCATCCATAGAACACAACGGGTTATCAGTTAATAATTGCTAGCATGCTGCTAAACTTACGCTATCAAAGATGACGATCACTGCTTCAGCGATCACCGACTCGCGGTCTGAAATCATTTCTGCAACTGGCTCCGACGAAACGGCGCTGTTTCTGGCAAGCGATAGATTTTCTGTTTCGGGCTGGAGAGATCTGGCCGAAGCGCGTGTCAACTCATATAAGATTCTTACCCAATGCGACCCAATGCTACTGGCTGTTTCTTCTTGTGCTATGATGAACGTTGGGATATAATGGTTACGTAGAAGAAGAGGCGGAATATAGACAGCGTCAAAACTGTCGAGCTGGAGGGAATCAGAGTCTGTCCGGTATGGTAGTGTAAAAAAGAAATCTTACCTGTGATCGCCGGAAAACGCGGAGTGCCCTTTGGGCAATGGAAGGAGGAGCATTGTGCAAGTTAAGAAAGGGCATCTTGTTTTTTTAAGCGTTTTCCTCATCCTGGCTCTGTCAGGCTGTCAAGCATCACCCCAAGATGCAGGCAACGGTGAAGCGGTGGAGCCGGAAAATGGAGCAATGGAGGAGGAGCAGGGCAGAGTCATCACTGTGGAGCAGAGTCAAGAAAAAGATGGTATTACCGTTAAACTGGAAAAGTTGATCTTATCGAAAGACCCGGGGCTCTTTGATCCCCCTCCGGCAGGTCATGTCTTCTTATACCCGGTATTTAGCATCACCAATCTCCATCAGTCAGAACATCCATTGTACTTTATGTCCGGCAGCGCCTGTATCGCTTATGTTGACGGTGAAGAATTCAAAC
>CAZQEV010000422.1:0-1074 GCA_964592135.1 uncultured Syntrophomonadaceae bacterium
AGATAAATCAAGCCTTTTTTACGGAATATCAAGAGAATTTTAGAGAATTATCATTATGCTTTATTATGGATGTCAGTCAAACAATAATAGACTTTATGGTGATGAAAGAAAGAGGGAGCCGCAAAGCAAGTGTGCGAAAGGAGCTAAGAAATGCGGTGAAATCCGCCGGCTCCCTCTGATGGCAATTATAACATAAATGAAAGAACATCCGTATGGTCGCAGATGTCCTTTCCGTTCAAGGTTATCATTCGATACCTCTACTCAACAAAGTAATTATAGCATAAGAAATGCCCCGGTAGGTGAGGCCGGGGCGGTTTGTGGAAGCCTTATTGTTCATGATCTTGGCTGTTTCTATTCTACCATAAAAAAGACCCTCCCAGCAGATACCAGAAGGGTCTAGAAAAAGAGGCCGGCGTGACATATGAAAAACAGGAAGATGTGCCGCTTGTAAGTGAAATCTACGCCGCCTCTGATCCCCTAGCTTGCATCTATCCGTCAACCTGACCGTTGTCAATTTCTGGGATGCCGCCCAAACTCATGAGCAATGACAATATTCCGGCCAATGCGCTTGCGCTTGCGACCGCAATCCAGTTGACCTCTGATAGGATGGCCGCTGTGCCAATAGCCGCAACTGCTGTCTGAGCGACCGTCCTGATGGCTCTGATCCCTGCCGCCTTCCACCATTCTTTTTTTGTGATTAACATGCTGTCGTTCCTTTCTTCTTTAATGCGCCCACATCGATCTCCAGCGATTCAACCCGGCGACCGATGCCTTCAAAGCAATCTTTTGTATTCTCGATATGGTCATCGACCTTTTTCTCAAGATCGCCGATGCCTGTTTTGACTTTACTAAAATCTTTTTTCAGAAAATTAAACTTTTCTTCCAGCACCGCTGTGTTTCTGTTATGCAGGATAAGCGCAGTCACGACCGATCCTGTTAACGACAAAATTCCTACGATTACCACTGCCACTCCTGCGTCCATGCGTCTATCCCTTCTGTTCTGACCCTTCGTTTGCGTCTATGCCTTTTTCTATTTTACAGCTTGACGGTGAAATCAAGCGCAATCCAACCCTT
>CAZQEV010000423.1:0-1073 GCA_964592135.1 uncultured Syntrophomonadaceae bacterium
AAATTCTTCCTATAATTTTCAGGAAATTTATTACCTCTGGGAAATATTATACTATTTGTTATATCTTCCATAGTTTTCTCCATTTTTTTGAATATTGTGTCCTTAAATAGCTGAAGCTTTTCTACCTGGAATGAAGAGTAGTCTTCTTCTTATTAACCAACTATACATACATAGGGAAAGAGTGTTATTTTTGAATATGGCAGAGCTAGCCCCAATTCCTGTATTTCATTATACAGTCAGTAATATTAGTTTATTTATTAATATAATAGGTTTTTATTGCTTTAAATTACTATCGAATGTTCTTCAACCACCAACAGAGCTAGGCAACACATTATTCCCCGATGGTATGATATAACTTCTAAACCCATCACCATGTTTTTCTCTAATCCATTTGATGGCTTGCTCTATATCTTCTTTTGGTTCCATGAATAATTTTTTAGTCAGATCTTTATTGAGTGAGGATATGAGAATAAGGTCTGCTCCTTTGGCTACCCTGGCAATAGCATAGGCCTTGTGGCCTCCCAGGATAAAACATCTCTTAAGCCGTTTCTCTATATCCTGTATAGAATTGGCTTCATTTATCCACTGTTCACAGACAGTGTTGCCAATACCTTCTTTACATTCTGCTATTAAGACAATGGTACCACCAGGTTTTACTGCATGGTGGGCATTATCCAATGCCTTTTGAGCTTGATAGATATTGATATCTTTGGGGTATCCTCCGGCACTGGTAAAGACCACATCTGCCTTCTCTTTGATGGGAGTGATATAGGTATCCTTGCATACTTCTACTCCTTTTAACCAGGATTCATGTAAATCACCTGCTACAATATCTATGATATTACCATCCTCATCTGTAATGGTATTGATATTAAAGCTGACATTTACTCTTAATGCAGCCTCCAACATCTCCTCATGTACCGGGTTATCTGTGAGATTACCGGTTATAGCTTTAGGGTGAACCATTTGGGAGTGATTTCTTTCTATGGTCTTACGGGCACAGATACCGGGGTGGATTGATTTTCTACCACCTGAAAATCCGGCAATATAATGTGGCACTATGACACCTGTGG
>CAZQEV010000424.1:0-1072 GCA_964592135.1 uncultured Syntrophomonadaceae bacterium
CTCTTTGACGGTAGGGTCAGGCATGGAGAATTTTTTGTGGACCATCGCTAAATAAAAATGTGGTTGGCGGAGCCGGCGGCTAAGCCCTGTCATGGCCTTTAAAGAAAAAGGAGTATGCTTGAAATGATTGTAAAACAGATGGGGGCGGCCCAGGCAGCGGCCCGGGAAAACCCGGCGGGCGATCACTTCTACAGTTTCAACGGTCCCGTCCTGCCTGGGGCGGACAGAACCGCTGCCGACAACTTCAAGCAATGGGACAATAAGCCGCCTTCCCGTTGCTGATAAAAGGTAAAATTGCCTTCTTCAAAGAAATAGTATACCTGTCAATTGGGAAGGGATAGTGATTTTCAAATGAAAATAAACTCTCTTTATGGTCATGGATTGCGTCCGCCGCTCAAGTGGGCCGGGGGGAAGAGGTGGCTGCTCCCGCATATAAAACCCCTCTGGGAGCCCTATTCGCACCGCCGGCTCGTGGAGCCGCTCTGCGGCGGCCTGGCCGTGACCCTGGGGCTGATGCCCGCAAAAGCGCTGCTCAATGATATCAACAGCCACCTGATTAATTTTTTCCGGTGGGTGCAGCAGGGTCTTTACCTGGAAACACCCATGGAAAATGATAAGGCGCTCTACTATGCTTACCGCGAACGCTTCAACAGGCTGGTGAAAAAGGGAGAAGAGGGCTCCCGCGAAGCGGCTGAGCTGTTTTATTACCTGAACCGCACCGGCTACAACGGCCTCTGCCGCTTCAACAAAAAAGGGGAGTTCAATGTACCTTTCGGAAAGTATAAAAGGATCTCCTATGTGCGGGATTACGGGTCGTACAGAGAAGTCTTTCAACAGTGGGAGTTCAGCTCACTTGACTTTGAGCAGCTCGCTCTGGAGAAAGAGGACTTTATTTACGCCGACCCTCCCTATGATGTGGAATTTACCCATTATGCGAAGGATGGGTTCGACTGGGAGGATCAGCTTCGCCTGGCCCGGTGGCTGGCGGAACACCCCGGCCCTGTCATCCTCTCGAACCAGGCCACCCCGCGAATTGTTGAGCTGTATCGCGGCCTGGGGTTTAAACTTTCCT
>CAZQEV010000425.1:0-1069 GCA_964592135.1 uncultured Syntrophomonadaceae bacterium
CACCAGGGCCGAGTCAGCCACATAGATGATCTTTCGAAGCTCCTCTAAGTTAAAATGTTTCGGCAGGTTCGCCAAAAGCTGTTTGTTCCAGCTCTTGTCGTCCAGGTTGCCGTCTAAGATTTCTCCGATCACGGGGAAGCCTTCTTCGGTTACTACCAGCCCTACCTTGAACTGTTTTAAGTCGGTGCGATGTTCTTTGTTGTATCCATAGGTCACATTAAGTCCATGGGGCTGCCGGTAGTTACCGTAAACCAGCCGGGCGGTGGTATCTCCGTGTAAGGTCCGGCAAACAATGTCTTCTCTCAACTGGGCTTTTAGCGCCACTGCAGAAAATACTTTTTTCGCACCGGCAGCATAGATTTTATCCAGGGTGCTGCCCAGGACATCGTCGTTAAAGTTGTTCGGTGCTACATTGATACCGAAAAGAAGCTCCAGGTCTTGTTCCTCGTAAAATTCTTTGACCCGGTAAAGGGGATCTCTACGGCACAGGATGTTGATGATCAAAGCGGTGACATGCGTGCCGGGATCTAAAAGGCATTGCTTCGGATCCCAGGGGACCACATCATTGATCGTTTGCCTGACCCCCAACTGGCGGCACAGGTTGCTGATGATGGGACCAGGTCCTGTTTCTCTGACATCGTAGTTTTCCATTTTGAACACCTGGATTGGTTTTCTTACCACCAATCATATAACAGGTCAGAGAAAAGTACAAGGCAAATATTGGCATTTATCCCTATATCATACTGTTATTATCTTAAATGTTGTTTCCTCCCTTCGGCCAGTTGCTGTATGATCAAATTAAATGCATACTTTCCGTTTTAAAGGGTGCGGAAGATGAGTTGCAACTCAAACTGAAGTGCTAAACTATCCGGAAGTCCGCAGTGTAGATGGCAGGTAGATGGAAGGAAAGACTGCGCTCTTACCCGGGGATGTTTCACTGACGGGTGAAAACAGAGGATGTAGCCCGGTTAAAACAAGAATTGCCGTGAAAAGTCAGCAAAAGTCAGCAGAAGTCATAGTACGCAGGTAGCGCTTTACTTGCAGAAGGGCTGAACCAAAGAAGGTGAGG
>CAZQEV010000426.1:0-1068 GCA_964592135.1 uncultured Syntrophomonadaceae bacterium
ATCGCCACCGGGGCAATTGCAAGCTTGCCCCCTTTTCCCATAATCACATTGAGGTATTGCTTGTGATCCCTAACCTTCAAAGAAACAGGATTGACCGATAAATTCACGCAGTAAAGAGTTGGAGGGCACCCCTGCGGGTTCCAGGGGCTTGAAGAAAGAGAGAAAAGTCAGAAGTCTCTTGGCGTCAATATATTCAGACTGCGAGCAGTCGATCTGGCTAAGCAGGGACTCTGCCTGTTTCTTAATCACAGCAAGTTCGTATACGAGGGCGGAATTGAACATGATATCGGCTTCCTCCTGGAGGCGAAAAACATTGCGCTCCTCGCCCCGCCTGACCGAAGGCCAGCGGCAAATAGTATCCCGGGCGCTGTTGCCGCGAAACTGGGCATCTCGCACGATACGCCGCAGAAGCCGGGTGTCGGTAGTATGAATACGGGTATGCCGGTCTATGTTCAGAGCCGTCAGGGCGGAGATGTAGATCTTGAATTTGCTGCGACGGGGGATGGCACGGGTTAGAGTATCATTAAGGCCGTGAATGCCTTCAATGATTAGCGGCTGGTTCTCGGCCAGGCGCATTTTTTGATCCCGGTATTCCCGCTTTCCCGTAGTAAAATTATAGATAGGTATCTCCACCTCTTTGCCATCGATGAGCTGCAGCAGGTGTTCGTTAAAGAGAGGCAGGTCAATAGCTTCGATATGCTCAAAATCGGGATTGTCGGATTCATCCAGAGGCGTTTGATCGCGGTCGACAAAGTAGTCGTCGATGGAGATGGGCAGAGGCCGCAGCCCGTTTACCAGAAGCTGGGTGCGCAGACGCTGAGCAAAGGTGGTTTTGCCCGAAGACGAAGGGCCGGCAATGAGAATGATCCGGATTTCGGAGCCGCGCTCACTGATGAGATCGGCAATCTGGGCGATCTTTTTTTCATGCAGCGCTTCGGCAATGCGAACTACTTCCTCACCCTCCCCCTCCTCTATGAGCCTGTTCATGGCGCCTACAGTGTCAAAACCAAGTATGGCACCCCACTGCTCCGCTTCGCGGAAAATCCCAAAGAGCTTCTTCTGCTCCAC
>CAZQEV010000427.1:0-1066 GCA_964592135.1 uncultured Syntrophomonadaceae bacterium
GAAAAAACATACACGGTAAATGTGCCTCCCCTGGAGATTATTTACGAAGTGACCAAATCGGGAAGCGCCGATCTGGCAAACAAACAGATCACATGGGAAGTGCTTCTAGCCGCCACCCAGGGCGGTGAGCCGATAGACCTGGCCGGCTACATATTCTCCGACGATCTGGCGGTGGTGGGGGCTTATGTGGATGGTTCCTTTACAGTCGGCGGTACAGCCGAAACCCCGACCAAGGATGGCAGCAAGATCAGTTATGTTTTTCCTGACAACTCCACCAGTCCCCAGACAATTACCTTTAAAACTGAGATATCAGACGATGCTTACTATGCTGCTTCGCAGCAAAACGTGACCAATACAGCGCAGCTTCTGGACAGCGAAGAAGAACTAATTGAAGAGGGCGGAATCACGGTAAGATTCACGCCCCAATGGATCGAGAAAACCGGCGAACTCATTGGAGAGTACATCAACGGAGTTTATAATTCGACTGACCGAACCATCACCTGGACCGTTATCGCCAACCAGATGGAGGCGGCTCTGCAAAATGTGGTGATCACCGATGTTATGCCCGCCGGGCTGGAGTTCGGCTCGGCCTACTGGGAAAAGTGGGACAGCAACGAGGGAAAATGGATCGATAAAACAGAATTCACTGCATATCCCGCAGGGGGCAAATATGAGCTGGGCGATATTGAGACCCTGGTCCGGCTGACCATTGTGACAAAGGTTCCCAATCCTGATGAGGATTACACTGCCGGCATTACAACGTACAGTAATTCGGCAAGCATCAGCTGGGAGGGGATGCCGGCGGGCACATCAGCGCCGGGGGACAGTGAGGGTATCGGTGTGGGCTATGTTCCCATCGCGAAGTCGGGCGAAGTGAAAGATACCGCCAAAGGGATCATCACCTGGACGGTGACCGTCGATCCCAAAGGTCAGACCATTCCCAACCTTAAGGTCTATGATCTTCTTGTTTACGGCAGCAGCCTTGCTCTGAACCAGGTTGCGGGGCTTCCAGCAGGCCTGGCTACCGCCGATCTCACACCCCGTTATCACCAGAAATATGTTGACG
>CAZQEV010000428.1:0-1060 GCA_964592135.1 uncultured Syntrophomonadaceae bacterium
ACTTTGGGGTTGTTGTAGATATTTTTCGGCAGGTCTTCTGCGATCTTGCAGCCCATATCCATTACCGTAACAGTGTCTGAGATGCCCATGACAACGTTCATATCGTGCTCTATGAGCAGCATCGTATATCCTTCGTTCTTGATTTTGTTCAAGAAATTTATAAGCTCTTCTGTTTCTTTATCATTCAAACCGGAAGAGGGCTCGTCAAGGATGAGGAGTTCAGGCTCAGAGGCAAGTGCCCGGGCGATTTCCAACAGTTTCTGTTTCCCGTAAGGCAGGTTCTTCGCCAGCTCGTTCCGGAACTCCCACAACCCGATCTGGTGCAACCGGTAAGCGGCGCTTTTCAGGATGGAAAGCTCCTCTTTGCGCTGCCCCGGCGACCGGAAAATCGACGACCAGACCCCGCTGCGGGCGTGGCAGTGCACGCTTGACATAACATTCTCAATGCAGGTTAGCTGCGGGAAAAGGCGGATGTTTTGGAACGTCCTTGCAAGACCGCGCGGGATAATGGTATGAGGTTTCTGCCCGGTGATATCCTCACCTCTGAAGATCACCCTCCCCTTTACCGGCTTGTAAATTCCGGTGATGGCGTTGAACAGAGTGGTCTTGCCGGCGCCGTTGGGCCCGATGAGAGAGGTGATCTTCCCTTTCCTCACCACCAGATTGAAATCGCTGACCGCCCTCAGCCCGCCGAAGACCACCGATACACCCTTTGTTTCCAGCAGAACGCCGTTTTTTGCGCCTTCTCCAGTCAATCTCGCTTGCGCGGCGGCTTCTTTTCGGAGCACGGGAGGACCGCTCTGCAGAACCTCTTTCAGGAATTCGTTTTCATCTTCAGGCAGCCCGGCAATACCCAGCCCCCTGATGCCGCCCCGCTCCCTTCTGCGAGGTAAAATTCCGCCCGGTCGAAAGACCATCATTGCTACGAGAGCGGCGCCGAAGAAGAGCAGGCGATAGCTGGCGAACTGGCGGAATATTTCCGGGAAGATGACAATGATCGCTGCGCCGAGCAGGTTCCCGGGAATAGAGCCCAGCCCGCCCAGCAGGACGATCATAAAAA
>CAZQEV010000429.1:0-1053 GCA_964592135.1 uncultured Syntrophomonadaceae bacterium
CAGCGCGGCGGCGGAAAGTTTTTTACGAAGATCCTTGGAAGCTGTTTTTGATATAAGCAGGCATATTCTGGCCAAAACCAGCTACGTTGATTTGACAAAAGAGTACAAAAGCATTGCCCATGGGCTTGCTGCAGCTAAAATAGTAACCCGGCAGTTGTCGGAAAAGATGGTTGAAATGGCTGGTTATCGCAATCGCCTGGTCCATCTTTACCATATGGTCAGCGATGATGAGCTTTACAAAGCAGTGCAAAATGATATACCCGACTTGCTGGAATTTGTACGAGAGATCAACCTGTTTTTAAATAAAGGGGCCTGAACAAATACCGGGGCCGGGGGAGGGATCTTGTGGAAATGATCCGGGTGGATGCGCTCACCGTGAAGTACAGGGATCTCTGTGCCGTGGATAATGTATCTTTTAATGTTTCAGAGCAGGAGATATTCGGCATAGTCGGTCCAAACGGCGCCGGCAAGAGCTCCACCGTGGAGTGCATCGGGGGGTTGCGCCGGGCCTACAGCGGGAAAGTCAGCGTGGTGGGTCTGGACCCCTGGAAAGAGCGAAGAGAGCTTTACGGGGCCATCGGCGTGCAGCTGCAGAATACCGCCTATCAGGAGCGAGCCCGGGTATGGGAGATCTGTGATCTTTTTTCCTCCCTTTACCGCAATCCTGTGCCATACGATGATCTTCTGGAGACAATGGGGCTTGCCGGTAAAAGGAAAGCTTTTGTGGCCGGTCTGTCGGGCGGCCAGAGACAGAAGCTTTCCATCGTGCTGGCTCTGATCCCCAATCCCAGGGTTGTTTTTCTTGATGAGCTGACCACGGGGCTTGATCCCCATGCCCGCCGGCAGATGTGGGATCTTTTGCTGCAGCTAAGGGAAAGCGGCCTGACCATTGTTCTTGTATCGCATTACATGGATGAGGTGGAGGCGGTCTGCGATCGCGTAGCGATCATGGATCGGGGGCGGATGTTAAGTGTGGGGACCGTTGACAGGGTGGTGCGGCAGTTCGATCTGCAGACTGAAATATCTTTCCGCTCATCCATGGAACATACCGGT
>CAZQEV010000430.1:0-1050 GCA_964592135.1 uncultured Syntrophomonadaceae bacterium
CCGGCCTTTGCCAGCTGGTAAGCAGTGGGGTTGCCGGCGCTGCCGGCACCGATTACAATGACATCATATATCGCACTGGAAGCCATTATTTATTCTCCTCATCTTCTCTAGCGATAAAGTCTCCGAGATGCACTTCGGCCACCAGGGGCCGGTGCGTCGGCGGCGTGACCTCTGAAAGAGGAACGCCTTCTTCCTTAAAAATCCGCAATATCAAATCGGTGCAGGTTTTGCCGCCGCAACCGCCGAGCCCGGCGCGAACCGCGGCCTTCAACTGGTTCATATCACGCACGCCGGCCCTGATTTCCCGCACTATTTCGCTCTTTCTCACCCGCTCACAGCGGCAAATAATAGGGTCTTCCTCCCCTGCCGCTGCCGCCAAAGGCCGGCCCTCTTCAAGCTCGCGCATTCTGAAGCCGGCTACTTTCAGCCTGTCTGCGTACGGTACTTCCAGCAGCAGCAGGCGGCGCCTGTTCTGCATCTCGCGCTCCTTGTAGGCCACAACCTTTCCCCCACCCACCACTTCGCCTTCCAGGCCGGTGGTGATCACCTCTTGCCCCAGGGGAATGGATTCATTGTTAAATTCAAAGGGCACCATCAGCAAGGCTCTCTTTTTCTCAGGATCGTAATCATCTATGAGCAGGGTAATGGCCAGGCCGGGGCAGGCCAGGAGGCAGCGCCCGCAGCCGATGCATTCGCCGGAAAAGCGGGGCAGTGACAGGATCGACCCGGGCATGGTAATACATCCCTGGGGGCAGGCCTCGGTGCAGGGATTGCAGGGTATTTCCTGCGTGCACCTGATCAGAGGATAAACCGGCGCGCCCTGCTCCTGCGGGGTAAAAGAGGCAGCCTCGCCCGGCTTATGTTTGAGCAGCCGGCCGAACGATTCCCAGTGGCAGGGAATGGGCAGATCGACGCCCAGGTCCTGCACAATCCGTCGCCCGGTGATCTTGCCGGAAAATATCGCCGCTGATGCTTCAGCGATCTCCTCGGCATCACCGGCGGCGTAAGCCTCGATGCCGTACTCCTGCGCTTTTTGCAAAAGCTCGTCAA
>CAZQEV010000431.1:0-1049 GCA_964592135.1 uncultured Syntrophomonadaceae bacterium
CCGACACCCTTTCCAGCCGTGCCCTGAAGAAAATAGCTATTGACTATATTGTTTACGGTTGTGTTGGTGGCTCCCGCCACGCCGCCGATATAATTGCCTGAGCCGGTGACATTTCCCATGTTATAGCAATTCTCAATACGGCTATTGAGGCTGCTGAGTCCCGCCACGCCGCCGGCATAATCACCGGTTGCAATGACATCGCCGGTGTTATAGCAGTTTTTAATGATTGCGGTAAAGTCATTGTTCCCTGCCACGCCGCCCACATGGTTGCCTCCGGTGACCGTTCCGGCGTTCCAACTGTTTGTAATGGCGCCGGCCGGGTCGCCCCTTTGGATACCATTGTCTCCCACCACGCCGCCGACATAAGTACCGATCGCACTGACATTACCGGTGTTGAAGCAGTTATCAACAGTTGAGAGGGTGTTGTTTCCCGCCACACCGCCAATAAAGATGTACTGTGCCTCGGATGTTGACAAGACCGCACCTGTGTTGGAACTGTCTTTAATGATCGCGTTGTCCCTGTTGTTTCCCGCCACGCCGCCTAGATAGACCATGCCTTCGACATCGCCGGTGTTATGGCTGTTTGTAATTTTTGCATTGCTTACGTTTTTCCCCGCCACGCCGCCGACATAATCTTTTCCTTTGACCGCGCCGCTGTTGGAGCAGTCGGCAATGGTTGCCCGGTGAATTAGTCCATCGCTATTTCCCGCCACACCGCCGACACAATTATTACCGGTGACATTGCCGGTGTTAGTACTGTTGGAAATGGTTGATTTATTTTCGCTATTTCCCGACACGCCGCCGACATAGTCATTTCCTAGGACATGGCCGGTGTTGGTACTGTTGGAAATGTTTCCGTTTAAGCTGTTTTCTCCTGCCAGGCCGCCGACATAATTATTTCCTGTGACTGTGCCGGAGGCGCTGCTGTTACTAATGTATGCATTAAATGAAATTTTTCCCGCCAGGCCGCCGACATAATTATTTCCTGTGACTGTGCCGGAGCAAGTACAGTTTTCTATGTGACCGGTACAATTCCCGACGAGGCCGCC
>CAZQEV010000432.1:0-1048 GCA_964592135.1 uncultured Syntrophomonadaceae bacterium
GAAAGCATGGTTATTGTATCAAAGTACCAGCTGATTGAGAACCCCTCCCGGGGTGTTTTTAGTTAAGAGCGGAGAGCAGCACCGTTGTCCTTGCTGTGGCGGGATGCTGAAAGTGATCGGCAGCAGAAGACGCGGCTGCATCAAGGACACCGGCGAGCGCGTGGTTTTGATGATTCGGAGGCTAAAGTGTGGGTGCTGCAACAGGGTGCACCACGAGCTGCCCGACATCCTGGTGCCCTACAAGCGCCACTGTAGCAGGAGCATTGAGGCAGTAGTCAGCGGCGAGGAGATTCTCAGCGTGGCAGCCGATGAATCCACTATCAACCGCTGGAAACAGTGGTTCAGGGTTTTGGCCAATCATTTCCTGGGTGTTTTAACCTCCATCAAAATCCGTCTTGGCAGAGGTGCTGCGGAAGCTGGGTCCGGACTTCCCGGATCTCCGCTCCAAAGGATCCGGCAACACGTTGGCAATGCGCCCGGCTGGCTGGCCCGTGTTGTCCGCCCGGTGGTAAACGCAAATTGTTGGGTCTAGACCCGTTCTGCATTCCTGTCCAGTCGCTGCAACAGTAGACTCATGTTAAACCTTACCCAAGGGAGGAATTAACATGAAGGACAGGAAAAAGGCAGAAGAGATTGCCACGGAAAGGCTGCAGCTTATCTCGCCTTTGCTGGCGGAAGGCCTGGATCCCGCCAATGCCAGGCAGATCAGGGGTCAGATCTGTACCCAATTCGGTATTTCAGAGCGGACCATGCGCAGGTACATGGCCAGGTACAGGGCCAACGGTTTTGAAGGACTCAAGCCGGAAGGCAAAAGCAGCTGCAGAGAGCCGGCCATACCGCCCCAGGTCCTAGATCAGGCTATACTGCTTCGCCGGGAGGTGCCCAGTCGCAGCGTGGCCCAGATCATCAAGATCCTTGAATGGGAGGGGCGGGTGCCACCGGGCCAGATTAAACGCAGCACCCTGCAGGAGAAACTTGCCCAAAGGGGCTACAGCACCCGCCATCTGAAGATGTATGCCGCCTCCGGCATTGCCGCCAGGCGGTACCA
>CAZQEV010000433.1:0-1044 GCA_964592135.1 uncultured Syntrophomonadaceae bacterium
ATCTGCGCGGCGGAGGCCACCTCTCGGGCCGTCTTACGGCGCCTCTCTGTATTGCGGGAGGGATTGCAAAGCAGATCCTGGCCCGGCGGGGGATTCATACCGGGGCCCACATCGCCTCAGTGGGTGACCTCTGCGATGAGCCCTTCCCCCTGAGCCCCGCCAAAGAGCTTTTCGCAGAGATTGCCGCAAAAACATTCCCCGTCATCGATGAAGGGGCGGGGCTGAAGATGCGGGCGCTCATCGAAGAGGCGGCGGCAGCGGGGGATTCCCTGGGCGGCGTCATCGAGTGCGCCGCCACAGGACTTCCCGCCGGCCTGGGCTCGCCCCACTTCGGCGGCGTGGAGAACCGCCTCGCCGCCGCCATCTTCGGCATACCGGCGGTGAAGGGGATCGAGTTCGGCGCCGGCTTTGCAAGCGCACGCCTGCGGGGTTCGCAGAACAATGACCCCTTCTTCATCGATGAAAGCGGCGCCATCAGGACGGTGAGCAACAACTGCGGCGGTATTCTCGGCGGGATCACTAACGGCATGCCCCTTCTCTTCCGGGCCGCCGTCAAGCCCACCCCATCCATCGCCATATCCCAGCAGACGGTGAGCCTCTCCCGCCTGGAGCCTGAGAGGATCACCATAACAGGCAGGCACGACCCCTGCATTGCCCACCGGGCGGTGCCTGTCGTCGAAGCCGCTGCCGCGGCTGTAATTCTGGACATGATACTGGAGGGAAAAAGTTATGGAATTGGTTGAAATGAGAGCCAGGGTTGACACTGTTGATGAGGCCATGCTTAAGCTTTTCCTTGAGCGAATGGAGATGGCGGAGAAAATCGCGGCCTACAAGAGTAAAAGCGCACTGCCTATCCTCAGCCGGGAGCGCGAGCGGGAGATCCTGGCCAGGATGACGGCAAAGTCGGGGGAGATGGAGAAATACGCCCACCATTTCTTTGAAACACTCATGGGCCTTTCCCGGGCCCGCCAGATTGAGCTCATCTCGGCGCCGTCGAAAACAGGCGCCTGCATCGAAGCGGCCCTTGCCAATGCCGGTGATCTC
>CAZQEV010000434.1:0-1039 GCA_964592135.1 uncultured Syntrophomonadaceae bacterium
GTAAGGCCGCAACCTCTTCATCCTCAAAGCACTCCCCGGCCATCACATGGCACCAATGGCAGGTCGCATAGCCGATGCTTAAAAAAAGAGGCTTCTTTTCAGCCTGCGCCTTGGCGAAGGGTTCCTCACCCCAGGGATACCAATCTACCGGATTATAAGCATGTTGCAGCAGATAGGGGGATTTTTCTTTGATTAACCTGTTGGGTATTTTCCTTTGATTGTCCACAGAACACCACCTTTACATGAACATGGTATTTATGAAAGGCATTCGCACTTAATTGAATTTTATAGATATTTTTTTATCGTCCCCAGCTTTCCGCCATATTATCCTTTCGATGATGGTACGGTCAAGGTCATTTCGAACAGGGAATATCTATTTTATTATCCAAAACATCCACATGCTAGCGGGCCGGGAAAAGATCCTCCCCGGCCCGCCTCTTTGCTCAAAATCCGGTTCCTTGAACCGGTTACCTGCCCGCTATTTGCGCGAGAGCCTTCTTCTCCGGTAAAGCAGAGCAGCGCCCGTCAAAGCAACGGCAGCGCCCGGCAACAAGAGCAGGGCTGGACCGCCGAAACCGGTTATAGGCAGGGTTTTTTGGGGTTCGGGAGCAGTGGCCTTCTCCACAGCGGCGAAGAGGGCCATGGGCGACAGGGCGGTGACCGTAAAGGTGACCTCGCCCTCACTCACCACGGCGCTGTATGTTTCCAGGACGCCCTTGCGGCAGTGCAGGATGGTGATAGTTTTCCCGTTATACTGCGGGTCCACTGCCAAAGTGACAAGCAGCTCCCCGATAAAGCCGGGCGCCCGGTCCAGGGAAATATTCAGGCCCAGAACCAAAAGGGAAGCGCTGTCCGCCTGGGCTTGACGGATAGCGTCACAGGCGGCGCATTGGCCCGGGGGGTGCAGCGTTAGCTCTTCCACAATCAGTTTCGCATCCTTATGGACGCTCTCCCCGGTAACGCTGATTCCGGCATCAAAGTCGATAAGAGTGCGCTTTTGGTAAACGCTCCACACGGTAAAGGTAACTGTCACAACAGC
>CAZQEV010000435.1:0-1039 GCA_964592135.1 uncultured Syntrophomonadaceae bacterium
CACCCAGATGCTTGCCGCTCTCGATTTTGCAATCGGTCCCACAGCGGAACTGGTCATCGCCGGTGACTCCAATTCGGCTGAAGCCGGGAAAATGGCCGCAGCGGTGCGCCGCAGCTTTTATCCTAATATCGTGATGCTTTTTCATCCTCAGTGCTCCGATAAAAAAAATATCGAAAAGATAGCTCCTTTTATAAAACCGATGGCCGCTCCGGAGGGCGAAGCTCGCGCCTATCTCTGCCTCAATCATACCTGCCTGGCCCCGGTTAGCAGCGCTGCCGAATTGGAGACCTTGTTGAAAGCACAGAAGTTGTAATGAACCTTTGGGGCGCCCGGCGACTCTTACAATTGGTTGGAGGGTGATCTCGGTGGAAGTTGAGTTGATCCGCCAGGCCGGGAAAGGTGATCAGGAGGCCCTGGTCCAGGCGATTATGTGCCGCAAGGAAGAGTATTACCGGCTGGCTTATCTTTACACCAGCAATGAGGCAGATGCCCTGGACGCAGTGGCCGATATGATTGTCATCCTTCTTGAAAACATCCGGCGTCTCAAGAATCCAGAATCATTTGACAGCTGGAGCAAAACCATACTGGTGAATCGCTGCAAAAAAATGAAAAGAAGAGGGCGCAAGGTCGTCCCCGTGGAAAGACTGGAAGAAACACCATACATTGAAAAATATGAAAACAGGGATGCCGCCTCTGACTTGCGGGATCAGCTGGAGCGGCTGAGCCCGCGGCAAAAAGAGGCTATTAAATTAAGGTATTTCCTGGATCTTGATTATCAATCCATAGCTAAAATACTGGCTGTTCCTGTGGGCACGGTGAAGTCCAGGGTTTCCATCGGCCTGAAAAAACTGAAAGAGAGAATGGGGGGTGAATACCGGTGAGGGAGATCGAAACAATGCTGAGGGAAAGCGGCAGGGCTGTCAGAGAGATGGCTGTTCCTGAAGAACTGGCAGACAGATTGCGCAGGGCTTTGCAAAAAAGGAGGAAGAAAAAACCTTACGGGCTGGTAGCTGCAGCAGTGATTGCGCTGCTGTTCATG
>CAZQEV010000436.1:0-1036 GCA_964592135.1 uncultured Syntrophomonadaceae bacterium
CCTCGATGAAGCGGTAGAGCAGCTCTTTGTTTCCGCCTCCGCCGGGGAGCAGCCCTACGCCCATTTCCACCTGGCCCATGTAGGTTTCAGCAGCGGCGTGGATCCGGTCACAGTGCAGGATGATTTCCATCCCGCCGCCCAGGGTCATCTGAAATGGTGCAGCGACAACAGGAATTCGCGAGTATTTCACAGTCATCAAGGCATCCTGGAAATCTTTAACAGATTGGTTTAGCATATCCCAATCGCCGCCCTGGGCTGCCATCAGGAGCAGCGCAACGTTGGCGCCGACGCAAAAATTTCCGCTCTGGTTGCTGATGACCATGCCGGAAAAGTTTTTCTCAGTTTCCTCGACGGCTTCAAAAATAAACTGGGTGAAAAGCGGAGAAATAGCCTGCTGCGGGCTGTGCATTTCCAGGCAGACCACTCCGTCGCCAAGATCGATAAGGCTGCCGTCGTCATTTCCCTTGACCAGCTTGTTCTGTTTTTTCAGCGCAGGTAGGCTGATAACCTCTACACTCAACGGGACCGGCTTGTAGCTCTTAGAGGCGATATCGTAGAATGAAAGGGCTCCGGAATCATCTTCCTTGTAGAAGCTTTCGTGGCCGCCGTTCAGCATCTCCTCGACGAATGCGGGGATCTTTTCACCTTCATTTTTCATCCGCTCTACGCTCTCACGCAGGCCGATGGCATCCCAGCCGGCAAAGGGCCCCAGTTTCCAGTTGAAGCCCCAGCTCATAGCCCGGTCCACATTGACGACATCATCGGCAATTTCGGGAATGCGGTTGGCGGAATAGGTCAGCAATTTTTTCATTAAGCTCCAGGCAAATTTGCCCGCCTCATCATCGGAATTGACCAGCATCTTGAGTCCATCTTTGAGGCCAGCATCCTTGGTCTTTTTGAGAATATCAAACCTTGCTTTTTCCCGGGGGCGGTATTCCAGTGTATCGTAGTCAATAGCAAATATCTCTGAGCCTGCTTCCCCCCGGACTTTTTTGTAGAAGCCCTGCTTTGTTTTGTCTCCGAGCAGCTTCTGTTC
>CAZQEV010000437.1:0-1027 GCA_964592135.1 uncultured Syntrophomonadaceae bacterium
ATCTGGGACTGCACCGCCTGTCATACCTGCGCGGTCCGCTGCCCGAAAGGGCTTAAACCGCTGGAAGTGTTGATCGGCTTAAGGTCGCTCATAGTCGAGGGTGGAAAAACCCAACCTACGGTTCGGGATGCCCTTGAGTCTGTTTTCCGGGAAGGGAATCCCTGGGAAAAACCGAGAGCAACCCGCGGCGATTGGATGGAAGGATTAAATGTGAGAATTGCCCGGCCTGATGAGGCGGTGGAAAACCTCTTCTATGTCTGCTGTACCATTGCCTATGATCCCCGTGTCCAGATCATTGCTCAGAACATGGTCCGGCTTTTGGAAAAAGCCGGCGTGGATTACGCTTTTCTCGGGGACGACGAGTCTTGCTGCGGCAGCGAGGTTTTTACTCTTGGAGAAGAGGGCCTCTTTGAAATGATTGTTGAGGATAACACTGAACTTCTTAACGAGTATCAGGCCAAGCGTATTGTCGCCCTTTCACCGCATTGTTTCACTACTTTTAAAACCCGCTACCCCGATCTGAACAAGCCGGTGCTCCACTATACGGAGCTGCTGGCCGAGCTGCTGGAGCAGGGCAAGCTTGTTTTTAAGAACGGGTTTACTAAAAAGGTTGTTTTTCATGATCCCTGCTATCTGGGCAAGCAGAGCGGTGTTTTTGAAGAACCACGCCGTCTGTTGAAAGCTATTGAAGGGATCGAGCTTCTTGAATTTGAACGTAACCGTGAACGCAGCCTTTGCTGCGAGGGCGGCGGTGGGAAAATGTGGGTGGAATCGGAATCGAAGGTTGAGCGCCTGGCTGAGACCCGGATCAAAGATGCCCGGGCTCTGGGCGCTGATATTGTGGCGGTGGCCTGCCCCTTCTGCGTCCTCACCCTGGATGATGCCGTGAAGGCGGAGGGTTTTGAGGAGGAGATGCGGGTGGCTGAAATCATGGAGCTTTTAGGAGAGTTGGACATAGAACAGTCAAAAACGAATTCCGCTTAGGAGGTGGAGGATTAAATGAAAATTTTTACCTGCATCAAGTATG
>CAZQEV010000438.1:0-1026 GCA_964592135.1 uncultured Syntrophomonadaceae bacterium
ACCAGGCCACCCCGCGAATTGTTGAGCTGTATCGCGGCCTGGGGTTTAAACTTTCTTTCCTGGATGCCCCCCGCATGATCAGCTGCACCGGCGACAGAACGCCGGCAAAGGAAGTGCTGGCTGAAAAAGGGCTCTAGCGGGAAACCTTTCGGGCGAAGATGAGGCCGGGATATACAGGATAGTTTTCTCAAATATTGAGGATGATCGGGGGAAGATACATTCTTTCATCGGTAAACTCATCGACGTCAGCGAAGAGATGGCTGAAAAAGAGGAGCTTCTTACCTTATCGCAATTGGACGGGCTGACAGGTTTGTGCAATGCATTGACTACGAAAAGTCTGATCGGCAAATCCCTGAAAAACAGGGATAGCCATAAAAAGGATGCACTCCTCATCATCGATTGCGATAACTTCAAGCGGATCAACGATACTTACGGGCATCTAAAAGGCGATGAGGCATTGAAGAATATAGCCACGAATTTGCGGCTTGCATTCAGGCAAACTGACATCATCGGCCGTATCGGGGGAGACGAGTTCTGCGTATATGTGCATGATATTCCCTCGGCTTCGTTTGTCCGTTCAAAGTGCCGGCAACTTATCACCGCCATCGAGAAAACAGATGAAAGTGTTCAGCTTTCCATCAGCATGGGTATAGCAATCCTTGATAATGAGAACACCTATGAAGAGATTTTCAGGAAAGCGGATGAAGCTTTGTATAGGGCTGGGAGAAGAGGATGTGCTGCAAGCACCTCCCCTGATTCAAATCCCCGGGGCATAAGCTTAAATGTAAAAGAAGCTCCCTTTGTACATTGAATCATCCCTCCGGCATGGTGAATGCGGTTCTTCATATCGTGCAGTCCCCGGCCCAGGGCACTTCCTCTTCGAGATGAAACCCCTTTTGTACCTGAAGGGCAATAGAGCCGGCTAGATTATACCGCAAAGGGAGGGGAAAATGACCGTTTTTTAGGGGTAAAAATATGCGCCGGCTTAAAACCGGCGCATCTGCATCCGAGAGTTGCTCCATGTTT
>CAZQEV010000439.1:0-1023 GCA_964592135.1 uncultured Syntrophomonadaceae bacterium
ACGAACTGAACGTTGTTTATCTGCCATATTGCCAGTATGATTTAAGTAGAAAGATATGTCAATGAAGCCCTGTGAATATACTTGTTTTTTTACTTCGTTTCCCTCTTCCCATTTGGTCTTATTGAGCACCGATATGTTCGGCTCTCCGGGCGCTTTATTCGGATAGGCCGGCATGCTTTAGAGTGCTTTAAAGCTTTAAGGTTGTATAAAATACAGTCATAATTATGATTGAATTACGCCCTTTATTTGTGCTATACTGTAGGCAAGAAAGGAGCTGATTGTTATGCCGATAATTCGACCAATGACTGATCTGCGCGATACTGGAAAGATTTCCGAGCTGTGCTATCAAAATAATGAGCCGGTCTTTATCACTAAAAACGGCAGTGGCCATCTTGTTGTCATGAGTATGGACACCTATGAAAAACAGATGGGGCTTCTGGATCTCTATCGAAAACTCGGTGCCGCCGAGCGCCAGATTGAGGAGGGTGTTCCTCTCCTGGACGGTAATGACCTGTTTAAGCGGCTGAGGGAGAAGCATGACGCATGAAACTTACCGCATCCGGTATACGCCGCTTGCTTACGGAGATCTGAATGAAATTGATACCTATATCAGCGAAACCCTCTCAAGTCCACAGGCAGCCCTGAAACTGCTGGATGAAATGGAGGAATCCATCAATCGTCTGACACAATTCCCTCTCATCGGCTCGGAAGTGGAAGATGTTTATCTGGCATCTAAGGGTTATCGGAAACTGGTGGTCCAAAACTATCTGGTATTTCATTTGGTAAACCAGACACAAAAAGAAGTCATCATCATGCGTGTGATGTATGGCGCACGGGAATATCGAAATATATTATAAGCTATGAGGGAAAGCCGTCACCGGATTTAAAATAGTCAATAGTTAGGCACAAAAAGCCGGATTAGGCCACCTGTTAGATTCTAAATTGAACAGGTGGTTTTCCGTTGAATTTTGCACGGGTACGCTTAACGCGCCGGTCTGATTTTCGTTCCTTCAAGCTGGACAC
>CAZQEV010000440.1:0-1019 GCA_964592135.1 uncultured Syntrophomonadaceae bacterium
AAAGTGATCCGCCTTGACGGTGCCGGCAAAGTGCTTGATTTTGCGATGAACGACAAGTGCGCCGCCGGGACGGGGCGTTTTCTTGAGGTGATGGCTCAGGCTCTGGAGGTTGAGCTGGAAAAGCTGGCCGCCTTGAGTGCGCAGGCTGACAGGGGTACCCCCATAAGCAGCACCTGCACCGTTTTTGCCGAGTCCGAAGTGGTTTCGCTGCTTGCCGCGGGGGTGCCGCGCACCGAGATTGCCCGGGGGCTGCACGACTCTGTCGCCGCCCGCACCGCCGGCCTGGTTCACCGCGCCGGGCTTGCCGAAGCGGTCATGATGACAGGCGGTGTGGCCAAGAACAGCGCCGTGGTGCAGGCGCTGGAGCAGAGGCTCGGCGTGAAAATCAGGGTTCCGGCCGAACCCCAAATTACCGGCGCCCTGGGCGCGGCACTGCTGGCCTGGGATGAACTGATCGCCGGCACAAAAGGGTGAAAAATTGGGCTATTTAGTTGATCCGGTGCCTGTGGGTATATGTCTGTTGATCGTTTATATGATCATCGATTGCATCAGGAACAGGCGAGCAGAGCTGCTGCGCAGGATGATGTTTTACAGTTTTGTTGTATACATGCTCTATGTATTACGATATACAACCGGCGGGTTTCTCTATCCGCCCCGCTCCGGGACAATCATAATTCAACTGCGCCCCCTGCAATTTATATCAGACTGGGTTTGCGAATATCAGCGAGGCGGGCTGAGCTGGTCCTTCTGGAATTCGGTGAAACTGACCCTTTATAATGTGATCATGCTGCTGCCGCTGGGCGTTTATTTAAGGGTTTTATATAATGTCAAAGAGATAAAAAAAGCTGCTGTTATTGTCCTGCTTGGCTCTGTCTCCATTGAAACCTGCCAGCTTGTTTTCACATACTCAGGCCTGGTTTTTCCCAGAACTTTCAATATAGATGACATCATGCTCAATACTCTGGGCGGTGTTGCAGGGTATTATATCAGCGCAGCGTCTTTGCAAAAGTGGTTTCCCC
>CAZQEV010000441.1:0-1016 GCA_964592135.1 uncultured Syntrophomonadaceae bacterium
TAGTCGTGTAATCCCGGTAATTGATCCCGATGATCTCATCTTTGGAGTAGCCGTAAATCTTGCAGGCCGCCAGATTGACCCGGGTAAAAGTGCCGGCAAGATCGATCTCAAAATAGCCATCCTGGATGCTTTCAATTAGCAAACGCTCTTCTGCTTCGGGGCTGGACATCGTTTTACTCCGCATGGCACAGTTTTGCAGAGGGCATTCGCTGCAGTAGGCAAAACAGTGCTATTTTTTATTTATGAGTATAGCTTTCAACATCCAGACAGAATTACCTGCAGAGACATTGAGCAATCTTTAGAATCTTTTTGCTTTAATGCGGATTTTGGCAGTTTTTACATATTCCCTGCACTGCACCCGGCATGACAGCAGTGCGCTCCGGGATTGCGGACTGCCGCAGTTCGGGCGTTCCGCGGGGCGCCCAGTAGACCCGGCGAGTGAAAGTGAGCAACAGTTAGTGCCCCCGAAAGGTAAAAGGATGTGTGCGCTTTAGGGGACAGTATGTCCTGAAATTGTTCGCTATAGCGGACATTGTTTTTAGCGGCAGCGGAAGACCGGTTCACCAATATCGCCTGTTAGAGCGCAAAACCTCCCATTCTCCAGTTTGGTACAGCTGTTGCATATGGAAGAGACAGGAAGGGGTTAACCGGGCCGTTCAGCTGTCCGCCGGCCTCACTTTGCGGTGGGCGGAACAGATTAAAGGCCCCGGCGCCTGTTTCTCATGATTCATGTTTGATGAAAGGAGGTTGGTTGATGGATTTTCAGCTCAACGAGGGGCAGCATCTGATCAGGCGGATGGTCCGCGAATTTGCCGAGAAGGAGCTGTCCCCGGTAGCGGCGGAGCTGGACCGGGAAGAGAGATTCCCCACAGAGATCATCGATCAGATGGCCCGCCTCGATCTTTTCGCTCTCCCCTTCAGCGAAGCATACGGGGGCACGGGCGACGGTTACCTGGCTTATGCCATCGCTGTAGAGGAAATCTCCCGTGCCTGCGCCTCCACCGGGATCACCTATG
>CAZQEV010000442.1:0-1010 GCA_964592135.1 uncultured Syntrophomonadaceae bacterium
GTATCAAAACTGAAAATATAGTTCGTCGCAATGTGATAGATAATATCGCTGGGGGCCAGCCCATACAGTTGTTTTTCGAGGATGTGCTTTAGCCGCTTATCGTGATCAGGTATCTTCTCTTTCATTACCGGGTTGTTGAACAGGCGTTTGACCAATTCCGTAATATAAAGTCCGGACTTCATGAATGGATCAATAAAGGTCTTGTCGGGATCTTCAAATATATGTGGATCTTCGTCTTCCAATTGTTGCACCATCATCCTGACCACCTGTTTCGGCGTAAAAATCTGATTGGTCTCCTGCGGAGGAATATAGTTGAAGACATCCTCCTCGTGAGATTCATCAAAATAATCAGCGAGCCTTTCACGTTTGTTCAGGAATTCCTGTATCGCCTCATCGAAAACTATTTCGTTGAACAGACCTCCGTTGAAATATTTCTCCTCGCCGGTCTTTTCGTCAATATATGACCCGCCGTCTCGCAGGAATCTGAACTGCTCCTCTGTAATTCCAGTCACTTCAAGAAACACTTCGTCAGGAGTATAGTTGTCAAAGTTGCGGAGCCTTGTCTCCCGGTCCCCATAGGCCATCAGAAAGCTGGGAATTGTCCGCGCAAATCCGCGAAGATGGCCCCGGATCTCTTCTTCCTTTGATCTCTTATTTTTCTCTGCCTTGATCCTTGCTTGTTCCTCAACCTGTATGGTTTTCTGATCTTCAATGGTTTCTCTGATTGCCTTGTTGAGGTTTTCTGCAAACTCAGCTTGCAATCGATCAAATTCCGCTTGCCGCCTGGCTTCTACCTCTTTGACAGCCGCTTCGCGCTCATCTTCCCTGAGAGACTCTTCGGCAACCTTGATTTCCTCGTTAGCCTTTTGCTTGACCGCAAACTGTTTTCGGTAATTATCATGCTCGACCTTTGTTATATTTTCGGCAATAGCACCCTTAATCTCTTTTTCAATTTTAGCGGCTTGCGCATTTGTCAAATCAAAACCGGTCTTGACCGTGTCCACGATGAT
>CAZQEV010000443.1:0-1007 GCA_964592135.1 uncultured Syntrophomonadaceae bacterium
TGCGACAGGCCGAAGCCGATGGTTCCGGTGATGAACCGTCCGCTAATGGAGTATAGCGTCGAACTTCTGCAAAAGCATGGTTTTAGCGAAATTGCGGTGACTCTGCAGTACCTGCCGGAGCAGATTAAAAACCATTTTGGAGACGGCAGCCGCTTTGGAGTCAAGCTGCATTATTTTGTGGAGGAGGAACCTCTGGGCACGGCGGGCAGCGTAAAAAACGCAGCCGAAATGCTTGATGAAACTTTCATCGTGATCAGCGGGGATGCGCTTACCGATTTTGATCTTACGGAAGCACTACACTTTCATCGCATTCGCGGTGCTGCTGCAACCCTTGTTTTGAAATCGGTGGAGAACCCTCTGGAATATGGTGTGGTGATGATCGATCCGGGCGGGAGGATCAACCGCTTTCTGGAGAAACCGGGCTGGGGGGAAGTTTTCAGCGATACGGTAAACACAGGGATTTACATTCTGGAGCCCGAGGTGCTCTCCTTTATTGAAACTGGAGGGATGTTCGATTTCAGCAAAGATCTTTTTCCCCGCTTGCTGGAAAATAAGGAGCCGCTTTTTGGCGCCGTCCTGGATGGATTCTGGTGTGATATAGGAGACTTGCAGGAATATTTAAGGGCGCACCGGGAGATCCTCACCGGAAGGGTCCGGGTGAAGCTGAAAGGTTTTGAAAGTGAAAAAGGGATCTGGATGGAGGGAGACACGGACATCCATTCCCGCGCACTGCTACAGGGGCCGCTCTATATCGGTGCAGGCTGTCACATCGGTGCAGGGGTCAGGATTAGCGATGGCACTGTTCTGGGAGCTAATACCAGGGTGGAGGGAAGAGCATCGGTAAAAAGGGGACTGACCTGGGAGGGGGCTTGTATCGGCAGGAGCGCTGCGCTGAGAGGAGGGATTCTCTGCGGTGCGGTCCGGCTGGGAAGCCGCGCCGCCGTTTATGAAGAGTCGGTTGTCGGCGACGGCAGTGTCATTCACGAAGGTGCGGTGATCAAGCCCGG
>CAZQEV010000444.1:0-1001 GCA_964592135.1 uncultured Syntrophomonadaceae bacterium
GATATTTGTAACATAATATTTCTCCTTTCAATCTTTTCTCTTATCATATAATAAACACTATTTCTGTAATTCAATTATATTGCTCCAGCAACCATCTTGCAGTGTTATTTTACATTTTTTACCGATATTGTGATTACAATACCAGAAAAAATATTTAAATATATCACCCACTTCACCATTCATCCATCGTTAACCACAGAATTTTCTTCCCTTGAAGAGTTATCAAGAGTATCAGTGTGCTTAAATTCGGTATTCCCTTCTCTTCCTGTACCCCGACATCGGATCGACTTGCTCTTTCTGCCCGGTCTTAAAAAAAGCCATGTGTATTACCTGCTTTTCTACCACCAGTGCTGAACCAACTTTACCAGAACCCTCAAAACGATAATCCTCCCCCAATCCGGTAGAAGGGTATTTCTTCCCCTGACATTCTTTAACTTCTTCTAAAAAACGCCTTGCCTCTTCAATAGGGTTTCGAGAAATGGTAATCTTTCCCCTATTTTTTATCAAAGCATCCATAGCATAACTCTTGATCAATTTTTTAAAGAGTTTTTTAAAAACTGTCTCTCTGGAAAGAATATCCCATCCAGCAATCTCTCCATCAATAAAGATAAAAATTCCTTTTTGGGAGGGCACGAACCGAAAAGCTTTGATATAATCTTCCAGGGTATCTTTCTTTTGTTCAAATACATCTTTCATAGCACCGGTTGTTGATTGAACATTTGCTGCTCTGCTTAAACTCTCAACATTTTCCCACACTCTACTCTGGTTAGACTGAAATGTTCCACTTTCTTTTAAAGAAATGTTGACAGAAGAAAGTTTGTCTGCTCTCAGGAAAGAAGGAGAAACAGTGCCAGAATCATAAAATTTATCGGTCCGGTAAGACCATCTTCCTCGCTCGGTACAACTAACCGGAATGATTTGTTCTGCTTTTGCATTCACCAGTATGGTAGTGTTCAGTATACGGTTTTGTTTGGCACCGGCTAACTCCTCTCCATCCAGCA
>CAZQEV010000445.1:0-1001 GCA_964592135.1 uncultured Syntrophomonadaceae bacterium
TCGAGTCGCCCGAAAAGAAGGGCAGCTATATCAGTGTTGGGGCTTTCGGACACAAAGCTAAAATGCGCCTGCAGGGCGATGCAGATGACTGGCACATCGAGCTGAAGGTAAAAATAGACGGCCGCATCCAGGATTATGAAGGACCGGGCAAGCTGGACTCCGACAATGAACTGATCCGCGCACTGGAGCGGCGTGCTGCCGCGGCAGCACGCAACCGCATCGAAGCCCTGCTCAGCCGCTCCCAGGAGCTTAAAGCAGACGTGATCGGTTTCGGCAACCTGATCTACCGCAAAAACCCAAAGCTGTGGCAGCAGATTGAAAGCAGGTGGGATGAGGAGATCTACCCGCAGCTAAAGATTGACCTTTTTGTTGAATTCGATATTTTACGCTCGGGGCTGACCAACAGCCCCCTCTAGGAGGAATCTGGGAATATGTTTTGGGTAGCGCTGGCCATGGTTCTGATGGCCCTGATCCAGGTACCCGCCATGGTCAACCAAAAGAAATGGCCGGAGCTGGCCGGCTACGCCGCCGTCTGGCTAGCCGCCACAGTCTATGCCCTGCTCATCACCGCCGGGGTCCCTATTCCCAATCCTACAGAGCTGCTGCGCTCATTTTACAGCTGGTTCTACCCCCTCATCGGGGTCAATTTCTAGCCCGCAAAGCCGCAGAGAGCAGCCGGTCCCGGATCCTTTGGCTCCCTTACGGGGCAGTTTCATTGCTCATAAATCCCGATCACCCAATAAATAATCTCAGCCCCGACCAGAAAAAGTAAAGGGAAAAAGCGACAAGAAAAAGCCCCAGGCCAATAACAATCCACCTGTAGATCATATCTGTAAGCCATTTTTTTCCTGAAAGCAGCGCAGCCGCCAGAAGAGACAGCCAGAGAAAGTCAGCGAAGATATGCCCGCTGAAAAAAAGCAAAACACCGGGATAACCATGGTTCCGAGAAAGGGCAACATAGCCTGCTCCGATAGTAGCCCACCAGAGAAACCAGTAGGGGT
>CAZQEV010000446.1:0-1000 GCA_964592135.1 uncultured Syntrophomonadaceae bacterium
AAGGCAGTGACTGCCGCCCGAACAGAACCTCTTTTGATGGGTTGCCGGACCGGTCTTACCTGCTCCAGCGGTATCAGTGAAGCATTGCAATTACTGTATCACGATCCGGCAGTGCAAGATCTCTTTCGATTCATCCTGTTTAAAAGGGGGTGGTTCCCTCCAGAAGATGCTCAATGCTGTACCAGGCATTTATAGGGAAAGGAGTGATCTGTTTTGAAAGGGAACATCGTGGTCGATTCATCCAAATGCATCAGCTGCCACAGCTGCGAAATTGCCTGCGCTGTGGAGCATTCCCAAAGCAAAAATCTGTTCCAGGCTATCGCTGAACACCCCCGGCCTCAGAAAAGGGTGATCGTGGAAAGCTTCGGCCAGTCCAACCTGCCGCTGCAGTGCCGTCATTGTGAAGATGCGCCCTGTGTGCGGATCTGTCCCACCGGGGCCCTGGTCAAGCAGGGTGTGGAAGGGCCGGTATTGCTGCATGATCACCTGTGTATCGGCTGCAAATGGTGTGTCCTGGCCTGTCCCTTCGGCGTGATCATGGCGGCTCCTGATGATCGTGTCATGATCAAGTGCGATCTCTGCCGGGAAAGAGCGGAATCGAGCCGGTTGCCTGCCTGCGTGGAAGCCTGCCCTACCGGCGCCCTGCAGCTGGCTTCCACCGCGCAGCTGGCCGGGGTGAAAAGGAGGGAGTTCCTGGTCGAATATTTGCGGGAGCAGTGATCCGCCGGCCGGGATGCCATGAGAGAACAAGTTGATCAAATCATTGACAGCTACCGCGGTGACAGCACAGCCATCGTGGCCATTTTGCATGAGCTCAACACCGCCTTCCGTTACCTGCCCCGGGAGGCCCTGGAAAGGGTCTCCGATGAGCTTTCCATTCCGCTGAGCCACCTCTACAGCGCCGCCACTTTTTACCGCAGTTTTGATCTGGAGCCCTGCGGTGAGCATGAGATCCAGGTCTGCCTGGGAACAGCCTGCCATGTGCGGGGCGGCGGGTTGA
>CAZQEV010000447.1:0-1000 GCA_964592135.1 uncultured Syntrophomonadaceae bacterium
CCACCGGTCGCGGCTTACGTTGCGAACATATAAATACATTATTATCCAGAGCCATAAATCTGTCAAGCCGGCAAGAGGTTATTTCAGAAATTCCACAAATGGCCCCCAAGGGTTTTTATGATCATAAATTACTTGACCTTTTAGCAACATTTAACAGCCCCCCCTTTGGGATGTGCGATTGATATTTGTACGTTATTCTGCTACAATAATGTTTAAAAGGAGGAAGTGACGAAATGCCGCAAATTAGACCCATCACCGACTTGAGGAATACCAACGAGATTTCTGACGCTTGCCATGCAAGACGAGAGCCGATTTTCATTACTAAGAACGGCTACGGGGATTTGGTGGTCATGAGTATAGAAGCCTATGAGGAGTTGCTGGAAACGATAAAGCTGGATACGGCGATTTCAGAGGCCGAAGCTGAATACGCTGCGGACGGACAACTCCATGATGCAAGGTCGGCGTTGGCTTCTTTGCGGAGGAAGCATTTTGGATAAGTACGACATAAAGTTTTTGACCCGTGCCCTGAGTGACTTGAACGGCATCTATGCATACACTGCTAAAACTCTGCTTGCGCAGGATAGGGCGGTAAAGCTGGTGGAAGAGATCGAGGAAGCGATATTCAGGCTGGAAAAATTACCTTACAGAGGCGCTGAACGAAAAATAGGCGCCTATGCCAATCGCGGCTACCGGCAGCTATTCATCAAGAGCTACACCATCGTTTATCGCATAGACGAGGGGAAAAAGCAGGTAGTTATAGTGACCGTAAGATATTCACCCAGTCAATTCTAAAAGCTAAAGGAATATGCAACGGCTTCTTTTCTTCAGTCAAATAGCTATGAAGGGGAAGGGGAAACAGGTCTGAATTGGTTGCTCTTTTAATGACTTGTGATATTAGGATATTAGGGTATTAGTCTTGCGGGGATCAGGCATGGATTGCTTGCTTTTCCAGCGACTTTTGATATAATTATAGACAGTAAAGTTGGAATTTAAGCATTCT